>JBEICB010000411.1:0-2118 GCA_040373655.1 Pirellula sp. | reverse complement strand
GCCAGTTCTGGGCCACTCTTGGCCACCCACGCCCCCACACGCGTGCGTTGGTTGAGAACCTCGAGGATTCGTACGATCCGCTTCGAACGCGCCGTATACATAACGGTGTGGCCACACAAAGTGATCCGATCTTTCTCGATCACTAACTCACCTCCCGCGAACTCTCCGGAATCATTGGTTGGTTCGGTGTACGGCACTACCGTTTCGGCCACCTTGGACACATGGGTTTGTGGTTCCGGCTCGTTTTCCGATGTCGACAACACGCCTTGGATGATCTTAGTGAGCTTGCGACCTCGATCCGTGAATGGCTTTGAAATGAAGTCTCTTGCTCCAAGTCTCAGTAGCTTGGCAGCTAAGTCGAAGCCTTGGGCCGTATGCACAACCATCCTGATGTTCTAGGAGGTGACGAGCTTGTGATTGGTGCGGGAGAGATAACTATTGAAAACGGAGTTGTCACCATGTACAACAACCTCTCGTGTCACTATCAATTCACGCCTGAAACCCTGCCAGAAGTTGGGAGTTGCCTGAATCAACAATGTATGGAAATCTCTGATGGAGCAGAAACTCCTTGGGAAGACAATTAACGTTAAAGCGAGTGTGCAATGAACAGAAAACCGATTGTCTTAATGCTCGAGGACGACTCAGATCGCATTGGTCGTTTTGAGTCAATACTTGCGGCGAATGGCTGCGGATTGCTTTGCTATCGCACAGCCAGCAGCTTCATTGACTCGTATTGTACGGTATTGCAAGACGTATACTTGATTTCCCTCGATCACGACTTAATTCGGGAAAGTGAATATGAAGACGACCCTGGTGATGGCAGAGAGGTTTCAAGATTTCTTGCGACACAATATCCTCGATTTCATACGATCGTTCACTCTAGCAATTTCGAATGCGCAGAATCGATGTTTTTCACGCTTCTGGAAGTTGGCTGGGATGTAGAGAAAGTTACTCCTATTGGCAACGATTGGATCGAATCGTATTGGTGGCCGATAGCGAAACCCTGGCTTAGGCGAGGCTTGAGCCAGAATTAATACGCTAACCAAACGATGCCGCCAAGCACTCGATCGGCCGATTTGACTTGCGTTGAGTCATCCGCTCGTGCTCGGTGATGCCGGTCGTGCGCCCATCGAGCGCTTTTGTCGGCTGTAGTCACGGAGTCTTCACTGCTTGAAGTATCGCATACCTGCACTGTTACTCTGCATTCTCGGAATTGTCCTGTCGTGGTTATTGCCAACGCTTGTTCGTGCGATCCATGATGCACACGGCATGGCAACGGCACACGAATTTCAAGCGTACCAATTGATCGACAAACAGCGCCTAGAGGCTATCAAAACCGAGTACTCTATGCCTGACTACTCCGTAGAGCAGCGAGTCCGCGCGGTTGGTGGTCTTCACATCTATTTGCCGATTGTCACCTGGATACTCGCGACGTTGTTTGGCGTGATCGGTATACTCGTGTGGATGATTGATCCGTCATCCGTCGGTAATCGAGCGGCCTCTGAAGACCGTGACGACGAAGAGGGCGAACCAACGATTGCACCAAAGCGGCGATAAGGTGCGCGGACAAATCAATGATCCATCCCGCCGCTGGGTGAATCGAAACTTTAGGCCCTTTTCGTCCATGCAAGAATCGCTAAAGCGTTTGGTTGCCGAATTACATGTCGCCTACTTCAAGCCGAACGGTTTCAGGAAGGAGCGGCAGCACTTTCATCGCGAATTGGGCAAGGTCATGCAGGCAGTGGAGTTTCAGTCATCGTCCTGGAACTCTTCAAATGACCCAGTTACATTCTACGTCAATATCCGCGTTGGATTTGCTGACATCCCAATGAAGGATGGCAAGCCCGCTTTGACAGGAATGGGCAGGATTACAGGTTTAGTCCCTGATGCACCCGGACAATATGACCTAACACCAACTAATTTTGAGTTGGTTCGAAGCGAGCTGCTTATATTTCTTCCACAGGCGTTGTCAGAGTTGCCGAAACACTACGACGATGTCCGAGCTCGTGCTCAAGCAGGATGGCACACAATGATTCCGTTCCACACTAATTGGCGGGAATAAATCTAGTAAGGATGCCCGTTGCAGGGCATCCTTACCACACCACCTAGCATGCGGGT
>JBEICB010000223.1:0-7474 GCA_040373655.1 Pirellula sp. | reverse complement strand
ATGTTCGACACAAAGTTCAGCTCCGGAATGCCTGACGAGCGATTCGAAGTCGAGTGACTGCAATTCACGTTCGGGGCGTACAATCAACGGAGGTAAACGTCCGTGATCGACCCGCAAAAGAACGTACTTCCCGATCCTAGGGAGAGCCTCTTTCTCCCAGGCAGGCAGATCCTCTTCTGCGAACAACCAATTTCGCATGGGGCCATCGATATCTATCGACCTTGATCCAGTGGACTCAACCACAACCACGTTGTTTGACTCCCACCCTGAGATCTCAATCCATGGTTCTTTAGCAAGTCTTAACGCGTCTCCAGTAGACAAGGTGCGAGACAATCGAAACTCCAAATTTACTTCGCCATTGGAAGTTCCAGGATGTTCGATACGTAGTTTCTTAGGACTGCTAACAACACTTGTTTCAAGTGAGTTATTTCCCAGACCTTTGACTTCTTCTATGACTCGATTCTCATTTGCGAACCGAGGTGGCTTGAGCACAAGTGACTGCGAATCGAATACCCATCCGTCGGGTAAATCAAGAACGCAGACTGGCGAATGTGGTTCAAAATAAGCTCGTAGACGAACAAAGGCTTGTACTCGACCTGCTTCGGTCGCGATACGGGTCATGGATTCGTAGCGATTTGTACGAACTCGTTCGCGCCACTGAAAATCCATCGCAGGTGGTTGTTGAAACCAGCTGTATTCGAGTCGTTGGGTGCCTTCGCTATTGCGTCGAGCAGATTCCAATCGTCCCTGTGCAGGTCGAACGGCAAGAAACTCTGATCTCGCTCCGTCCTGAAGAATGGATGTCCCGGCTAATACGTATCCATTACGATTCAAAACCGGAGGAACCCGAATCGTTCCCTGGGCGTGCAAATCTTCCTTCGGTAAACGATAGAGAAATTCAGCAGACATCTTAAATCTTTGCGAAGAACCTCGTTCAACAGATTGCTGAACATCGATCTCCAACGTTTTTCGATCCGCCTTCACCGCTACCTCGCGATCATTTAATGAAAGGGATCGCAACTTATAACCCTCAGGCATTTCCAATCGAAGCGGTGCTAATTCTCCTCGTGGTTCCGTCCACTCCCACTCATACTGGACCCTAAGATCGCCGCCTCCGAGTGAATACTGAATCGCCTGTTTCGTAATCAGCCGATCAACTCCCCATTGCTCGGAGGGGGATGCGACACTCGATCGCAAATCACTTGACCCTAGATCTACGGTCAGCGATATTTCGGATCTTCCGCTCAGTTCCACACCCCAAAAAGCTGCATCCACTCCACTCGGCGTTGGGTTTGCATACACGGGGTTTCGGTCCGGCCAATTATCCAATCTCGCCAGCACATCGTTCCAGTCATTGAATTTCACAGTGGCGACATCCGACGACTCAACCTTCGCACGCTTTGGTAATTGCAAAACCAAGCATCCATCGACCGACCTCGGTACTCGCAATCGATATCGCAACTGATTCGGTCCAGCTTCGGACTCAGGACGCAAAGACCAATCCGTCCAGAGTTCGGATTTTGATGCATCAACCCAAGGTCCCCCTGTGTCATCGTGCACCCATAAACTGGGCTTCGCCACTAAGACTGAACCATCTCCCTTACCCCGCCCCTCACCACTGATACCAGAACTCGGTCCACTTTGGTTGTTAACGCGAATCCCACCATTGCTTGACTCGTAGAAATCATCGATCGCTAGATTCCAAGGAGTCAGTCTTCGTCTCGGTACTACTTGGCCGGTTCGCGACGATTCCCGATGAAAACGTAGTCGTGTTCGGTCCGAAACAAAGTCTCTCCCAACTAGACGCGCGAACGCATGGAGCGACTGAATTGTTGAAGCACCCACGACTTCTTTATTCCCCGTGGCTGCTACCGCACCCTCTGACAAACGTTGCAACAGGGGGGGAAAAAAATCGAGCTCAATCGGACGCATACGGTCGAGGGTCAACTCGGGCAACTCGGATTGAGGAACAAAGATACGACGTATCGGACGTGATTCCACTAGTTCAACCGAACTTCCATCCCTAGACTTGGCTGAATCACTTTTAGATACCAACCCAGGCGTCTGCGAAGCATCAATTTGCTTTGCTTCATCTACACTTCCCTGGTTCGTAGACTCGGGGACTTGAACCCCTAAGCAGATCGCTGAATAAAGCAGACCGAATAACAAGACAAAGCCACCACAAACGGCCTTGAGCACCGTTAAATTCATGAAGTCAGAGTTTTTTGAATGGAAGGCAAATCCAATCATGGATTTTCCTTTCCTTCAGCAGCAACGGTAGAGCGAAGTATCACAGAGCTCGGAATATTTCGCTTTCCGATACTGGCCTTCGAGTTCGTTGCGGGAGCAGGATTGTACTGTCGACTAACAAATACGCTGCGGCGTCTTGCTCTGCGGTCGAGAACCCAACGGATCAGACTATAAAAAACAGCAAGTGCAACGGCGGCCAATGCTGCCTGGAACACTAGCAGTGACACATCGAGAGCCAACTGAGAGAAGAGAAAAAAGAGGCACAGGAAAGCACCCCATAGCCAAGGTTTACGTAACCACCGCTGATCTTTCAAAAGGACGGTTAAACCGAGTACAAACAGCGAAGCGGGTAGCCAAACCAACGCGCTCGGAAGAAAAGTGGCTTGCAAATCTGCATCGTATGCGAGACTTGTCATGTCATATTGGTTCACTTGTTGGGAAACAATCGGTTGCTCCGTAGCCCCAAAACGCAGCTCAAGATCGCTTTGAGAGAAACTCCCGACTCGACGAAACAACACATCTTGCCAACGCCATTGATAAACCGGGAAGAGACTTTGGGAATTCCAAACTAAGTACTCGGTTCGCGGAACCAGCACTTGCCAAACCAAAGCACTAGGGACTGTCGAGCCGACAGCGCGAGTCCCTAAAGGCTTTACACTTCGCCACCAACCGCGCGGTGCACGCTCGGAGAGAAAAACTTCCAAAACAAAGTTTCTTTTCGGTCGGGCAACTGATTCTTGCTGGGTCGTGGTCTCATCTGGCAACATAACGATTGCCACTCCTGGCTCATCCAGCTCGACCCGGTTTGCGATTCTTTGCCCATTCAAAATCCAATCAGCATCTCGTTTCAATACATCGTCTATGCGAACTTTGATACTCTCTGCTTCTGTTTCAAAACGGACTACGTAGCGATCCCGTTGGTCCAATGCGTTGACAATCGTCTGAATCCACTCTCCCTCTATGTGAACATTTTCGCCGTTCGAATCAATTGTTCGGTGTAATTGCACTTCACTACGCAAAGAAATAGGATCCATCGCCACGATTCCATCGGAATTGCCCTCCAGAAAATGCCAACCCAACTCGGCGTCAGCCTGAAGCCTAATATTCGCTGAATCGATAACCCATCGCTCCTGTGCTCGCTCCGTCCCGACCGAGGGAAGCTCCAGCATTAGCGAAGCGCGTTCGGAATCGAAATTTAGTAACGAAGAATCTGTTTGAAATCGGCATTCGAACAAAAAGTCCATTCGATTTTCGCCGTCAGGAGAGAGCGGCGGCAACTGAACTTGCGCGATCCGCTCTGTTCTCTCTTGCAAGTCTTGCTTCTCAGGCAGCTCTTGCCAAGTCGTTTCGCATCGATTGCCGTCAAGATAGAACTCAGGAGACTCCACTTTTGCGATTGAAGGCACATTATCCAGAGTGGTACCCCCCGCTATCGCAGAATTCGATATTGGAAACCGAACAATCAAAGATTCTGGACGAGAACCAAAAGCTCTCGCATTCCACAAAACACTCCATTCAGTGTTCATTTTCTTAACGTGCATCGATGCCGTTACGTCCGCCGTTACAAAAACTCCCTTACGTACACGCGTACCGGCCCATTTTGCAGCCTCCATGCCATCGGAAATCAAATACTGAAGGAAGTAGGGAACCATTCCGCTTCCCCACCGCTCCGTAGGCCCTCTACCCAAACTTCGATCAGGAGGCATCGCGACCAGTGAGCTACTCCCCTCGACTCGAGTTTCCAATCGATATGGCCAAGCAAAAAACAGCAACTTGCCAGGTACTGACCTCTCCACGCGTTGCTGTGTATCCTGCGATAGCCAAGATAGGGTCGGAAGAATGACTGACAGTTCGTTTTCTTCAGATTTCAGAGTCCGGGTTAAGACAAACTCCATCCGCCAATTAGCACCTTCGAGACTATCTCCGTTTCCTCCCGTCAAAATGCTGTTGCCGAAATCGACAGCGGAGCGCGTTCCACCCGGTGCACCACTCGATTCAACAGACTTGTCGACGCGGTTTGAATCGCCAGACTCATTGATTCGCGGACTTGCCGAACTTCGAATCCATAAATTAGCGCTGATGGGTAATGACGATCTACCTTCCGCTCCCGCCACCGCAGAACTGATTGGAACGGACACCTCCGAAGGATGAAGCATCATTCGCTCTAGCTTCCATCCATTTGTCTCAAACTGCATCAAGGGAAGCTGGATTGGATCGCTACCAAAAGCCCAAACACCACGCATTACCAATTGTGTCTCTCGCACTTCCACTTGGATATCCGACAACATTTTTGGCTGTTCGGTAATCGTGGCCCATTGGGCAGCTATCGATGCAGGCTGCGATTCAAATTGGAAGGTGTAAACTAACGACTCACTGCCATCTCCCGCTTGAGATTGACGCAACAACTGCGCTCCACCTTCCGGTTTCCAATCCAGCGATATGCTCCTCGGAATAATTACATCCAAAACACCACTATGGCGATCGATCCCATCGAATAACATCGTTCCGAATTGAACCGAAGCATCTGTTTCGGATTTCAAGGTGGTCCACTCTATCGCCAACTCCAAATCTGTTCTCGAAAACCCCTCATCGATCTCAATCCACCAAGACTCAGATTGCGTAATCTTCTGCTCCGTGCTATCAGGCATAGCTTGCACAGCTTGAGTCAACGCAGGACTACCGCCGTCCACTTCCGATGGCTCCCGAACGATTCGATAGTTTGGAAATGCAGTCGCTGTTGGATTTGTCTCCCGAAGCGTACTGCGAGGAGGTAACTGCCATCTGAATCGTTTCCCGCCAAGCTTCCAAGGACCACGGATAGAAAACGTCGAAACCGCTCTCCATTGCGATGCGTCGTTGTTAGGAGAAAACTTCGTGTCGCTACGAACCTCGATCGCTGCCGTCGTTTCGCGTTCTAATTTTCGGGACCAAACCAAATTCAAACTACTTGATGATGTGCGGACAATAGCGACCGAGTGATCCTCTTGCTCCTGGAACGGCTCGACAACCTCATTCCCGCCCCCGGTGGCACTTAGATCCCACTTACCCTTTGGTAATTTCAATTTCACAACTGTTGCTGCTGAGGGCAATTCAAGCCGCATCGAAGCACTCGTTTGCGATGTGACGAGTTTACATAATGCGTCTGCAACAAATTTTCGGTCCACGCCGCGATTGGGAAGTAACCGCCATATATACCCATTACCCCGAGAAACCAATGCAAGACTAGCACTTCCATCTATGTCCTCAGCGATCGGGCCATGTGACGGTAGCCATTGCAATTGCCCTAGCCCTAATTGCACTTCCCATAACACCTGATTTGGTTGCTTGAGCACTAGACTGGTTTTCGCCTGTACCTTCGCATAATCACCCACAGGCTCGATAGTTAAGTCCAACTGCGTAAGGTTTGGAGCTCCCCCTCTGCCCGTATCGCCAAATTGGTACTCCATGTATCGGCGTTCAAAGTCCTCGTAAGTGGTCCGAGGCACGAGGACTTGTTCGCCGCGCTCGTTTCGCATCAGCATCAAATCCGGCAATAACCCGGTCCCGAGAACTTCTGGCTGTCCTTCTTTGGGCATCTGCCCAAGTCCATCTACACTCGGAGGGTTAACGTTTGGATTCCCCCCGCCCTGAGTCCCCAATGGCGTGCTCGGCATCGGCTCTTGTGCCACCGAAGAAAAAACCGCACCCACTATGCCAATGAGCACTGAGCAACACCAAAGTTTGAGGTTCACGGCAACAAGCCAAGATCCCGTTTGTTCAACACTCCGAGTGACCAACCGCGAAAATCCTCTATGCGTGGAATCGATTCATCCAATTACCCAACCGGCATTCGCTCTACCATCAAACCTGAACACCAATCTGATATTCAGGAATTTAATAGATGGGTATTTCCAATCGTTCCTAATGTCGAATCCAAATTTCCGGCATCGAACGAGACAACGCAGGAGCGTCAAATCGCTCTCGGGCGTCCCCCTATTCTACGCAATCGGAAGGGAACTCGGGATCATTTTACCCATTTCTCGCCTTCCGACTGTCCGGACTGGCAATGGAAATCGATAGAACCGATAGAAAGGTTGTTTTCGGAACCCAAGTGGCCCACAATGTGGGATACTGCTGAGCCTCCCCCTGCCATTCCCGCCTCCCTTACAAGTCGAGCGATGCTCACCTTTTTTCGACTGCCCCAGCTTTTTGCATTCTTTTTAGCCCTGTGCACATTGGTGGCTTCTTTCTCCATCAACGTTTTGGGGGAAGAAATCGACTTCGTTCGCGATATTCGGCCGATCTTTGACCGGCATTGCACGGAATGCCACGGCACAAAACATCAACGATCCGGGTTCCGATTGGACATCAAAGCAGCGGCAATGCGTGGCGGCGAAAGTGGCTCGCCTGCCATCGTTCCCGGCAGCCCCGCAGAGAGTCCCCTGATCGAATGGGTTTGCGCAACCGAAGCATCGGAGCGAATGCCCCCAGGTCCAGATCGAAACGGCTTGCCTTCCGAAGCGATTGAATTGCTCAAAGCATGGATAACTCAGGGAGCAATTTGGCCTGACGGTATCGATCTAGCAAAAGAAAAAGATCCTAACACCCATTGGAGCTTCCAACCACTGAGAACCTTTAACGCTGACGAATCGATCGATTCGTTGGTCATGCGACGCTTGATTGAAAATGGGTTGCGACATGCTCCAGAAGCGACTCCTATGCAATGGCTACGCCGGGTCACTTTAGATTTGCATGGATTACCTCCATCCCAAGAGATGATTGATTGGTTCTCCAAACACCACGCACTGGCAAATGGCGATCGCAATACTGCTGCTTATGCTCAAATCGTTGATGACCTATTAGCCTCTCCACGCTATGCAGAACGCTGGGCACAGCATTGGCTCGACGTGGTTCGATACGCGGATACACATGGATTCGAAGTAAATACCGAGCGTCCACATGCATGGCACTATCGCGATTACGTCATTGATGCGTTGCATCGCGATACACCCTACCATCAGTTCATTCGTGAGCAGATCGCTGGGGATCAGCTTGGACAAGACACCGCTCCTGGATTTCTCATTACTGCTTCTGTATTGCTACCAGGCCAAATTGGAGCGGATGAGCCGAGTAAACGATTAGCACGACAAGATGCGATTGACGAGATTTTGGTCAATATCGGCCAATCCTTTTTAGGTCTAAGCATAGGCTGTGCCCGCTGCCACGATCACAAATTCGATCCGAT
>JBEICB010000056.1:0-24892 GCA_040373655.1 Pirellula sp. | reverse complement strand
TTTAGTTCAATTGGTGTTGGAAGATGAGAAGCGAGTTGAAGAGATACAGCAGGCGATTTCGGAGAAGTTGCCGGAGGGGGTGTATGTACGGCAACCGCCGATGCGTAGTGATTTAGCGGGTGAGAGTACGGTAGCGATACAGCGAGGGTTGTTGATAGCGACTATTTTCTCGTTGGTGATGGCAGGATTTATCATCTTCAATACGTTCCAGATGAATGTAGGGGAGCGTCGCCGACAGTTAGGGATATTACGGGCGTTAGGTACGACGCGTCGACAGGTTTTATGGATGGTGTTGCGAGAGGCGGCGATATTGGGTGTGATCGGTAGTTTGCTGGGGTGTGTGGTGGGTTATTTTGGGGCAACGTTGCTCAATCAATCGACCTCGACGTTGCTCGACATCAAGATTCCTCGGAGTCGGCTTCAATGGGAACCGATTGTTTTAGCAGTTGTCTCTGGGGTTTTGGTATCGCTATTGGGGGCCAGTTTACCTGCTTGGATGGCTTCTAAGGCTTCACCTTCGGAGGCAATGAAACGGACAAGCGAGTCGGATGCGACGGCTGTTTGGAACGTATGGTTTTTGATCGGTTGTGTGGTGATTGCGATAGGATTTTGGATACAGTGGGCAGCGACGGTTGGGGTGTTGCATGTTCGATTGGGAACTGCCGGCATTGTTTTGGTGATTTTGGGAGTGATTTTTTTATTGCCTGCTTCGTTGCCTTGGCTGACTCGCATTGCAGCGGCGCCGTTGATGATATGGATGCCGACGGAAGCGACTTTGGCGAGGAAGCAGATTTTGCGTCACCCAGGTCGATCTGCGATGACGATTGGGATTATGTTGGTTGCGATGGCGATGGGACTGGGGATGGCTTTTACCATTCTGGATAACATTCGTGATGTTCAATTGTGGTACAAGCGGACGGTTGTTGGCGATTTTTTTATTCGATCTGCGATGCCGGACATGAGCAGTGGACGTGCGGCGGATATGCCGGATGGATTCTTTGAAAAGGTTCGTCAGGTGGAGGGGATAAGGAACTTAGACACGATGCGATTTGTCAGCGCTCGGTCGGGAGAAGTCAGTGTCATTGCGATTGTCCGTCAGTTCAATTCGAGTTCACAAGATTACTTTGACTTGATTCGTGGTGAGGAATCGGAGGTAATGGATGGGATTCGTCAGGGGGGGGTGGTTCTAGGTTCTGTCTTGTCGGAACGGATGCAGAAGAGCGTCGGAGACAAATTGGAACTCGAGACGAATGAGGGGAAGGTTGATTTACCGATTGTTGGTGTAACGAATGAGTATATGGCGGGTGGATTGACGTTGTACATGGAAGCTGGACAAGCGAACAGGTTGTTGAGTGTTGAGGGGATCGATGCAGTGATTGTGCAGAGTGAACCTTCGAAGCGGACGGAGGTTCGTCAGGCTTTGCAGCAGTTGGCTGATTCGGAAGGACTGATGTTACAGTCGTTTCAAGATGTTGCATCGATGATTGAGAACATGATCAATGGCGTGGTGGGTGGGTTGTGGGTAGTCTTGGCGTTAGGCGCGTTGATTGCGGCTTTTGGGCTTATTAATACCTTAGCGATGAATGTTTTGGAGCAGACTCGCGAGATAGGGATGTTGCGAGTGGTAGCGATGACGCGCAGCCAGATTCGTCGCATGATTCTCTCTCAGGCGTTGATCATGGCGGTCATCGGCGTTTTACCGGGAGTTTTGTTAGGAGTTGGTGTGGCTTCTGTTATTAATTTGAGCACGATGATCGTGACTGGGCATGCGGTACGATTTCAGTGGTACCCTGGATTTATGTTGTTGGCGGTGTTTGCGGAGATCGTGTTGGTGATTTTGGCAGCGATGTTTCCGGCCGAGCGTGCGGCCCGGTTGAATCTTGCGAAGGCGCTACAATACGAGTAAGTTTGCAGGGGTGCCGTGGTGATCGGGTTGCGAAGTTTGCAACTTGGGATCGGAAGTTGGAATGGTAGTGCAGGGAGGGAGTCGTGGCAGAGAGTCAAAGGGATTTCGATGGATTGGTACCTGGGCAAGCGATCGTTGAGGTGACGACAACGTTACCGGATGACATTTTAGCCGATGACATTGCCGAGGTATTGGTTGAGCGTGGTTTGGTTGCTTGTGCTCAGGTGGTCGGACCGGTGGAGAGTACGTATCGATGGCAGGGGGTGTTGGAGCAAAGTTCCGAGTATCGGTTGACGCTCAAGACTACGCAGGAGCGGATTTCGGAGGTGGTTGGATTGATTCGATCGCGGCATCCGTACGAGGTTCCGGAAATTTCAGTCAAGTCTTACGAATGGGTATTGGAGGAGTATGCTCGTTGGGTGCATGCATCTGTGGGGAGTGAGCGAACGTAGTGGTACGGGAGTTGAGTTGGGCAGAGCGATTGGAGTTAATGGGGTTATTGTTTCTCCATGGTATGGCGTTGGCAGCTTGGTTTGTCCCGATGGGTACAGTGTTGCAAGCTTCCGGGTTGGGTAGTTGGACCCCTTATGCTTTTGGAGCATCGGCGATTGCGGCGTTGCTTTCGCCGTTATTTTTTGGTGCGATGGCGGATCGATCGTATCCACCGGTACAAGTATTGCGTTGGGTCTGTTTGGGAGCGGCTTGTTTTTCGTGGTTGCTGGCTTATGGGTTAGGGCAGGGGTGGAGTGGCTGGTGGGTGTTAGGGGTGGTTCAGTTGCAGTCGCTCTTGAGCGTGCCGACAAACAGTTTGACCAATTCGATAGTCTTTTCTCGGTTGGTGCATTCGCACAGGCAGTTCGGTTCGATACGAGCGATGGGGACTGCGGGATGGATGGCGGGTTGTTGGCTGGTTAGTAGTTTGCATTTGGATGCAAGTGGTCAGACATTTCAGCTCAGTGCCGCTTTATGGATTTTGGTATCGGTCTATACGTTACTCTTGCCGCAGGGGGTGGTTGAAGGAACGGTTCAGCGATTGACGTTGCGTCAGCGTTTTGGTTTCGATGCTTTGTCGTTGCTCAAAGAGCACAATCATCGAGTGATTTTTCTGACCACGGCGATGGTTGCGATCCCGTTTGCGGCGTTTTATCCGTATACACCTTCGCACATGAAGGCATTGGGTATGGAACGTACTAGTGCTTGGATGTCCCTGGGGCAGGTCATCGAGGTATTGGTGATGTTCGCCGTGGGTGGATTGATGGTTCAATGGCGACTCAAGCCGGTGATATTGATGGGATTGTTGTTTGGTTTGTTTCGTTATTTGCTCTATTCGGTCGATGCGCCCGTACCTTTGTTACTTGGGGTGACGATGCACGGGTTGGCTTATACTTTTGTTTATATTTCTACGCAGATTTACCTCGCACAGCAGGTGGATCCTGCATGGCGGACGCGTGCGCAGGCGTTGTTGAGCTTGATGGTAGGCGGGGTGGGGAATTTGATTGGATATTTGGTCACGGGCAGTTGGCTTCATTGGTGTACGAAGTCGGGAGTGGTAGATTGGCGAACGTACTGGTTGGGTTTGGCTGGGTTAGTAACGGTGGTGATGGTTTACTTTACGTTCGGCTATCATGGTGAGGATCGCTCGGAATGAGCTTGATTTTCTCGAGTTGTGAGGCTAGGGTTAAGGTATGCGTCCATCCTGGTTTCAGATTTTGCTCGTAGTTTGCGTCGCGATTCAGCAGATCGTCGGCGGAGTATCGTGCTGTTGTTTTGCGGAGCAGTTGTTGGATGAGGTCCGTGCGGTTTTTGCTCCGCGGCAAGACGTTGTAGATGTGGTTGTTAGAACGTCGATTGAGCCGAGGAAGGCAGTGCGAGCGTGTTGCCGCCGTGTCGATGGTAGCCGTGTCGATGGTAGCCGTGTCGATGGTAGCCGTGTGGATGCACAGAGGGAAGCAGCGACGGGACCGAATATTGAAGAGTTCAATAAGCTGGTAACGGACGAGGGACGCATTGGAGCGATGCGTCAAAGATGTGATTGTGGGTCGCTCGGGTTGGTGATTATGGTGGAATCGGAGTTGGGGGGAAGGCATACTTCTCGCCAAGATCGACCTGAAGGTTTTTTTGGGTCTGTGGTAGTCGGATCGATTGGACTTTCGATTGAGTGGGTTCGAGAGAGTTCACTGTTTTTTGATCGGTTTGAAGGGATTGCCGTTGGAGCGTCTAGTTCTCAGCGCTGCGCATTGTTGAATCGTTGGGTTTGTTGAGCTTTGCCATTGTTCTTCTAAGTGGCTGGTTGCGTTTTGAGCAACCCTCTCTTTATTCACCTGCTGATGCTTTCCACTTCCGTGATTGAGTAGGAATGCCGGCTGATACTGTGCAGTGAATTGATTGACTACGTATTAAAAAAGGAACGTGAACATGCAATGGAGTCATGAATTAACAAGATGGTGTTTTTTGCTGGGTGTGTGCTTTAGTCTTGCGTTGAATGGATGTGAGAAGGGATCTGAAAGGCGAGTGCAGCCAAAGGAAGTTGTTGCGACGACGAATGTGGAACTTGCAACGGTAGAGGGTGAAAAGTTAGGTAAGGATCAGGAGCATACGCACGTGGCAGGTGCGCATGGTGGGACGATCGTACCGATTGGTGCAGACAGTTATCACGCGGAAGCATTGGTGGACAACGATGGGAAGATCCGTGTGTTTTTGTTAGGCAAGGACGAGACCCGCATTCAGGAGGTCGAGGCGCGGACGTTGGCGAGTTACATCAAGGGGGAGAAACAGGCGCAAGCAATATCGGTTCCATTAGAGCCGGAGGCGCAATTGGGGGATGGGGTCGGTATGACTTCGCAGTTTGTCGGGGAGTTACCGGAGGAATTACGGGGGCAGGGGTTAACGATTACGATTCCAAGTTTACCGATTTCCGGGGAGCGATTTCGTGTAGCTTTTCAGTTAGAGGGGGCGCATGAGGGGGCGCATGAGGGGGGGCACGGGATGCCTGGGGGGGTGCGGATTCCTGAGGAAGAGCGAGCATTGTATCTGACTGCTGGCGGGAAATACACGGAGAAGGACATCGAGCTCAACGGTTCGACGGTTCCATCGGTGAAGTTCGATGGGATTGCATCGGAGCACGACGACAACCCGAAGGTTGGGGATCGGATATGTCCAATTTCTAAGACGAAGGCTAACGAGGCTTTTGCTTGGATCATCGATGGCAAGACATACACATTTTGTTGTCCACCGTGCATTGATGAGTACGTACGGTTGGCTAAAGAGCGACCAGATGAGTTGAAGTCTCCTGAAGACTTTATCAAGCAGTAGTTTTGTGATTGCTTCGGAGTTTCTAGTGATGAGTAATCAGGAGTCGGCGATGGCTAGGATGCGATTTTTGCGATGGGTGAAGATAGGATTGTTGATGTTTTTATGTAGCGAAGTGATTCTGCTACGTAGCGAATCGCATGAGGGTCATAAGCCATTGCCGACGCGTGGGGTAGAGGTGGATTTGGAGCGAGGAGTATTGGTTGTCAGTCAGGAAGCGATGCGAGCATTGCGAACGGAGACAGTGGAGGTGGAGCGTAGGGATACTCGCGAGACTTTTTCTGCCTCTGGCAAATTGATGGTTCCATGGAATCAGTGGGGAACGGTTTCCTCGATGCTTGAGGGTCGGATTGTGGCATTGTATATGCGAGAGGGGCAGGAGGTACAGCAAGGGGATTTAGTCGCTGAGTTGGAGAGTCCGGAGATCGAGCGATTGGGTGGTGAGATTCGCTCTTTGGCGAAGAGTGTCGAGTTATCCAAGCGATTGTTAGAGGGATCACAGCGTGCGACGCAGACGGGTGCTTTACCGGTCAGCAAGCTTTTGGAGTTGCAGAGTGCGTTGTATCAGCAGGAGATACAGTTGGAGTTGTCGAAGGGAAAATGGCTAGGATTAGGATTAGACAAGGTGGCTTTAGAAGGGATGTTGCGTGATCCGCTGAGCGAGAATCGCGTTCGGATGCGACTGACGAGTCCAATAACCGGGAGGGTCTTGCATACCGACCTAGGGGTAGGAAAGGTCGTGAGCGTGAAGGAGCATTTGGTGGAGATCTTGGATACGCGAACGTTATGGTTACGAGTTGAGGTATTGGAGAAGGAGATTCCGAGGGTGCGAGTTGGGAGCGAAGTTGTATTTCGACCGATCGGAGGTTCAGGGTTTGGGGAGCAAGGAAGGGGGCGGCGGGGCAGGATTGAGGTGATTGAACCGGTATTGGATCCGGTGAGGCATGTTGCAACGGCTTGGGTGTTTCTTGAGAACGCCATGGACGAGCGGGAGAGGATGTTACCTGGTGGAGCGGGGATGGTGGAGTTAGAGGCGGAGCGACGCGAGGGTACTTTGACCGTTCCGATCTCAGCTTTATCGAGGTTAGGAGCTGAGTATTTTGTGTTGGTGGAGCAGGAGAGCACGGGTAGGGCATCTACGTTTCGCAAGCAGGTCGTAGGAATGGTAGGGCATCGTGGGGAGATGGTTGAGATTCGGAGCAATGAGTTGTTTCCTGGAGATCGAGTTGTGACGCAGGGGAGTCATACGTTAGGTCATCTGTTTGTGCAGACGGCATTTCGAGTCCATCCGCAGACGGCAGAGCAGATAGGGTTGCGTATCGATAAGGTTGGTAAGCGAGCGATTCGAGATGTTTTGATGGTTGATGGAATTGCGAAAGTTCCGCCGCAGAGCAGAGCATTGGTGTCATCTCCGTTAGTTGGTCAATTGGAGCGTGTGTTGGTCAAGCCAGGACAGCGAGTCAGGGCAGGAACGACGATCGCTTGGGTTTCGAGTTTGGAATATTTAGATATGCAGTTGGGATTGCGACGCGC
This sequence comes from Pirellula sp., assembly GCA_040373655.1. Classification (GTDB taxonomy): domain Bacteria; phylum Planctomycetota; class Planctomycetia; order Pirellulales; family Pirellulaceae; genus JBKCUI01. The sequence goes on along the minus strand of JBEICB010000056.1, from coordinate 18,144 downwards.
GAAGTTGGAGAAAGACTTTCGCGATCGGATATTGGAGCGTTATGAGCAGGTTGAGGGTGGGGTGACACAGCGTCAGTTGATGGAAGCGAGGAGTCTTGCGGAGATTGCCGGATTAAAAGTGAAAGAGATGGAGGAGACTTTGAGGGTGACTGGCGTATCTTCCGAGAGGGTGCGGGCGATTACAGAGTTCGGAGAGATGGATCGGATGGTAGAGGTTGTCGCGCCCATAGATGGTGTGATTGTAGGTTTTGATAAGAAGTTGGGGCATGTGATCGGTCGGGACGAGCAGTTGTTTGAGATACAAGACATCTCTCAGCGATGGATTGAGGCGTATGTGCCTGAGAGTGAGGTTGGGAGGATACTTGGTGGGGCGAGGGCGAGTTGGAGTTGGGGGGATGCGGAATTGTTTGGAGATGGGCGGTCGTGGCGGGAGGAGGGGCAGGTCGTTGGCAGAGGGTCGGCGTTGTCGCCGGGGAGTCAGACGATGTCGATTTGGGTTCGTCGAGGGGATGTGAATTATGAGGAGATGAAGGATCAGCGTGGCGAGTTGTATCAGAACATGGTAGTGCGAGTGGCAGTAGAAGTTGGGGATGGGAAGGGCAATAGGGAGGTGACTGCGATACCTTTGGAGTCGGTGATGCGGTGGAGCGATCGAATGCGTTGACGGGTGGAGGGGTGATGGTTCGCTCGACGCAGGAATCGATTTTGCGGATTGATGGACGTGCAATTGAATTGAAGGACATTGAAGAGACTCCGATCGTGTGGCGTGAACAGCGGCCGATTTTGGTACGTGAGGCTGCGGAAGTGAAGTTTGGTGGACCGATCCCGCGAGGAGGGGGAGGAGTTTGGGTGAAAGAGGAGGGTGGCGGATTAGTTGGTGGGGATGCGATTATTCTGGCCGTACAGAAGCAGCCCGGTGTGGATATTGGGTGTCGTTGCGGTGGGGGTTGTTGTATCGTTGGTGGGGTTGTACTCGATGGGAGGGGAGTTTCTGCCTGAGTTTCAGGAGGGGACATATACCGTCAATTTACAAAGTGTACCTGGGACGAGTTTAGAGGAGAGTACGCGGATTGCGAGGGAGTGTGAGGGGGCTTTGTTGGAGATTCCTGAGGTGGTGAGTGTATCTCGGCGGACGGGGCGTGCGGAATTGGACGAGCATGCTGAGGGGGTTCAGACATCTGAGTTGGATATTCGGATCGATATGCAGGACAAGCTATCTACTGGCTGGTTTGCTTGGTTGATGCGTTCGATTCCTGGGTTACATGATTGGGGAGTAGAGCAACGAGGGAGGGGGCACGAGGAGTTACTCGGAGAGATACGGGAGAGGGTTACACGGATTCCTGGAGTGCAAGTAAACATCGGCCAACCTATTTCTCATCGACTCGATCACGTTTTGTCAGGGGTGCGTGCGCAGGTGGTGCTTAAAGTGTTTGGTCAGGACTTGCAGGTGCTCCGCGAAGTCAGTCAAGACGTGTATGACTCGATCAGTGATATTGATAGGGTGGTGGATTTGCAATTGGAGCCGCAGGTAGAGGTTTCGCAGGTGAGGATTCAAGTTCGGCGGGACGAGGCGATGCGGGTTGGGTTGGCACCTGGGGATTTAGCACCGCTTTTGGAGACTGCGTATCGAGGGCGAGTGGTTTCCCAGATTGTTGATGGAGAGATGTTTCACGATTTGGTGGTTTGGTATGACGAGGGGGCGAGGAATTCGCCGGAGCGGATTCAAGAGACGATACTCGACACTCCGTCTGGACGAAGAGTGAGTTTGGGACAGGTTGCCAGGGTGGTAGATACGAGTGGTCCGAATACGATCTATCGCGAGCAAGTCGAGCGACGGGTGGTGGTTCAGTGCAATGTAGCTGGAAGGGACTTATCGCGGGTGGTACGGGACATTGAAGGGAGACTTGTTCCATTTAAGGAGCGGTTGGGTAGGTTAGGAGCTGGGTATCGATTGGAGCTCAGTGGTCAGTATCGCGCGCAGCAGGAAGCGACTTGGCGTTTGGCTTGGCTTGGTGGTTTATCCGTGGTAGCGATATTGTTATTACTTAAGCAATGTCTGGGGGCTTGTACGAGTTTTGTAGGATTGTTTCCGTTGTTAGCGGGTGCTGGAGAGGTGGGTAAGGAGATATTGCATCCGTTGGCGGTGGTGGTGTTTGGTGGGATGATTTCGACGACATTGCTTGATCAGTTGGTTACACCGGCTTTGTATTGGAGGATGGGCCGCAGGAGGCTGGTTAGCTAGCATTGAGCTAAATGAGATCGACTTTACGGGTTCGCACGGATGGGTTGAGCGCGGGAGATAGAGTGGGCCGATGGATTGTTTGGTAGGGTAAGATCTCGCCAGGGTAAGATCTCGTCTCATTGCGGAATGGAAGCCATGCGAACGTTGCGATCAAGTCGAGTTGTTTGTGGTTTTGAAGTTCGTCGTTCGGAGTTGGAACGTCGAGAGTGGCTGGGGCGTGTCTTAGGTGGTATATGTGGTATTTGTGTTGTGAATCGTGGTGTTGGGGTTGTCATTGGGGGGGAGAGTGGAGGGGATGAATCTCCGTTGACATTCCGAGTGCGGAGCGTGGTGGAGTTAACGGGTGAGGTGCATTTGAAGTCCCAGGGGGCAACGACAACGCGTCGAGATGGCAAGGAGGAGATTGCGAGGCGGGCGGCGGTGCGATCGGTAGCGACATTAGATTTTGACGAGCAGTATGTACTTGGTGGAACGCAGGATGCGCCTATTGGATATCAATATTTTCACGAGGCGAAGTCGGAGATAACGGTTGATCGACATGAAACGCGGACAGTATTGCGAGAGAATTGCCGTGAGGTTGTGAAGTGGGCAAGTGGTGCGGGTGTTGTTGTATCTGGGGTATCGGTTCCGTTGTTTTCTGCGGAGCGGGATTTGGTTGAAGGATCATTGGATACGGTGTATTTGGATCAGTTGTTAACGGATCGCGAGGTGGCGATTGCGGACAAGTGGACAGTGGATCGTTTGGTGGTAGCAAAACTATTTCACCTTGATGCTGTATTGGATGGTGACTTAACGGTTTGCTTGGTGGAGTTGGATGGGGAGAAGGCTCATTTGGAGGTGGAGGGGAAGTTACAAGCGAGTGTTCGGGATGTACCGACGGAGATGGTGATCAAGGGTAAGGGGTTGATGGATCGCGCGCAGGGTTATTTGTCTTGGTTAGCTATACAGGTCGACGAGACTCGGGATATTGGGGAAGCTGAGCCTGGGTTTGCGGTAACTGCGCAGATACGTGTTTTAAGGGCGCCGATTGAAGGGATGAGTACGGGGCGATCGTTGAGCGACGTTTCGAAGGAGTCGTCGTCATTTGAGGCGGCGGAGTTGTTACAGTACCAGTCTGATTTGGGATATTATCGTTTTTTGGCGGATCGTCGTTGGTCGACTTACCGCGACAATGGTGAAGAAGCGACGTTGCGGTACATTCTCAGCAACCGACGTGTTGCTCAGTGCAATATCACGAACTTGGTCGATTTTCAGCCTGGTGAGCAATTGACTTTGGAGGGTTTTCAAGCGGACTTAAGCAGGATGGCTTCGAAGACTGGTCGCGAGATACTCGATGCGACGGAGAAGTTGTCGCGTTCGAACCATCGGGTGTTGCGTGTGACTTTGGTTGGGGATACGGATGGGGTTTCGATTCGATGGATTCACTATCACGTATCCAATGACCAAGGTAGACGATTGACGTTGGTATTCATCACTGATGAGTCGTCGCTTGAGGTTTTTGCCGAGCAGGATGCTCAGATTGTCGAGACGTTGGAACTGATGGCTTGGCCGACCAAGCTAGACAAAGCAGCTCTCGAGAAGGCGGAAGCGGTGGCGGAGAAGCCGGTAGAGGCAAAGCGTCCGACGAGATAGTTGGAAGTGAGTAGAGAGTGGAAGGTAGAGAGTGGAAAGTAGAGTTTATGGGAGACGGGGTGCTTGAGAGAGTTTAATCGAGAGAATGGCTAAGACCGGTTGTGTTGCTCCGTAGGCGGCGAGGGCGTAGAGTAATGGGTGGAGTGGAATAAGGAATCTCCCTCCCGTTTCATAGAGGATGGCGATGGAGATTGCGTCGGCGAGGCAGAGAGCTAGGAGCCATTTCGCAGTTTCTGGTTGATGCTTTAGTAGCAGTATTAGTCCTAGCAGAGCGGAGAGTTTCCAGAGGACGTGATCGACTCTTGGGGGGCCGTAGTGTGTCAGGAGGCGTTGGCACGCGAGGATGGGGAGGTCGTATGCGTGTTGTCGGATCCAATGGACCGTTTCGACGGTGGCAAGGTTTGCGAGTGCAAGTTCGCGTTGCGCTGCGGACCAAGTTTTGGATTCTGCGAGTGTGTCGAGATGCGATTGGATAGATTGTTCGGGGGTAGGGTTCCAGTTACCTGAATCTGCGAGTGCTTGGTCGCAGTACCCACCGCGGAGGCTTGCGGGGCCTTGGGCTCCGAGAGGCATGAGGGAGTTCAAGACATAGCAATTGCGGATCCACCAAGGGGCGACGATGAGCAGGAAGGTTACAAGGATGACCGCTGGGGGGAGCCAAGTAAAACTTTGTTGTTTAGTTGGGGATTCGTGATTTGGTTTTAGGGGCTTTGCAATTGGTAGGAATGCAAAGAGTAAGAGGACGGGCAACCAGAAGATCAGGAGGGATCGCAGGAGTACCATGACTGCGAGCCACGCGCCGAGAGAAGCGTACCAGGAGAGTGGGGGTGGAGATTGTTTTGAACGCAGCAGTAGTAGCATCAAGAGGGCGACACCGAGTGCTGCCCATGGTTCGGTGAGGAAGTCTGTGTTGTAACGTCGGATGGTTCGGTCCGCTGCCGCTAGGATTAGGGTGACGGTTGCAGCGAGATTGGGGAGGTGATTTGCTAGTTGTGAAGAAAGTGGCTTGTTCGATTGATGAAGTCGATCAGTTGTCCAGGAGTAGGCAGTGATAACGGCCAATGCGCCTGCTAGGCTCAAGGCTAGGATAGAAAGGGTTCGAAGAGTGGCGAAGGCGATAGGGCCACGCGGAACGCATTGGTAGATAGTTGCGATAAGGATGGGGAGAAGAGGTGGGCGTGAGGTTGTGGGTCCAGGCCAATCACGGCGTTCGAATTGGGTGTATTGATTTGCAAGGTGTGACTCTCTGTATGGGGCTTGCCATTGAGGTTCGCTCCAAGCGAACTGGAATCCTTGGCCTTTTGCGATGCTGTAGGCGATCGATTCGTAATCGGGGCCATCGCCCTGTGGCAGTGGAGGGGCGGTCCAGAGTCCGGAGTTCCAGAGATGTAGTGCGTTGAGGGTCAGCAGGCAAATCAGTGCTAGGGAGAACCATCGTGTCTTTGGGGTATCGATCGCATTCACGATGTCAATTACTGTCGGCGTGTGTTGCTTTGAGTGTTTAGTATCGTCCACGTAGGGAATTGCCGCCTACGACACCGGGTACACCTGCTTGTGGTATTGGAGCGGAAGGGTTTTGTATTGCGCTGGCTGGATTAGCAGGGTTTGTTGAATTAGAGGCTGGGGTAGTTGCGATCAAACCGGGGGAGAGGTTTAGTGAAGCTGGGCCGCGGTGTTCAACGATGAGAATAGCATCTTGTTTTTGGACGGTCAGGTCGGGGATCAATCGATTCAGTCCGAGGATGTTCGGCGCACCGCCGGTCAAGAGAGTCGTTTGAGGAGTGACTGCAGGTGGGGCGATGATACCTCCAGCGAGAACCAGTACGTGGTCGGTGGGCCAGCGGAATCGTTCTTGCATTCGCCAGGAGACCATTTGTGGGACTTCGACTTGGAGTGTACCTGCGGCGCCTGGGACATCGAGAGGAACGTTTTGCATTTTCTCGACTTGGTCTATATCGCATTTAAGCATCATGTCCATGGTGTTTCCATCTAGGCTCAGTAGCGGGCTGAAGACCATGCGAAAGCCTTCGTTAATTTCTCCGTAGGTTGGAGAGAGTGGTGGCCATTGTGAGGTTGTGTTTGGGGCGTACTCCCTCAAGTAATTTCTTGGGCGCATTTGTTCGATGATTTGGGTTTGACCTTGAACCATGGACAGGTCCACCGATTGGACTTCGCGGACATCTTGGCGTTGTCGAAGTTGAGCCATCACGATAGCGCCATTTTCTTTGGGCATGAGCCAAGCGGTAACGCCTGGAGTTCTTGCCGGGGCGGATCGCATGAGGGGAAGTGCCTTTGATCGCCAGTTTGGGTTACCGATAGTGATCAGTCTGAGGCTATAGACATGGGGTTCGTTGATTCCGTTGACAAATCTTTCATAGATTTGGGCAACGACCTTCTGCATTGCGGCGTTGTGGTAGACGCGGAGCGTGGTGCGGTCGGCTGAGAGGATGCCCATGGGTTCTTGGAACCACAAGTCGCTTCCGGTTTCTCGGAGGATCCAGTCCACGACGGCTTGTTGCGGGCGATCTACATTTTTAAGGGCGGCGGTGTAGGGTTTGAGGTCGTATTCCGTCCAGTATTGTCCGGATTGGTTTGGCAGATCGAGTTTTTGTTGGACTTTGATTCCTTGGGAAGGGTTTGGTGTAGGGGCAGCGGATTCGATGCTGGGGATGGTCGGAGTTGGGTTATTCGGTGGGTTCCCCAGAGAGGTGTTTGTACCAGGGGCACCGCTAGCACCTAGAGAACTCGGAGTCCCTAGAGTATTTGGTGTGTTGGCTGATGAGTCGAGTTGTGCCAAAAGGGGTGTTGAAGTGGCGAGCAACAAGCACAGAAGGCACGAGGAGGTTGAGGTTAGTCGCCAAGTAGCGAAACGGGGGGTATTTGTTGAGTACGGAGGCTTCATTCCAATCTCCCTGGTATCGTGCCAATCCGTTTGTTGGTGAGCAAACGGTTATTTGACTGGACGATAGAGGAAAAGGGAGATTGGGGGCAATAGAGAAGTTGCGCCGTGACTCTTTCGGTCAGAGCGGACTATTTGATGGTTGCTTCTAAAACGGCTTCGCGACGTTCTTTTCGTACCGAGTTTGGGTCTGCGTTGGGATCGGTCGAAGCACGTTTGGTTGGATCATTTGCGGCAACCCAGATATTTCGGAAGCGAACGGGGTTGGAGTGATCTTGGATGTAAAGTGGGCCGGGTTCGGGGACTTCTCCGGAGACACCGCCTGGGGTTTCGCGTGGTAGTTCTAGGTCATCGTGGATGAGGACACCATTGTGGTGGATGGTGACGCGGGCGTTGGATGTTTTTTTGCCTTGCGGGTCGAATTTTGCGGCTTTGAAGACGATGTCGTACGTCTGCCAGGAGAGTGGCGGGTAGCACATATTTAGGCGTGGGTTTGCAATTTGGTAGATCCCACCGCATTCGTTATTTTCGCCGTTGAGTCCGAAGGAATCTAGGACTTGCAATTCGTAGCGACCTTGGATGTAGACGCCGCTGTTTCCTCGTCCTTGGCCGTTGTCATTGGGTTGGAAAGGGGTTTGGAATTCTAGGTGTAGTCGATGATCTTGGAAAGCTTCTTTGGATCGGCAGCCGACGCTGAGGAATTTTTCGTCGACAATTTTTCCGCCATCGAATTGGTCCGCATTGGATCCATCGAAGAGGACTTTCGCACCTTTGGGTGGTTCCATACCGAGGGTTTTGCTTTCTCGGAGAATCTTGGTCAACTCACCGATTTTCTTGCCTTGGGCATCTGCGATGCTCAAGGAACGACCGTCGAAGGAGACGGAAAATTCGTTGGCAGCGGATCCTTTTGCCAGGAGGCTATCCGTGCGGGTCGCTTTGCAAATGCGGGTTGGCGTACGAGATTTGAATCCATCACCGGGTAGTCCTCCTTGGAGGAGGTGCACATTAAACTCTTTTTCCCCAGCGGCGATAACTTGTGCTCCCCAGGTACCATTCCAGTCATCGATCACGCCGAGATATTCACCTTGGAGCAAGTACAGGTCCCCTGCCGCGGCAGGGTCGGTAAAGGCTTCACCAGCATGGGTGGAATTTGCGAGAAAAAGGTTTGCAAGGATTGGCGAGATGGCAGTGAGTTGAACGAAGTCTCTACGTTTCATGGTTGATAGGTACCGTTTAGGTCAAGGGTCTCGATTCAATGCGCTAGGTCAGGTGGTAGGAACGATCCATTGTAACCGTTAGGGGGAGGGTAGGATAACGATTTGTCGAGCCAAAAAACGGAAAAAGATGGACGTGATCAGGGGTTACGCAGAACGCTCACGAAGTTGGTTTTGAAGCGCTTCGCGGAGGGAGGTCAATTGCTGCAGAGGCAGGGGGTTGAGGCCAGTTATTGAGGAGATCTCGATACCCAGCAATTCTTGGAGGAGTTGAATACGACCGATTTCCATCCCGATTTTTTCACCTTCGTCGCGTCCCTCCTCGCGTCCCTCCTCGCGTCCTTCTTCGCGTCCTAGTCTTCGGCCCTCAGAGCGTGCATCGATGAGATTCGATTCGTAATCGAGTATGGCTTTTTCTCGTGAGTCGTACATCGCTTTTTCCTCAGATTTGTTTTGTATATCTCTCAGTTCCATGGTCGCTTGTCGGATTGGAGGGGCTTGGGAAAGAGAGAGCAGCTCGGGTTCGCCGTGAAGGTGTGCATTTTTGATCCAGTAGCACCATTGGTCTAGGAGTGACGAATCGCGAGTTCCTTCCAGCGATGTATTGTACTTGGCTAGTTCGATGGTGTGAATCTCGATTGTATCGTCAAGTTGGCGACCGGTTTTTTCGCTAAGTGTAATTCGGTGATGGAGTAGAGAGTCGGGGAAGAGCTTTCTGGTGAGAATGGAAATGCAATAGGTAGGTTTTAGATCTTCGTATCCATTCCCTTTCCGAAGTTGGTCGGTGTAAGCCGAGCATGCGTAGAAAACGGCACGTTTCTGAAAGTTGTCGGTGAGGACGATTTGAACTTCAACGATGAATACGTGTCCTGCTTGGTCGATGGCTTTTACGTCGACACAATACCCTTTGTCCTCCTGAAACTCTTGGATAGAAAAGGGGTTTTGGATTTGAACCGATTCGATGGGGGGTGTTTTATTTAAAATCGCATTGAGCAAACTGATCAGGCAAGGCTCATTGCCGGGTTTGCTGAAGACTTTCCTGAATGCGAAATCAACATAGGGTCTAACACCGATTTTACGGTCCATGTCTTAGTTCCTTTGTGTCCTAATCCCTTTGCGTCTTAATCCCTTTGTGTGAAGCGATGACTTGTGCGGTTGTTTTGTAAGTTTCATTTTAAGGCCAGTTTGCAAAAACCATTCAAATTGGCACGAAAAGAATTTTTGGTGTGGAAAAATGAACTTGGGATGAATTCCGTTTTATGGGTTCAAGGTACTGAGTGATTCTTGTTAGAATCGGGTGACTGTTCCGGCGAAAGCTTCCTGGCGAAGCGGAAGGATGGCAGTGGACGGTTATAGGCTCTTTCATCGATCAATGCATAGAAGAGTCACAGTGTTAGTTCAGTCGCACGTAAGAAGGACGAGAAGACGATATCGTGATGAAAACAATTCGTAGTAGCGTTGCGAAGTTAGGGATGAACGTTCTTTGTACCTTGGCATGGACTTGCGTTGGGATGATGGGACTTGGTCTATTTCCAAGTCCTTCCTCCTGTTGTTTTGGTCAGGACGTCGGCATTGCGAAGTTACCTGGATTGCAGGCATCGGGAAACGTTTTATTGCCGAATGGCTGGACGCTAAATCCGCAGGGTAAGCAGGCTTCGTTGGGTGATTTGCCGGTGCATCTTTTGCTGCCTCCGAGCGGTAAGGAGTTGGTGGTATTGCATTCGGGTTATGGTGAACATGAGATCATCACGTTGGAGCCGGGATCGCTAAACAAGATCTCGAGGACGGTTGTGCCACAGAGTTTTTACGGGATGGCGTTTGACGAATCGGGGAAACATCTTTTGGTTTCGGGTGGCGAGGATGAAAAGGTCTATATCTACGAATACAACCAGGGGCATTTAGGTCCGGCGAAGACAGTCACATTGGGGAAGAAGACAGACAAGTTGGTTGTTTCCGGACTGGCTTTATCTTCCGATTCACAATTTTTGTATGTATGTGGGTTGTTGGGGAACGTGGTGAAACGAGTGTCGAAGCCACTAGAGATTTCCGGTGGTGCGGAGGTCGTTGGAACGGACACCATTGCGTTGCCGGCTGAGAGTTACCCCTATACGGTGATCGAGGATGCGAAGAACGCGCGATTGTTTGTCAGTTTGTGGGGACGAGCAGAAGTAGCGGTTGTGGATACAAAGACGTTGGAAGTGAAAGGGTTTTGGAAAACCAAGTCGCATCCGACGGAGATGATTTATTTGGACGATTCCGAGCGTTTAATTGTGGCTTGTTCGGATGAGAACAGTGTGGTTGTGTTTGATGGCAAGACCGGAGAGTTGCAAGAAGTTTTAGCGACGGCTTTGTATCCGGCTGCGAAAAATGGAAGTACTCCGTCGGCGATTTCGGTATCGCAAGATGGGCGGGGATTGGTTGCGGTGAATTCGGCTAATAACAATGTTGCGGTGTTCGACATTTCTGAGCCGAAGAAATCGCGTTCTTTGGGATTCATTCCTGTCGGATGGTATCCGACGAACATTAAATTCTCCGCAAAGGGAGATCAAATGTATGTTTTGAATGGGAAAGGGTTGTCGAGCAAGGACAACCGATATGGACCGAATCCGGTCAAGCCGGCTCCGAAGAATCTCACCGAGTACATCGGTGGGTTATTTCATGGAAGTTTATCCGCGATACCAACTCCTACACCGGAGGAGTTAGCCAAGATGACACGATTGGCATTTCAGTCGACTCCATTGATGGCAGAATCTGCAGTTCGCACTGAGGGCCGAGCGGAAGGTAATCCGATTCCTGCGCGTGTAGGTGATGCGAGTCCTATCAAACATTGTTTCTACATTATCAAAGAGAATCGAACTTACGATCAACTGTTCGGTGACATCAAGAAAGGCAACGGTGAGCCTTCGTTGTGTATTTTTGGAGAGGAAGTTACACCGAATCAACATGCTTTGGTTCAAGAGTTTGTCTTGTTAGATAATTTTTATGTCGATGGAGAAGTCAGTGCGGACGGGCATGAATGGACGATGGCTGCTTATGCTACAGACTTTGTCGAGAAGACTTGGCCATTGGTTTATGGAAAAAGCCGAGGCAAGTTGACTTATCCTGCTGAGGGCGCGACGAAGATTGGTCAACCTTCCAGTGGTTATTTATGGGGCAAGTGTGCGGAGGCAGGAAAGACATATTATTCGTTTGGTGAGTTCATTGCTAATGCAGGCAAACCGGGAGAGAAGGCGCGGGCGAAGATCCCTGTGCTCGAAGGGCACTTTGATCCGAACTACCGTTCTTATGATCTGGATTACAGTGACTTGGATCGCGCTGATACTTTTATTGCAAGGCTCAAGCAATTTGAGGCGGAAGACAATCTACCGCAGTTTATTACGATGCATTTACCCAACGACCATACGAGTGGGACACGTGTAGGTAAGCTAACGCCGACAGCAATGGTGGCTCAGAACGATGCAGCTTTGGGGAAAGTGGTTGAGGCGATTACGAAGAGTAAGTTTTGGGCTAGTTCGGCAATCTTTGTGATTCAAGATGACGTGCAGAATGGCAGTGACCATGTCGATGCGCATCGTTCGGTGGCTTTGGCGATCAGTCCTTATATTCGACGGAACCACGTCGATTCAACGATGTACTCTACTTCGAGCATGTTGAGGACGATGGAGTTGATTTTGGGGGTAGAGCCGATGACGCAGTTCGATGCAGCGGCATTACCGATGTATAACTCGTTTCAAGCTGAGCCGGATGTTCGGCCCTTTGCGGCATTAGAACCGAGGGTGGATATTCACGCGACCAATCAGGCTTTGGCTTGGGGGGCCGACATGTCGGAGAAGATGGATTTTTCCATCCCTGATGCCGCGGATGATTTGTTGCTCAACGACATTGTGTGGCGGAGTGTTCGTGGGGCGGATTCTCCGATGCCGCCACCGGTGCGAGCTGCGTTTGTCTTTGTCCGTGCGGGGGAAGACGAAGACGACGATGAAGACGACGATGATGACGATGACGATGACCATGAGTAAATACTCACAACGGTATCGATCGTGAATGGGTTTTATGCGGCGTGTCGAGGAGGCTTGAAGCGTCGCGGATGCACGAGTGATTGGAGCGACGAGGTACCTGGTTCTATACATCAACACATCCAACCAATCAGCGACTACAACGTTGTGGTTTTCGATGGATTGGAACGTGCGATGAGGAGAGTGTGGATGATGCAAACACCCCGCGGCTAGCGCGAAGCGGGCATAGGAAGAGGTCGATAAAGCGTTACTGGGGTTGTGGAGTGTTTGGCGTGTTTCCGTTTAGGATGTTTTTCAGGGCGTCGCGTAGGGGTCTGCGGGGTTGTTCTGATTTGTTTGGGTCTTGTTTCGATGGTGTGGATTTCTCATCGATCGTTTTTAGAACAGGGTCTGATTCGAAGGGGGAGTTTGGTCTGGGTGGGGAGAGTGAAGGCTTATTCGTGGTGGGTTGAGATTGTTGTTTCTTTCGATCGAGGCGTCGTTGACGAAGTTCTTTGAGAACGTCGATTGCAGCGCCGATTGCTTGGTCGGCCTTTCCTTCGGTTAGGCTGCTTGCGGCGTCCATGATTGCGGCAGTTGCGGGGGCTTCGTCGCCGAGGGCTGCGGAGATGAGGGTCAATAGGTCTGCCGAATCACCGCGGAGGGCTTTCCAGTCGACGAAGGGGGAGTCAGCGGTACCACGGATGGGAAGAGTGATTTGTGGTATGCCGATTTGTTGAACCGATTCACGTCGGGCGAGCATTTCGATAGGGATTGGGATTCCGAGACCAATGTTGAGTGTTTTGTCGACTAGTCCGACGGTTCCAGCGCTGGAGAGTTGAAGACGTTGATCAATTTTTGGCAATCCGACTTGGACTCCACGATGTTCGACTAGTCCATTTTCCAATTGAACTTGGATAACGGAGCCATCGATGAACACGAGTTCGTAGGAAGGTTCTTTTTTGCGGAACTTCGCGATCATATCGAGGATATTTAGGATGATGGGTTCGGAAGGTCCGCTGCGGACTTGGTGGAGTGTGAGTTCGGCTTTGCCTTTGGAGAGTGTGGGATTATCGAGAGGGACTTCTAAGGTGTCGATGTGCAGAGAGATTTGGCCGTCGAACCAAGCGGAGTTTGCGAGGAGAGGGATCGCGCGACCGAGTCCGAGCCGAACGAGTTCTTGAGTCAGTGTGACTTGGTCGAGCAGTGTTGTGGGCTCGACGTGGATTCTTGGATTTCCGTCGAGGGATTTGTAATGCACATTGAGGTTGACTGGGGGAATGACGAGGAGGTTTTCTTGGGAGTCAGAGCGACGCACATCGACGCTTAGCGACTCGATGGCGATTTGGATATCGATGTTTGGAGGGGATTTCTTGTGGTTGTTTTTTTGAGGTAGGATCGCGGAGTTTTCGAGAGAGCGGGTAAGTTTTTCGAGGTTGGAAGAGTCTTCGAGGAGTTCTACCGCGAGTTTCGGATTTTGGACAGTAATTTTTCCTAGGTTTCTGCCGTTGAGGAGATAGCCAAGGAGTGAGCGGTTAGAAGCGATGGAATCAATGGCGAGGAGATTGCGTCGATCGTTGGGAGCATTGAGTTGTTCGAGGCTGATCCCATTGACAGAGATTGGTTGGAGCCAAGCGAGTTTTGCGTTATCGATTTGGAGTTGGAAGCCTTCGACTTTGAGTTGATCAACGAGTTTTTGGTAGATCCATTTTGAGCCGAGGATAGAAGGAAGCAATGCGACGCCAAGTAGTGCTAGGATGGCGAGAACGGAGAGGCCGACGAGAAGGGGGTGACGTCGCTTTTTGTTGGTGGTCGGGGTGGAAGTGGATTGGTTGGATGGTTGAGTTGACGGGGTGTTCATTGGGGTGGTTCGGAAGAAGTTTGATTTTGAGGTCTTTGGAATTCAATCCATTGGCGATTGATGTATCGTTCTTGGGGTAGAAACCGGGCTTTATAGTTCAGGTGTTGGTTTTCAGCGACGTAGAGACCGAGGTATACCCATCGTCTTGCAGAGCGTTGTGCTAGTTGAATTTGTTTTAGGACGGAGTAGGAACCGAGGGATAGTTTGGAGTGGTTCGGATCGAAGTAAGTATAGACGGCGGAGATGGAGTTCGAGCCGAGGTCAACGATCGAGACAGCAACGAGGGCTTGATCGAGGTAATAGCGTAGTTCGTAGGTGGATTCGCAACAAGAATCGACTAGGAAGCTTTGGTAATCCGTTGGGCTGTAGGAGTCTTCTCCGTGATTGAGATTTCGAGAGGATCGGTGCAGGTTGAACAGGTTTAGTCGTTCTTCGGAGAATTCGGGTTCTGAGATAACGAGATTAAGGATTCGATCACCACGATTGATGATGCGTCGCCAGGAATCGGACCAATAGAATTTCTCAACATCGATTCGAACGGGTTCGCAGGCGTTGCAATCAGCGCATGCCGGGTAGTAGCTGAAGCGGCCTGAGCGCCGCATACCGACTTCGAGCATTTGTTCGAAGTCAGCATCACCGATCCATTGATTCGAAAGGAACAATGGCATGGTGGCTGTTTTGTTGGGCAGGTAAGAGCAGGGGTGGACGTTATCGGTGATTTGAAAGATTGGTAGGTGCGCGGGGACGCGAGGGGATTCGGTTGAATCCCCGTTGGGGTTGGAGTCGTGTGGATTCGAGGGATGCTCGGGCATGGTTTATCCGAAGGATTTTCCAAGGGCGTTTGCGATGATTCGACAGCGATCCATCATTTCTTGGAATTGTGGAAAGTCTAGGGATTGGTAACCATCGCTCATGGCTTTTTCTGGGTTGGGATGCATTTCGACGATGAGTCCATCGGCACCTGCAGCGACGCTAGCGGCAGCCATATCGGTCACTAGGTAGGCGTGACCGGTGCCGTGGGACGGGTCGACGATGACTGGTAGGTGCGTTTTTCGGTGGAGGTAGGGTACGGTGGCGAGTGGGAGGGTGAATCGAGTATGGGTTTCGAAGGTGCGGATACCTCGTTCGCAGAGCATGACATCTGGGTTTCCTTCATTGAGGATGTATTCAGCGGCGAGGAGCCATTCTTCGATGGAAGCGCTTGGACCGCGTTTCAGTAGCACAGCGCGACCGGAGCGTCCGACGGCTTCGAGGAGTCGGTAGTTCTGCATATTACGGGCGCCGATTTGAAGAACATCGGCGTATTTAGCGACGAGCGGAACGTCTTCGGTACTCATGACTTCGGTGACGACCGCGAGTCCAGTTTCTTGCCGAGCGAGGTCGAGGAGTTTCAGGCCATCTTCTTTCATTCCTTGGAACGAGTAGGGGCTCGTACGTGGTTTGAAGGCACCTCCTCGCAGAGCGGTGGCGCCAGCTTGTTTTACGGCGCGTGCGCAGGCGATGATTTGTTCTTCATTTTCCACGGAGCAAGGTCCACCCATGACACCGACGGCACCGCGGCCGGCTTTGAAGCCGAGCACTTGGATTTGGGTGGAGTCGGGTTTGAGTTCTCTCGACGCCATTTTGTAGGGGGCGAGGATAGGTAGGACTTCGGAGACACCTGGGTACGATTCGAAGGATTCGACTTTGACTTTTCGTTCGTCGCCGACGGCAGCGATGACGGTTCGTTCGGTACCACGGATGACATGGGCTTTGAGTCCGAGTTCACCGATTCGGTTAGCGATCGTTTCGATGTATTGATTAGGTGCGTTTTGTTCCATGACGACGATCATGACGGTGGGGCTTTCTCAAAAAAGGATGGTCATAAAAAAACCTCAAGGTTCTGGCCTTGAGGTTCGTGGACTGCTTGGATTTCGTTGCAACAACTTGCGATTGGCAGCACCTACCTCTGGCTTCCGAGGGAATAGCCTCGGTAACTCATAAAGGGGTAAGCGGATTTGCGGAATCGCGATTGGATCATGGTTTGCAATAAAATTTTTTGGTTTAGGGGTCTACGAGAGTCCCCTCGGTCATGAAACAGTATGAAATTGGGGTGGGTGCTTGGCAAGCCCCTTGGGCGGGTGTGTGGGGTAGGAAGGGGTGGAAAAAGGTTTTCTTGGATTGGATTTTGGCCTAGCTTTTGCTCTGTAGGGGAGAAGTTGAGATTTGGACTGCCAAGAGAGTCAATTGTTGGCGGGAAAGCAGTGGTAGACCTCAGAGAGACGAGAGAAACAGGGGGATACGATGACATTTCGCATGGACAAGTTAACGATCAAGGCCCAAGAGGCGATTGTCGGCGCGCAATCGAAGGCGGCTACGGACGGGAACCCAGAGATTGACGGATTGCATTTATTGTCAGCGTTATTGGAGGATCCGACTGGGGTAGTCGTACCGTTGCTCAAGAAAATCGGCGCGCCGCTGGAGAAGATACAGTCAGCGACGGTTAGTGAGTTGAAGCGTTTACCGAGGATGAGTGGTGGGCGTCAGCCGGGAATATCTGGAGCTCTTCAGAAGTCGCTTGATGCTGCCGCTTCGACCGCGGAATCGATGAAGGACGAGTTTGTGAGCACTGAGCACCTTTTGTTAGGATTGTGTAAGGCGGACAAAAACGTTGGGGAGTTACTGAAGCTATTGGGGGTTTCCGAGAAGGACATCCTTCAAGGGTTGCAGACTGTTCGTGGCAGTGCACGGGTAACAGATCAGAGTCCCGAGGGCAAGTTTCAGGCTTTGGAGAAGTACGGAGTGGATTTAGTTGCGCAAGCGATGCGGAACAAATTGGATCCGGTGATTGGCCGGGACAACGAGATTCGTCGGGTCATCCAAGTATTATCAAGGCGGACGAAGAACAATCCGGTGCTTATTGGCGAGCCGGGTGTTGGCAAGACAGCGATTGCAGAGGGGTTAGCGCAGCGGATCGTGCAGGGAGACGTGCCGCAGTCTCTAAAGAATCGGCGTGTGATTGCATTAGATATGGGTGGATTGGTTGCTGGAACAAAGTTCCGCGGCGAGTTTGAAGAGCGGCTCAAGGCTGTGATTCGCGAGGTCAAGGATGCCGACGGTGAAGTCATTTTATTCATCGATGAATTGCACACTGTCATTGGCGCGGGATCGGCAGAGGGATCGAGCGATGCGGCGCAGTTGCTCAAGCCTGAGTTAGCGCGCGGGCAATTGCGTTGTATTGGTGCGACGACTTTGGATGAGTATCGCAAGCACATCGAGAAGGATGCGGCTTTGGAGCGACGATTCCAGCCTGTGTACGTCGGCGAGCCTTCGGTTGAGGATACCATCACAATTTTGCGTGGGCTCAAGCCACGGTATGAGACGCATCACGGCGTAAAGATTCGAGATGCTGCATTGGTGGAAGCAGCGAAGTTGTCGCATCGTTACATTGCCGATCGTTTCTTACCTGACAAAGCGATTGACTTGGTGGATGAAGCAGCAGCGCGTCTTGCAATGGAGCGCGATAGTGTTCCTACCGAGATCGATTCTCTGCAACGCAGGTTGCGTCAGTTGGAGCTTGCTCAACGCCAATTGAAGGAAGAGAACGATGAGGGGACGGAGGAGGCGCTTGAAGAGATTGAGCAAGAGATGGAGACGGTTCAGCGTCAGGTAGCGAGTCTTCGCGAGCAATGGGAAGCGGAGAAGATGGGGCTATCGGATGTCAAATCGGTGCGTAAGTTGTTGGATACGGCCGAAGCGGATTTTCGCAAGTTGGAGGTATCGATCAAGGAGAAGCAATCTTCGGGGCTTGCGGTCAACGAAACCGATTATCAGAAGCTCTTTGAGCTTGATCAAACGCGGCGTAAGTTACGCGAGCAGTTAGAGCAAGAAGATGTCAGGGAAGAGAAAGGAGAAGAGCATCCGAGGTTGTTGCGTACGGAGGTGACTGCGGATGAGATCGCGCAGGTGGTCAGTTCGTGGACAGGGGTACCGGTAACGCGGATGTTGGAGACGGAGCGAGCGAAGTTATTGGTGATGGAGGAGCGGTTGCATCAGCGTGTGATTGGCCAAGATCCCGCGGTAGAAGCCATCAGCAATGCGGTGCGCCGCAGTCGCAGTGGGTTGTCGGATGCGAATCGTCCGATCGGTTCATTTCTGTTTCTTGGGCCTACAGGGGTAGGCAAGACGGAGTTGTGCAAAGCTTTGGCGGAGGTGATGTTTGATGATGAGAATGCGATGGTGCGCATCGACATGAGTGAGTTCATGGAGCGGCACACTGTCAGTCGGTTGGTAGGTGCACCTCCGGGATATGTTGGTTATGA
>JBEICB010000069.1:0-22435 GCA_040373655.1 Pirellula sp. | reverse complement strand
TGGGAGTGGTGGCCGAGTTAACATTGTCATCAAAAATACCCCAGCCAAAGAACGCATCTCCCGGCCGTGTATCAAAATTTCGAGCCATTCTCTGCTCGAGGGTATTGGTTCTTGCCGAATTTTGGTCGTTTATCCGCAATCGCAAGAACTTTGCTCCACTATGTGGGGCGGAGGCAGTGGCATCGGATGCTATAAGTGCGTACTCACCACCCGTGTAGCCCGGAACCTCAGCGAATCCATCGTAAGATGTGTCAAAAGAAAATACGATCGGAGCTGGTGCAGAAAAAACGGTGCGCTCATCAAGCTTTTCGAAACGCCTTGGCCGACTTTGTCTGGGACTGCCAGCCTGCTTGAAGAGTTGATGTAGAACCCGAGAGAAAATTCCGAAATGACGACCGTGTTTTTTACTTCTCATATTATCTGCGATGATCGTGGGGAAAGAGAACGAAACTACATCAGGAATCAATTCCGACCGATTCGGTTTGAATTTCTTCGGTAAGCTTTAACCGGTGGTAAGCGCCTTTGCCTCGAAGGTGATTCCCCGGGGGTAAACGCGTGGGAAAAAGTGTGAATGATGGACCGCTAGTCCGAACGTGTGGTCACCCAGGAGATGCCACTCGGACTGAAAATGTGTTCCCAGGTTTAGGGTGAAATCTCCTTCTAAGATCAAATACGAAATCCAATTTCTATTTCCGTCAGGATTTCTAATTTTTCTTTTGATTTCTTCTTAAAGATCTTTAAGATTTTGCGATTCTCTGGAATTGAGATTTGACGCACGAGACTTCCGTTGCCTGAATCGTTACCATCGAAACCAATTGCAAAAGCAATAACTTTTAATTGCGCGAGTGAGATGAACTTACAGTGAACCAACTGCGCCTAGAATCCATTACTTGTGTTACTGATTTCCTCGATAAAATTTGTCTGCAGGAGGTTTACGAGGAATCATCCGCCGAGTCTGCGCTCATGGAGCTTGTCTATTCGGAGATGCGTCGTATCGCGAACCAGTCGTGGGTGCGGTCTCTCGGCGGAGACCTTAGCCGTACGGAATTGATCAGCGAGGTTTGGGTCCGAATTCTGAATGGTCAAAAATCTGGTGATCGTTGGAAGAGTCGAGAACACTTCTTCAACACCGTCGCGAGGAAAATGCAACAAGTCATCATAGATCGACTTCGAGAGCTAAATTCGCAGAAACGGGGGGGGGCATTTCGACAAATCGCGCACGACATACAGAATCTCCCCAACGGAGATTCGAGCGACAATGTGATCAAAGTTGCCGAAACACTCGATGAGTTAGAAAATAAGTATCCCCTTACAGCTCAAATCGTCCGGTTGAAGTTCTTCAGCGGGTATACCCATGACGAGATATCAGCAATCCTAGGTATTACAGTCGACGTGAGTCAGTCCCATTGGTCTTTTGGACGGACTTGGATTAAGACCTTTCTGTAGGTTGGGTATCACGCCTCCCATGAATCCTATCGAAAACTTCGTAAAGCTCTCCTCCATATATACATCTGAGGATCGTGAGCATTTCCTCTCAGACCTGCAATCCGTGGATCCTGATCAGGCTGCATTATTGCGTCGAATGATGCGTTGCAGTGATCAATGCGATGACTTCATGGAACGCCCCGCAATCGAAGCCGTCTTCCGATTACCCAACGAATCTACCGCGATCGACTTTGGTAACCGCCAAACTGACTTAACGGAGCCGGGCGAGCTAGATCAAACAATTCAGCGTCTTTTTAAGAAATCCTCAAATCCTGAAGCAATCGGAAGGATGGGGCACTACGAGGTTTACAGAGTAATCGATTCTGGAGGGGCTGGTATTGTTCTAAAAGCTCGAGATCCAAAATTATCTAAGTGGGTAGCCATTAAGGTAATGAGCATCGAAGAGAGCTTAGATCCGATCGCTCATCAACGCTTTATGCGTGAAGCTCGATCGATTGGCCAGTTGGATCATAAAAATGTTGTACGAGTCGATCGTGTTGAAGAATTCCCTGTGCCATTCTTGGTAATGGAATACGTGGAAGGACAATCGCTTGCGCAACTGCTGAAGAAAAATGTGCCAATTTCCATCGATGCCATTTTTTCAATTGCGACCCAAGTGGCATCAGGTCTTGAAGCGATACATGAACGAAATCTTATCCACCGAGATATCAAGCCGGGTAACATTCTCTTGGGTACACAAACCCCACACCATGTGAAGATTACAGATTTTGGTCTCGCTCGGCATGTCGCGGATCGAGGTGTAACAAGAGTTGGGAAAATTGCCGGAACGCCATCCTATATGTCCCCAGAACAGGTGAACGATCTTGAGTTAGATGCTCGTAGTGATTTATTCAGTCTAGGAATTGTCCTGTACGAAATGTACTGCTCTAGACGACCGTTCGAAGGTCCGAGCGACTATGCGGTCATGAATGCAATCTGTTCATCAGCCCCTAGTTCATTTCCAAGAACGTCCAGTCCCCGAGTAATTGCGTTACAAAAGATTATCTCCAAACTTCTGGCGAAAGTCCCGGATGAAAGATTTCAATCCGCGACGGAAGTCAAACGTGATCTCGAGAAAGCAAGTCATTTGCATGACCAACCTGAGCCCTTGATTGCGCTGTGGTTTAATGTGCTTTCATGGATGAGAATTCAAAAATCAACCATAGCTGCTCCTGCAATTCTACTTGGATTCATCGCCGCTGCGGTTTCCTTCAAATCGCTCTATCGTGTCGTGCCCCCTACAGAGATCCAATCGGGGAAGGTTCTCCCACTAATTAAGCATGACTTGACTACGGGCAAGCCTGACTTGACAGCGAACCCATCGCACTCTTGGATCCGATCCTTACGCCCTCCGTTCACTTCGGACATTGCAAGAGAATTCCAATTGCGTTGGGCGAAACATCTTGAAGTTGAACCAGAGTTCGTTAACACCGTGGGGATTGAGATGGTTCTCATTCCACCTGGCGAGTACATGATCGGGTATACGCCTGAAGAGTCCGAAGAGGCCTTGATGCAAGCGATAGGCAATCAAGCGGTTACCCAGGTGCTACGTTCAGCGAGTATTCCGACCTGGGTTCGAATTGACTTTCCGTTCTACATGAGCAAGTACGAATTGAGTGAAGTCGAACGTTTTGAGATTCTTGGGACAGATCACTCATTACCTTCCGTTACGGATCTTGAGGGGGCGATAGTTCGTCGCCAAAGAATGCGATCCAATGATTATCCAGTCACACGGGTGCCTTGGGATGAGGGGCTATTGATTTGTCATAAACTAAATCAAATCGAGGGTTTAACTTATGCAAGTGAACAGAATGTGATTTCTCGGGATCAGCTTTCCTCAGGACTCTATCGATTGCCTACGGATGCTGAGTGGGAGTGGGCTGCTCGTGCCGGTAGAGTCGGTTTGTGGTCTCCTTCCCATAATTCATACAGCGCAGAAGTTTGGTTTTTGGGAAACTCGGGAAGTCAGGTGCAGAAACGCGGGCAGAAGTACCCGAACCCATTTGGGCTTCATGACATGGTAGGTAACGTGCAAGAATGGTGCCTTGATGATTTTGACCCAACCTATTTTAATGGCAACACAGATTCCGATTCCATCATGATTAATCCCTTGATGACAAAGCAAGTAGCCGCAAATAAGCAACGTCATATTGTTCGTGGTGGATCCGTCATTTTTAATCCCGATTTCTGTAATCTAGCGTTTCGAACTTATCGCGACCATCTTTCTACAAGTTGGTTTACCGGAATGCGAATCGTCAAACCGATTCCCTTGTCGAAATAACCACCCAAAAGTTTTCCGGTACACAAGGTCCACAGCACCTTCGTCCAGCTAATTAAACGTTCTGAAATCCACAGTCAATTATTTGGTATTTTGGTATGATAGATGGGCTCGGAGTTACAACCCAGCGATTAAGTCAGACTTATTTCCGCATCGTGGCCTGTTACGAATTATGCATCAAAATCACCCAAAGCTGCCCACCACAACTCAATCAACCGTTACCAAGACCTCCGTCCGCCGTTTCCAAATCTGCTGCGTTCTCGCTTGCCTCGCGATACCAGCCACTTGGGCCTCGGCTCAAAAGTCCATCCGTAAACCCGACCGCGCAAAACCCCCAAAATTCCAAACCGATGAGTTTTCAGGCGTCTTTTACTCTGACGCACGAGCACAACTCCAAGGTGCCGCACAACTCTCGCCCACTTCAAACGATCCTACCGCGCCTTCGACAAATAACCCGTCCATGGCCGACGCAGGGAATGCCGAAGAACCCTCTGCCTCCGGTAACGATGTCTGGAAACAACTCATCAGCGGACAAACCATCGAAGACCTCGTCAAAGAATCAAAAGCCCGTATCGATGGCGTAATCAGCACCCCAGCAAAATTCGCCGGCGGCGGTTATAGCGAAGCACGAAAAGAGTTCACCCTCCTCGGCTCCCTTATGGCCATCATCGCTCAATACCCCGATGACATTCGCTGGAAAGCCTCCGCACCCTACGCCCGTACCGTCTTCGCTCGACTCGCCGCAAACTGCAAAGTAGGTACCCAGCAAGTCTTCAACGAAGCCAAACTCAGACAACAAGACCTCCAAGATCTACTCAAAGGCTCAAAACTCTCCGGCTCCCCCGAAGAAACCCTCTGGCCCGATATCGCAGACCGCGGACCTACCATGCAAATCCTAGAATGGGCCCTCCGTGAAAACCTTGCGCCCTCCACCAACAACGAAGACAACTTCAACAACGCTCTCGAAGAAGTCACCAAATACGCGGAACTGATCGCTGCCTACGGCCAAATCCTACAACTCGAAGGAATGACCGATGCCGATGACGAATCCTACGTCCAATTCTCCGGCGCTATGGTCTCCGCCGCCAAAGAAACTCTTAAAGCTGTCAAAACGAAAGATGCTGAACTCGCGCGGAGCGCTGTTGCAAAAATCGACCACTCCTGCAACAAATGCCACGAAACCTACAGGTAAACTACCCACCCACTACGCACTCTTCTCCTGCACAGGCCCAGCTATGGGAATCCGATTCAGTTGCCACCTCTGCAACAACCCCCTGCACGTTAAGGACTACCAAGCAGGTAAACGGGGGAAATGCCCAAAATGCCAGGGTTCCTTTCGCGTCCCACCTGCAGATGCCGACTTTTCCCTGGCCATCGATGAGTCCTTCTCATCATCCCCAGCCTCGCAATCCAACAAAAAAAACGTTCCTAACCCCACAACCCAATCGCCCACAACCCAATCGCCCACAACCGACAAACCGCTCGCCACTAAACCAACCACTTCCAAATCTCCTGATCCCGCCTCCCCCACTCTCCCAAAAGCCCCCACAGCTTCCGAACCACAATCCAGCGAACTACCCGCTAGCCTCCTGCCCTACGTCGACTCACGATGGTACGTCCGCCCCCCCAGCGGCGGACAATATGGACCCGCAACCACTCACACACTCTTGGACTGGATCCAACAACGTCGCGTCACCGCAGACTCCTTAGTGTGGCGCGAAGGGCTCGAAAACTGGGGTATCGTTCGTGACGTAATCCCCGAACCATTCGGCGGATTACCCCCAACCAATGGACCAACCGCCCAACTCCCACCGACCCAATCCTCTCCAATCACTTCCCCTCCTGACGCGAAGCCCCAACAAGCTACCAACCCACCCAACACTCCACCGACCAGCCTCCCTCTCCCCACCGCTACCACATCTAAAGTTGCAGTCACCAGCAAAAAGAAGAAACAGATGCGGCAGCAACTGTGGATCTTAGGCTTGCTCAGCATCATCGCTATCGGACTCGTCGTCGCACTCGTACTAGTCCTCACACGCGGTGCTTGATCGACCCACCATCTCTAGAACGTATTCCTACCCGCAACGTATCCCTACCTCCAATCGCCCCAATGAAATCTGCACTTGCGATGAAGACCGTACTTACCCCCACACATCGCAACCTTTCCAACGATATCGACTCCACCTACGCACTCGTTGGTGGAACGGCGATCCTACCCGATCGATTGCTCGAGAACTGCTACGTGGAATTCTCTCAAGGCACCATCACCAAAGTCACTACGGTTCCAAAACGAATTCCCCGAGGCGTCGAAGTGATCGATGCGTCGGGCAAATATGTTTCCCCAGGTTGGGTCGACATCCATTTACATGGCGGTGCCGGTGCAGACTTCATGGATGGCACAGAAGACGCAATTCGAATCGCTTCCGCCGCGCACCTACGTCACGGCACCACCACGCTCTTCCCCACCACGACTACCGGTTCGCAGGAATCGATCATGCGAATGATCCGCTCGTTCCAGCAAGTCACTCGAGAAGCAACCTCAGCTAAGAACGCTTCGGATGAAAACACTTGCCATTTGCCTGCCCTTGAAGGAATCCATTTGTATGGCCCTTACTTCATGCCCGAAAAAGCAGGCTGCCATAAAAAAGACGGATGCCGCGCGCCGATTCGTACGGAATTCGAAGGCTACTTCAAAACCAATGCTATTCGTATTGCTACCTGCGCGGCAGAACTACCTGGTGCCGATGCCTTCTATCGCGCTGCTAAAAAACGGGGTTGCTTGATCACCTGTGGACATTCCAACGCTAGCTGGGGCGAAATGGCGGCTGCTCATCGGCTAGGCATGTCCCATGTCGACCACTTCTGGTGTGCGATGTCTTCAATTCCCTCCGTTCGCGCTCGCTTGGGCTCTCCCATGCAAGGAAGCATGGCCGAATTCGTTCTTGCGCACCGAACCATGAGCACAGAAGTCATCGCCGATGGATATCACCTCGCCCCCGAACTCCTGCAGTTCGCTTGGCAAATGAAAGGCCCCAGCATGCTGGCACTCGTCAGCGACACAAGCCGCGCATTGGACATGCCACCGGGTAAATACACCTTCGGCGATCCCTCTGAAGAAGTCTGGATCGAAAGCACCGGCAAGGTAGGACTCAGTCCCACAGGTGGACTCGCAAGTTCCGTTGTGGCTCTCGACCACTGCGTGCGACATATGGCAAAAGCCACATCTATCCCGCTACACGAGGTGGTTCGGATGGCGACCCTAACCCCAGCCGAACGAACCGGAATCGCTCACTCCCGCGGCAGTCTGGAAAAAGGCAAACGCGCTGACATTTTGATCCTTAGCTCCAAACTGATGGTCGAACGAGTCTTCTACTGCGGCCATCATCGCGATTGAGCTTTTCGCAATATCTCTAGCTGCGCATGCTTGAGTCGCTCCGGCCAAACAAACATCGGTGCCGTCGATGGATCATATCCTTCAAGATGATCCTTCAGCCGTGTTTGAGGCTTGGTGTACTGAAGCTGCGTTTCTCCAAATACCTCACGGCACAAGCCTGCTAAACCGGGATCGTACTCGATCAATTCCTGCCGCGTATTGACATGATTGTGATCGTGATCATCTTCCCGGTTGTTGTCAAACCAAGACTGCACACCCTCAGCAAAATACTCATGGTGGTTCACACTGGCATACTTGCTCTTCCACAAACCCTGTTGCATCGCTTGGTCATACGCTTTCTTCAATCGCTCATCAAAGGTTGGATCGACATTCACAAGCCCTCTCAAATGAATGTTGTGAGCAAACTCATGAATCAAGATATTCTCGGTTGAATATGGATCCCCAGGATAGCAAAGCAAATTCTCTTCGCCGCACGAACAAAAAGGATCCATGCGACTTCCTCCCATCCCACGAGCCCGTGCATCGTAGAAGTCTCGAGGTGAAATTCCGGGATACTCGGCTAGCTCGTTTTCCGCCAACCATTCCCATTCAGGAAGATCGGTTGTGAACTCGTTCCATCCAATAATGCACAACCTCGCACCGCTGAGTATCATCGCGCGACGGATATCAGGACGATGCGCAAGCATTTGATCTACTAAATACTCCGCTTCCTTCAGCGCATAAGGAGAAACGTTCGCCGTCGCAACAATCGGAAAACCTTGCGCTTCGGACTGCTGCGTGTAACATGCAGGCACACCCCCAACACGGTAAGCTTGTACGGGTACTTCGCTCGTTAAAATAACCGCTGTATCCTTAAGCTCTGTATCCGCAAGCTTTGATTCACGTTCCACTTCGACATCCACAACTGGGTTCGCCTTTGGATCCACCACGGCAAACTGTTCTTTGGGCTCTGCCCGCACCATCGTGTGCCGCTTGGGCTCAACAGTCGCATGCAATGTCCTTTCCCCATTACCACCGATTCGGTACACCTCTACCGCATGATCCAATCCATTGAGAATCTGCAATCGATGTGTCCGACGCGACTTGAGAGTCGCATTCACTTCTGCTTCGCTCTCCTGTGCGTTACTTGAACAACTAAATCCCAGTGCCGCAACCATTGCAAGCCACAGAATGATCTTCGAATAGTCGAACAGCTGTTTGATGCTTTGCATGAGATAATTTATCTGACAGGGTGAATACTAGGAGGAAGGTCTACTGGCTTGCCAAACTCCATCGCATCGCGTTCAAGGCGAGCTAGTAGTTCATCATCGAGCGCGTGTTCGGTGTAGTCAGCACATCGGTCGATAGCATCTGAACTCAAATCGGCCCAGTGCGAGAAATACAACTCTAGTAGTCGATGTCGGCGGACAGCGCGGTGTGATTGCTGAATTCCAGCAACCGTCAATGTTACCGACTGATCTCCACGATCATGAACCCAACCTAATTGAATCAATCGTTTGAGGACTTGGTTTAACTGATGTTGACCCCACCCAAGGCTGCTTGCAATCCGCTCCTTAGCAACGGGCTCTGAGCGCACTGACCCATGCAAAGCGGGCGCGGATTGTTCTTTCTCTAACCATTCAAACATACCACGCAGCACATGCTCTTCTTGTATCTGACGCTGCATACGCCATTGTTCTGTCCACTTCCATAACACCCCTCGCCGACTTGCGAAAAGCAAACTGACAGCAAAGAGTGCTGCCGCAACTAGGACCATCGATGCACCTGAGGGAAGGTTTTCAAAACTCCAACTGCTCAAAGCACCCAAGATCCCGGACAGAATTCCAACCATTGCACTGATCAGCAGGTTCCAAGGGAGCCGGTCCGACCACAGGCGAGCAGCAGCGGGCGGAATCACGATCATCGCAACGATCAATAGCACCCCAACGATGGTCGTTCCCATTGTCACGACCCAAAGTGTGCATGCCATCAGAAGCAAGTCCAGAGCAAGCGTTGGCCAACCCTGCGCAGCGGCATACGAACTATCAAAACACAGCAGTTGCAACTCTTTGCGCATTAGCAAAAGCACCAGCGTTACTGAGCCACATAAGATCGCAATCCAAAAAGCGTCTTGAGCAACGATACCAGCGGTATTCCCATAGAGGAACCCTTCAATCCCTGCGGCATTTCCTGACTCGGTTTGCTGCACAAGACTCAGCAAAGCCATACCGAACGCAAAGAACACACTCAAAACAATCCCTAAGGCAGCGTCTTCCTTAAGAGGAGTCCACCGTCGCAATGCCATCACACTCAGAGCTCCAAGGGTTCCCGTGACTGCAGCTCCAACAATCAACCAACCCGGATCGCGGCCCGATCCACCGAGGGCAAGACTAACAAAGAATCCGATTGCGATCCCGGGCAAAGAAGCGTGGCAGATCGCATCAGCGATCAGAGATCGTTTTCGCAGCAGCAAAAAAACACCCAACAGCCCACATACCCCTCCGAGCAACGCGCATCCGAGCACCACCCAAAAGGTGTTGTAGTCGAGCCAAGCCCAAGTCGACCAAGGGGCCGACATCGAACCTGCCAAAACTAAAAAATCAAAGGGTAACAACGGGGCGACGTCACGAATCATAGAAAAACGGAAGCTTGCATCTCGCCATAGGGAAACTGTTCTTTTTATGCTAAACTAACGACTCAGCTTGGAATAGCTCATTCGTACAGATTCTTTGATGATCAGTTGGATTCTGACATGACAAAATCAACCACACTCAGCAACTCAGCGAATCACAACTTCCGCAATTTCGCGGTAGCTCTCTTCGTACTGTGTTGTCTCGGCGGCTCGATCGTTGCCCCGCGGGCACAAGCGCAAGACAACCGCTACCAGATCTCCAACCGAGCGGCAGACATTCATGCCAGAAGCTATGTCTTCGATGGGCACAATGACCTCCCCTGGGAAATGCGCACGAAAACTAAGCGGCTATTTGATGAATTCGACATAGCGCAATCGCAACCTAGCTTGCACACCGATATCGCGAGACTCAGGGAGGGAAACGTAGGAGCTCAATTCTGGTCTGTCTACGTTCCGGTCGAAACGATAGCCGCAGGAAACGCGTTTCAGACGACGAAAGAGCAGATTGAAATTGTTCATAAGATGATCGAACGCTATCCCGATGTCTTTGCGCTGGCGCTCAATGCAGATGACGTCGAACGGATTCGCAGTGAGGGGAAGATCGCTTCGTTGATCGGCATGGAAGGTGGACATAGCATAGAGGGATCGATCGGCAAATTGAGGCAGTTGTACTCGATGGGGGCTCGCTACATGACACTGACCCATAGCGAAACTTTGGAATGGGCAGATTCGGCCACGGACTCGCCTCGCAGCGATGGACTAAGCCCGTTCGGAGAAGAGATCGTACGTGAGATGAATCGCTTGGGTATGCTTGTCGACATATCCCATGTCTCACCGGCAACCATGCTGGATGCGTTGCGCGTTTCCAATGCACCTGTAATCTTTTCACATTCTTCAGCCCGCGCCATCGCAGATCATCCTCGTAATGTACCGGACGAAGTGCTCCGCGAATTACCCAAAAACGGTGGCGTTGTGATGATCAACTTCTTCTCCGGTTTCGTCGTCCCTGAATCAGCAAAACGTCTCGTCGAGTTGTCCGAACTGCGCCGCGAATTGAAATCGAAGTATCCCGCGGACAAAGAAGCACAGGAACGGGAGATCAAGCAGTGGCAGATCAAGAACCCCTATCCTGCCGGAAAAGCGGAGATCATTGTCGATCATATCGAACATGTCATCCGTGTCGCGGGGATCGACCATGTCGGTTTGGGTTCGGACTACGATGGAATTTCAAAACTGCCTGTTGGTATGGAAGACGTCTCAAAATACCCAGTCATTACCGAGTTGATGTTGCGTCGCGGCTATGAAGAAGAAGCGATCCACAAGGTGCTTTCCGGCAACGCGTTACGGGTCTTGCGCCAAGCCACCCAAGAAGCACACACAACAAAACGCGAATAAATATCTTGTTAGAAACCCAAGAAATTCGCAACTTGGCCGAATTCCATGCACGATCAACACCAATACAGTGCAAGGAAAACGTTATGTAGTTTGGAATTCACGCAACCTTGCCACAATCACCCGACGACCATTCGAAAACAGTAGTTACTTTTTAAAGGACGTAGAATGAGCAATTCGGTGCCCTCATCGGACGCGAGCTCAAGACCGGTTGAGCGCGATCCCAGGCGGCATGACCTCGATGCACTTCGCGCCGCGGCGATGCTTTTAGGAATCGTCTACCATGCTGCTTTATCCCTCGCGGCGGGTTTTCCCTGGTTTATCCAGGACAACTCGGCCAACCGCTCACTCTACATCTTCCAGTCGTGGGTACATGGATTTCGGATGCCGCTGTTCTTTATAGTCAGTGGTTTCTTTACTGCGATGCTCTGGAGAAAGCGGGGTGCACTAGCACTACTTTCCCACCGCTTTCGCCGCGTGTTACTCCCTTGCCTCGTCGGAGCAGTAACCGTCGTCCCGTTATGCACAGCGGCGATCATGGTAGCGATGAGCAGCGGAGCAGCGCGACGAGCCGCTGCGGTAAAAGCCCAAGCTCCTGAAGAGAGCATCTGGGCGGCAATCCGGCAATCCCGCACCGATGTCGTCGCACAGCACCTAGAACAAGGGGTTTCGTGCTCCGACCTCCACCCAGACTTTAAAACCACTCCTTTGTCCTGGGCAACCATCCTCGGAGAACTTCCTAGCGTCCGACTTCTCCTCGAAAAGGGATGCGATCCCAGCCAGCCAAACCCAGACGGAAACACTCCATTGCATTCGGCGATGTTCTTCGGACACTATGAAATATCCCAAGTTCTTTTGGATCACCAAGCGGACCCGAAACTGCGAAATAACAACGGTGAGACTCCCTTGGATTCACTCCGAGTCGATGTCAATGTCGTACCGTTCATCGCAGGATTCCTTTCGATGCAAGTCGACTTATCTCAAGTGCAAAACGGACGCAAATTGATCGAAGCGGACGCAAAACATCGCCAGCTGGAGCTGCCTGCAGAAAAAGAAAATGTTAGTGTGGCTACTAAAGCCGCGGTTGCTACCGGTTCGCCTTCGGCGAACTCTGGTTCACAACCAGCTCAACGCTTGTCTCGGTTCTGGGAGTGGCTGTCCACTGCCCCGTTATTCTCGTATCTGTGGTTCCTGTGGTTTCTGTGGTGGTTCGTCGTCGGATTTGTAATCCTCCAAGGAGCCTTCGCGGGAATCTGGAAGTTGATTGCTGGTGGTCGCCCAATCACTTGGTCCTGGGTCGTCACTCCAGCCAGCGTTATACTGCTCATCGGTTTGACCATGCTGCCGAACTCTAAAATGACGGGAGGGGAAATGATTTTTGGGCCCGACACTTCCGTTGGCTTGCTCCCGTCAGGCCATCTTTTGTTTTACTACGGACTGTTTTTCCTTTTTGGCGCTGGCTATTACCTCTCGCAATCGCATGGAGATAAACTCGGTAGAAACTGGTACTGGACTCTGCCTCTATCGATGTTCGTCCTGTTCCCGGTCGCGCTCGAGGTATCTACCGGTACCTTTGGCCTTCGAGATAAATGGGTCGATCCGTCGCAGTTCCGATTCCTGGCGATCCTAGGACAATCTGTCTTCGCTTGGACAATGTCGATCGCTTGTATCGGGGCTTTCCGCAGCATGCTTACCACGGAGAAGCCATGGGTGCGGTATCTATCTGATTCATCCTACTGGCTTTATGTAACTCACCTGCCCCTTGTTGTGATACTTCAGAATGTAGCCGCCCCGTGGAACATCTCAGCGTGGATCAAACTACTGTTTGTTTCTGGTGTCACCATTGCAGTGCTTTTAATTCTCTATCAGACAATTGTGCGCAACACTTGGATTGGGGTGTTTTTAAATGGTCCACGGTCCAAGCCTAAGGCAACCTAACGGGCAACCATAAAGACCGATAAAGCACCAAAACGTTTGGCGATGTCATAGACCCTCAACGCATCGCCGGCGAGAACTTCGTCGTCTGGATCGACGATGATCGGGATATCCGCACGGACTTGTAACGCTGCTTGAATGCGCTGACGTAAAGATTCCAAAGACTCAACCGGTACGTTATTCCACCGGTAGACCAACTTGCCATCCTGCAAGCGAATTTTGATGACACAGTCACTCAAATCATCAAGGGGAGAAACCTCCTTCGGAGTATCTTCTTGCCCCGATATCGATTTAGACTCAGCAGATACAGCACCCGGTAAGAGTTTCTCGGGACGTTGAAACGAAGCTGTCGTAAGAAAGAAAACCAGCAACAAGAAGACCACGTCGATCATAGGGGTCATCATCGAATCGAGCGACGTGCGACCGCGCGGGTTGGTGTAAGTTGTTTTCATAGCTGGTTACACTCCGATCCCCTTACCACCTTGCTCGGCGACGATCTCTAGTTCGATCCTTGTTCGTCATATACTCCAAACACAATATTGGAGTTTCCGGTAATCGCACACTGCTTCAATAGCCCGGCGATATTTGAATACGGTACCGATTTCGCCGTGCGGATACGTATTCGCAATGGCTTGTCTCCAGCTTGCCGCATCGCTTCGAATATTGCCCCTGGAATTTGCTCCATCGAAAGTTGCTTGCCAAAGACTTGGTAAACCCCATCCGAGGGAACTTGAATCGTCAAAGTATTCTGATCGGAGAAATCTGCTGTACCTGCAGAAGCTAATGGCAGGTCGATCGGCAAGAAATTCTCTTGCTTCGCCATGTGACTGCTGACGAGGAAGAAAATGATCAATAGAAAGGTCACATCGATCATGGGGGTCAAATTGATCGAAACGCCCCGACTGCCTTGATAATTTGGTAAACGCATAGAACACCTAAGACAAACAAGCTACTTGTTGGCCAATTGAACAGCCAGACGCGTAGCAGTGATCGATCCGGCGAAGCAGGTTGCCACGTCCTTTGCAGTCTCTCTTGGACGATCCTGATAATTGCTGCGGTATTTTAACCAATGGACTGTGCTCCCGTCCACAGACTGCACTTGGGAGTCGCTCCATTGCGGCTCGGGGACTTCTTCGTAGTCAAACGCAAGCATCTGTGGTTCCGGTTCGACCATTCGAATCGGCAATGGAACTTCAGCTCCATCCACAACAGGAAGATTGACGTTCCAGAAGTGGCCGACGGGACAAGTTTGCGATTGCAACTCGCGGACAGCATGCAAAGCGCGCTGAGCACTGAGCTCCCAGTTTCGCGGGCGGTCGCGTCGCAAATACTGCGAGAGTGCATAGGATCGGTACCCCAAAAGGGCGGCTTCCCTAGCTCCGGCCGCCGTGCCGCTGTAGTGAATATCGACGCCGAGATTTCCACCTTCATTCACACCCGAAAGAATCCACTGCGGCTGAATCTTGAGCCCTTTCAATGCAACCCGGACACAGTCCGCCGGTGTCCCTGAGACTTTCCACATCTGCTCGGCCACCTTCTCGACCCTAAGCGCTTCGGCTGTTGTCACCCCATGCGAACAACAGCTTCGCACCGAATCTGGAGCCACCACGGCAACCTTCGATGCGTTTCCTATTTGTCGACAGACCTCGCGGTAGAGAAACTGCAATCCATCCGCATCAATACCGTCGTCATTGGTGATCAAGTAATCGACTAACAAGTCCATCGTGTCAGGGTTTCGAGAGAGGTTTCTAAGAGCTGATCGTAGTCGTAATCTTCGACATCTTCACCAATCAACTCCACTTCATAATACCCTTCGTAGCCATGCTGCTCGATCGTTTGAATCAACGAAGCGATCGGCACGCAGCCATGCCCTAAAGGACAGCGGTTCTGCAACCCAATCGGTGCAGCTTTTGCATCTCCACATTGTACCAAGCGAATCCGTGGCACAATCCCCGCAATCCAGTCCAACACCTTCGGATCCTGAGCCATATGGTAACAATCAAATACAATCCCTACGCTCTCATTGCCAATGGTTTGCAATACTTCCATCGTCTCTGGAATATTCGTCAGAAAGGTAAAGTCGTGGGCACAGCCTGAATGCATTGGCTCAATCGCCAATTGCACTCCCATTGCTTGTGCGTATCCAGCAAGTTCCTTCAAAGCGGTGACGAATAATCGCTTGGCATGCGTCTTGGTATGCCCCGAACGCGAACCAGCTAATACCGTCAAACAATCCGCTTGCAACTCCGCTGCAACCTCAATGGCATCCATCGCATCGCTCAACGCTTCGCGAAAACTTCGACCATCATTCCCTGTAAACCCACCAGCCCAGTGCAACGAAGAGACACTCAACCCAAGCTCGTCGAGAAGCTCCCGACCCTTCGCTTCGCCAAAATCTGATAACTTCGCTCGCCACACTCCAATCGCGCTGTACCCGTGCTCGCGATAACGGATGCAATCATCCTCGAAACTCCACCGCATCGTGGAGAATTCAAGGACGGACAAACGTTCACACCAAGACTTTCGCATCCACAACCCCAATGCAAAGGCACGCGTAAACCGAAATCAAATCCACCTAAGTCGAAGATGCAACGCCCGCTGTCGAATCGGATGAGGCAACAGTATGGGCGCGCTCAGCAACACATACAAGATGGGTAACATAGTTTCCCCCCCTCCCTGATCCAAACACGATGGGTACTCGATCACCCAACCCCTTAATCTCTTTTGCAAAGCTGGATTTGCTAGCTTACGACCTTGCCGAGCTCTCTTTGCACAACCTCATACATTTTTTGTGAATACTCGATTCGCCCAAAAAACAGACCGCTACTCGCTCCGCTGCTTAAAAACGTAGCATCGTCCCGCCGTTTCATCCTCATTTAGGGGGATGCCTTTCTCATCATCAACGGATAGTTTTAGAAATTCGATCCTTTTTTACGGTGTTGGTTCCGTGCTACCATTCGGCGACTTCCGTCACTAACCAATACTCACGGGAAGAATTTACGCCAACTGCATATCTCACACGCTCGGCTTATGTCGTGGCAACGCCATGGCACAAGACACATTCGTGCCACTCCTTGGCTCTTTGGCACACGCCGTGCAACTATCGAGCTTTGTACGGCAAACTTGGCTTTCCGAAGCAGAAACCTCAGCCGAACGAATCGACTTGAACATCGCGGTGGAACGGAGCCGACTGGAAGAGGGAGAGGACTTTCAGCCGGTTTTGCCCACCGCGATGTTTTTTTGTTGTCTTAGTAAAGGTCGATTTTCTTTTTGACGTCGTGTTGCGGGCACAACCCCGACAATGGTGGTCTATAACCCTCGGTTGCGTCGCAATCCTTAAAGCCGTACTATCCGTCAGATAAAACAGCGTCGATGCTCGCTTGAGTGCATCACGCAGACGACGGATGCGCAACGAGGATAGGGACGGAATGAAGGATCAAGGAACGGGAAAAAAGCCTGCACCATTTCAATGGCTTTGCCTCGCAGCTTGTTTCGCCTACTACTTAGGCCAACCACCGGTCCATTTTCCACTATTCGCCTGGATCAGCTGCGCTCTATTTGCTTGGATCGTAGCCGAAACAACGGTCATGCCTCGCCGCTATTGGCTGGCAAGCTGGGGCTCTGCCTCCCTGATGTGGCTAGCTCTTCTACAAGGTATCCGCTTGGCATTCTGGCCACTTACCTTCGGCTGGATCGCTCTTTCGCTCTACCTTGCAGTCTACTTTTCGGTGGCATTGGGGATCGGGATCAGCTTGCATCATCGCTACCGCTTTCGTCTCCCCTGGGCGTGCGCTATCGCTTGGACAACCACCGAACTACTCCGCTCTTATGTAATCACCGGTTTCGCAGCTTGCTCGCTAGTCCATTCGCAGACCCCTTGGCCCGCTGTCATGCAGGCGGCGAGCGAATTTGGTG
Source organism: Pirellula sp. (assembly GCA_040373655.1). Lineage (GTDB taxonomy): Bacteria > Planctomycetota > Planctomycetia > Pirellulales > Pirellulaceae > JBKCUI01. The sequence continues at coordinate 5,425 of JBEICB010000069.1, read as the reverse complement.
GGATCGGCGTCGGCTTCTTGATGATGCTGACCTCCGCTTGGCTAATCGAACACCTGGTCGCATGGAGGACTTATTCAAGGCAAGTCGCCAACACTCAAATAACTACGACTTCGCCGAATACCCAATCGAAGCAAACTCCTACCTCACGATGGTGGCTACATTTGTTTCAATCCCTACCTCGCAATTGCATCGCAATCTGGATCTTCCTGACAGCTGCTACCTGGATATCTCGCTCTCGATATCTCGAACAACTTGCCCCCATCAAACCACTTGGGCGTTTCCTATTAATCCAAGAAAACATGCCGACGATGTTCGACATGACAATCGAATTGTTAGAAGAGGGAGGCCAAGCTTATCTCCAAACAACGAAACGGGCATTCGAAGCTCTCGAAGGGAAACCAGCCGATGTGTTGGTCTGGCCTGAGAGTATCTACACTCAAGGCTCACCGACCATTTTATGGGACCGAGGACCTCTGGTTCCACCCGAACTGATGGTTGAACGGTCGCAACTTGAAATGTCCGTAGACAGGGCGCAATTAGCTCAGGACGTGAAATTAGCTCAGTTGCAACGAGCGTCAGGAGGATCATCGCTTCCGAATCTATTGATGGGTACCGATGTGTTTTCGATCGCCGATGGCAAGCTGGATCGATACAACGCTGCTCTATGGATCCCTAGTGAAGAGGGCAACCCCAGTGAAGGGAACATGGATTATTATGCCAAGCAACATTTAGTGATGTTCGGTGAATACATTCCCGTGCTCTCTTGGTTTCCTTCTGTGATGCAGTCGATTGGAATGGGAACTCTCAGCGTAGGAAAAGAGGCAAAGAGTTGGCGGTTGAAATCTGGGCGTCGCATTACCACCAACGTTTGCTTTGAAGATGTCGTACCTCATCTGATGCAACGACAGCTTCGCGAATTGAAAAAGCGAGGTGAGTCACCCGACGTGATGATCAACATTTCCAACGACGGCTGGTTTCACGGGTCGAGCATTTTGAACCACCACCTCAACAGCGCGATTGTCACCGCGGTAGAAAACCGAATTCCAGTTCTCGTCGCCTCCAACACCGGCATCTCCGCTTGGATCGATGGCGACGGCCGCGTCATCGAGCAACTACCAAAACTACAAGGTGGTTGGATCATCGCCGAGCCCACGCCGGATGGCCGTGAAGGTATGTGGAGTTGGTGGGGCGATAAACCCGCTTGGGCCGTTACATTTATCGGATTATTCCCTTTCGTGCGATGGATAGCATGTCGCTTTCGACGAACTCCGGAAAAACGGTAATGCGCTAGCACTGCTCTGCGGTCTTCTTTGCGTCTTGGTGTCTTTGCTTGAGACATCGGCGTTGCACATTTGTATTCGATGTTGCGATGCCGTCACCGGGCGACTCGCGCCGCACCGCTTTTATTAAACCGACCCGTAGCTCGGGACACCCTTAAAAAACCTCTCACCCTTTGAGCTTTACACAAACCAAACAAAAAGGCACCCGGTGAAAACCGAGTGCCCTTCAAGGATCCAAACTTAGAAGTTCAGCAAGCTTCTAGTTAGCTACAACCGAGACTATTGCCGCAGTTGTGGCATAGATAGCAGTTTCCGTTTCGGACGGTAACCGAACCGCAGTTATCGCAAGCTGGAGCATCGCTTTGGAAGCGAGAAAACTGTTCGGTCCGACCTTCTTCACGCATGGAGGTTTCTTCTCGCATCGGTGCGGAAGAGATTGCCCAAGCTGCTCCGCGTTCGTCATGGCTGACAAACTTCGCTTCGGTTCGCAGTGTGGCATCGCTACTTGCGACTGGCAAAGCGGTAGACTTACCAGATCCCGGCTTATCATTTCCCGAAATCAAATCTGCCTTGGCCTTTTGCTCTTCGCGGTATCCTGCGAGGAAGGTCATGCCGAGCCAACGGAAAATGTAGTCGACGACGCTCTTCGCGATTCGGATGTCTGGATTGGTTGTATGTCCGTTCGGTTCAAACCGTGTGTGGCTGAACTTGTTGACTAAGACTTCCAAGGGTACCCCGTATTGCAGGGAGATCGAAATCGCAGTGCCGAAACTATCCATGAGGCCACCGATGGTGCTACCTTCTTTGGCCATTGTGATGAAGACTTCGCCTGGGCGACCATCTGGATAGAGGCCGACGTTGATGTAGCCTTCATGTCCAGCAATGCTGAACTTGTGCGTGACCGAGTTCCGGGTATCGGGCAATCGCTCACGGCGTGGCTTGAAGACAATCTTCTCTGTAATTTTCTCGACGACTTGGGCAGCAGCTGCATCTTCTGCCTTCTTGCCTTCGGTTTTGGTGGAGAGTGGTTGGCTTTGCTTGGATCCATCGCGATAAATCGCAATCGCTTTGAGCCCGAGTTCCCAGCCCCAGTAGTAAGCTTGTTCGATATCCTGGATGGTGGTGTCGTTGGGCATATTGACCGTCTTGCTAATCGCTCCGGAAAGGAACGGTTGAGCGGCGGCCATCATTTCTACGTGGGCTTGCCAGCGGATGCTACGGGTACCATTGGCTGGGGTGAACGCGCAGTCGAACACTGGCAAGTGTTCGTCTTTCAAGTGCGGTGCACCTTCGATCGTATCGCGTTCGTTGATGTACTTGACGATATCTTTAACTTGATCGCTTGGGTAACCAAGGTTTTCCAAGCCTAGGGCTACGGATCCGTTAACGATCTTGAGCATACCGCCGCCAGCAAGTTGCTTGTACTTGACCAACGCAATATCGGGTTCGATTCCAGTGGTATCGCAGTCCATCATGAAACTGATAGTACCGGTTGGTGCCAACACCGTCGCTTGTGCGTTGCGGAAACCATTCTTGCGACCTGCTTCCAATACACGATCCCACACTTCGCGTGCCGCATCTTTGAGGTAGCGGGGGCTTGAGTCGGGGATTTGCTCAACGGCATTGCGATGCATTTGCATGACGCGCATCATCGGCTCTGCGTTTTCTTCATATTCAGCGAAAGGTCCTACGACGCCGGCCATCTCAGCGCTGGTCAGGTTTGCTGCTCCATGAAGCAACGCCGTGATCGATCCGCACAAACCATGTCCGGTTGAGGAGTCGTAAGGAGCCCCATTGGTCATGATCAAGGAACCGAGGTTCGAATAGCCCAGTCCCAGCGGACGGAACAAATGGCTATTGTGAGCGATTCGATCCGTTGGATATGCTGCGTGGTCGACCAAGATTTCTTGGGCGATAAAGAACAACCGACAAGCGGACATGAAACCTTGGTAATCGAACGAGCCATCTTCGCGTCGGAACTTCATCAAGTTGATCGAAGCGAGGTTGCAAGCCGTGTTATCGAGGAACATATACTCCGAGCAGGGGTTCGAAGCGTTGATACGACCGCTGTTGGGGCAGGTGTGCCACTTGTTGATGGTAGTATCGTACTGAACACCCGGGTCACCGCAGTGCCAAGCGCAATCTGCCATTCGGGTGAGGATTTCGCGAGCCTTGTAGGTAGGTGGTTCTTCGCGGCACTTATCGGAGATCCAGCGAGTTTTCCAATTCCCATCTCCTTTGACCGATTCCATGAAATCATCGGTGATCCGAACGGAGAGGTTGGCGTTTTGGAACATGACCGACGAATAAGCTTCGCCGTTGAAGTTCGATTCGTAGCCTTCGCGAATCAACGCGTGAGCTTTTTGCTCTTCCTTCCACTTGCACTCGATGAATTCCATGATGTCTGGGTGCCAGACCTTGATGGATTGCATCTTCGCAGCTCGTCGCGTTTTGCCACCCGACTTCACCACCGCAGCGATCTGATCGTAAACTCGCATGAAGGAAAGTGGACCACTCGGCTTGCCACCACCTGACAAGGCCTCGCGGCTTGAGCGAATCGTCGACAAGTCGGTTCCGGTCCCGGATCCGAACTTGAAGAGCATCGCTTCGCTCGTCGCCAATCGCATGATGTCTTCCATGTTGTCATCAACGCTTTGGATGAAACATGCGGAAGCCTGTGGAAACTCGTAAGGGTTCTCTGGTTGCTCGAGTTCACCCTTCTCTACGTTGTAACGCCAATTGCACTTGGTACCTACCACGTTGTACTGGTGAAACAAACCGACGTTGAACCACACAGGGGAATTAAACGAACCGTATTGGTGCAAGCATAGCCAGGTCAAATCACGGTAGAAGCGTTCCGCGTCTTCGGTTGTGTCAAAATATCCGTCTTCGCGTCCCCAATCCGCGATTGTACGGGTGACACGGTGTACCAACTGTCGCACCGAGTATTCCCGTTCGCCAGGATTCTTCGGGTCTCCGTAGAAGTACTTGCTCACCACGACGTTGGTCGCCAGCTGGCTCCAAGTCGAAGGGATTTCAGCGTTATTTTGCTCGAACAGGACCTTTCCGTTTTCGTCCTTGATCGCGGCGCTGCGGATTTCCCAAGTGACGGTATCGAAAGGGTCTGCGACGGCTGTCGGGCAGAACTTGGATTCGATTTTCAGTCCGCTGCGATTTCCGCGAACTTCCCGCGTCGTTCGGGTCCGGGTGCGACGCTCACGTCCCATTTCTACTGTTGCCATTCCTTCGTACGACTCCCAAATTTCGAGGTATTAAAAACGAACGCAGTGCTTTTCGGACGATCCAAAATTAGTGACGAAGGCACGGGCAAGCCGTGATCGGGTTAGGTTCTGGGCAATCCGTAAGCTGGCGTAGTGGAAAAGACCATTGGTTGCGATCATGGTTGGGTTTCATACCCAGTCTCCTTACAAGCCTCCGACGCACGTAAGGAGGCCACCTGATCGCAGGGTGGTGGCCACCAAACGGTGAACATGGGAAGGAGAAAGCAAGCAAAACACTGGGTTTGCAGGGTTTTGCGTTGACTGCTCCTATGGTGTGTATCGGAGAAAACCACTACCTATAGTAGTTAATTCTTTCAGAAGACACTACATGTTGCGTCATGGCTCCGCAGTTTATCGTTTCCTCGGGGCGTGTCAAACTTTTTCTTTCGCAGCGCCTAAAGCCCGAGCGAGTCGGGGTTTGAGGATTGGGTAAGCGTTGCTACTACCTCCCAAATTGGCATTTTTTGGGGGGCCGTATTGGTGCTTAACCTTTGAAAAAACCGTCAGTTAAGAGAATGTGAATCGGCGCAGTGACTAGTTTGGTCACTCGATGTGGAAATTGAAAAAAATTTCCGCGAAAACCCCACTTCCGTGGGTTAGGTTCCTCCCATTGTCGCTGATCGTTCCACCGATCAGTCGCTCACTTCATAAGCGCACCGACTCTTCATATTCGGCACCATCGAAGTCAGATACCAAACGGTTCTTTCAAACTAGTCCCGTGCCTTATTACTTCCTGCTGTACTCCCATTGTCGCTGATCGTTCCACCGATCAGTCGCTCACTTCATAAGCGCACCGACTCTTCATATTCGGCACCATCGCAGTCAGATACCAAACGGCTCTTTCAAACTAGTCCCGTGCCTTAT
>JBEICB010000183.1:0-9527 GCA_040373655.1 Pirellula sp. | reverse complement strand
TCGGTCGGTAGGTGTTCGTTTTGGTGCCCGAAGGTCATGGCGATTGCGTCTTGTGTTTCGAAGTGGTTATTGTAAACCACCACTTGGTATTGCCCGTACTTCGTGGGGAGCTTGCACTGCGACGCTCGGGAGACGAGTTTCTCGTTCACGCGGCGATGCGCGATCAATTGCTCTACAGTTATAATCTCTAGTTGGTGTTTCCTGGCCAACTCCACCAGTTCATCTCGGGTCGCACGGTCCCCCGAGGAATTGAGGATTTCACACAGCACTCCTGCAGGTGCTAAACCCGCCATCCGCGCTAGATCAACGGAGGCTTCGGTGTGACCGGCTCGACGCAGAACGCCACCCTCCATCGCCAAGAGCGGATACACGTGACCTGGCTTGACGAAGTCCGCAGGTTCCGAAACCTCGCTTGCAAGTCGTTTGATCGTCTCTGCGCGTTCTCCCGCCGTGATCCCTGTCTTACACCCTTCGTGATCTACCGGTGTCATAAACGCAGTGGTCAGAGGAGATGTATTGGTTTCGACTAAGGGGCGCAATTCCAGTCGCTTGGCGGTCGCTGGAAGTATGGAGCAACAAAGCTGTCCGTGTCCGGAGAGCATAAAATTGACAAGTTCCGGTGTAACAAGTTCAGCCGCACAAACAAAGTCACCTTCGTTCTCGCGATGCTCGTCATCCAAAACGATTACCACTTTTCCAGCTGCAACTGCATTCACCGCTGCTTGGATACTACTGAATCTCTCAGGCATTGCTGTGTCCTTTAGGGGCATCATGAATCGGATGACTCATTCTCTTCGAGATTGTAGTCTTTCATCTTCTTATGCAAAGTGTTCCGGTTGATTCCCAATCGAGTTGCTGTTTTTGTCTGTACGTTTCCACAACTTTGAAGTACCTGAAGAATCAGCTCCCGTTCAACACGATCGACGATCATCGCATGCAAGTCATTTTGTTCAGGTTTAGCGAGTTTTAGACCTTCTGAAACGACTTGTTTGGTCAAAGTATCGAAATCTGGCGGGCTCGCTTGCTGTGTTCCAACAAAATCGTGGACGGGTTCGCTACCGGTGACAACACCCGGCAACAAATCTACAGTCAGTTCATCGGACTCTGACATTACAACGACTCGTTCAACGTAATTCTGGAGTTCGCGTACATTCCCTGGCCAGTGATAGTCTTGAAGCGCCGTCATCGCCTCGGGCTGGATATGAACTACAAATCGCTCGTTCTGTTCGCTGTAAACCTTTAGGAAGTGTGAAACGAGCAAAGGAATGTCTTCCCTTCGTTGTCTCAAAGGGGGGAGTTCGATTGGAACAACGTTCAGTCTCCAATAAAGATCTTCGCGAAACCGATCCTCCCGAATCTCCATCGCAAGGTCTCGGTTACTCGCTGCAATCAAACGCGTATCGACGGTTACCGTCTCCGTGTCACCGACCCTCTCAAATTGCTTCTGCTGAAGCACACGCAGGAGTTTCACCTGTAGATGTCTCGAAGTACTATTGATTTCATCGAGGAAAATCGTCCCCGTATGAGCCGCTTCGAAACGGCCGGCACGGTTTCCCACCGCACCGGTAAACGCTCCACGAACGTGTCCGAATAATTCGCTCTCGAGCAAGCTTTCACTAAGCGCCCCGCAGTTGACCTTCACAAATGGACCACCGACTCGGTGGCTCAATTGGTGTATCGCATTGGCGATCACCTCTTTGCCTGTTCCTGTCTCCCCAAGTAACAATACCGAGGCATTGGTTTTGGCGACTCGCTTGGTCAAAAATGCGATCTTCTGCATCGCAGGGGAGGAACCGATGACTCCCGGAAGGAACTCACGCGTTCCCCCCCAGTATTGTCCTTCGTGTTGCCCTGCTTGCGTCATCGCGATCCGACTATCTATACCTTGCGCCGGTCAATTCTCTACGCAAACAAAGCCTATGGGGCGTTCGATGACCCACGGCCGTATTCCGCGTCGATGGCGTCCAAGATCTTGCCAACGACGAGGCGGGTGACCGGCTCGGTTTCCCCGCGCGTGTTATAAACATCGTACTGGGCATTGATCATATCGGTAGAGATCAATAGCCCAAATCTTTGCACGGATTGCACAAAAATTTGGCTTGCTTGCTCGCGTCGTTTGGCTGGCATTTCTGGATCCGCTGCAATTCGCAGTAGATTTTGCTGGTCGGCTTGTGTGTCCGCTAACCGAATTGAAACATTTGATGGATCCAGCGTTGGACCTTGGGGATCACGCTGTCGGAAGTAATTCGCTGCGTTTTCTTTCCATCGCACCCGGTCTTCCGGTGTTGCTCTTGGGAAAGCCAAGATATTGTCCATGCGGTGGACTATGTCCCCGAAAGCTTCCAAAGATGGCGGAACTGCCCCCACTATGACCCCGGGGTCGTTCATCGCCACCGAGTGTTCTAAGCTGCTCAGAGAATCAGCAAGTAGCGCAATCGGGACAGTTGAAGTTGACGGATTGGCGCGAATCCGTTGTACAAGCTGGCCTAAATCCATGTCCCGAAGATGATCTAGTATCACTATCGCTTCTATGGGAGTTGCGTTCCTCATAGCGGAAAACACATCGTCCACTGAACTTGCTTCGAAGTACCGAAAACCCATTTGGTCAACGAGTTGGTGCATATGGGATCGCAAGGAAGGACTTGCGCCGACAATCATCACCATCGGCTCAGCCATCAATCGTTGCATTTCTCTGCCGACAAAATCGACACGACTGGCTCCATGAAAACTGGAGCCTTGAAAACCCAATGGCAACGCTGAATCGCTCTGTAGATCTCGATTTTCTGTCTGAGTTGTTACTCGACTTGTTGTCGAGCTTACGGTTGAGACCGTGTTCATCGTTCCTGGGTTGACTGATTCTTCGGAGCTGCGTGAACTCAATGTTTGTGATGGTCTAATGTTGGCTAGGACCTCATCAGACGTGTTTTCTGACGGAGCATTTGTTAACACGGCTCGCTGGTCGATCATCGTATTCATCAATGCGATGGCTGAGGGATAGCGGATATGTGGATCACCCGATTCACAGGCGGCCACTAGGCGTTCACGTACTGGGTTCGGTAATAGCTTCCCTTGCCACCTTGCGAGATTTGACGCTGCAAGTGCTTGCGCACCCCGCAGCGAGTTTTCTTTCGCGGCATCCCAAATCAAGCAAGCAAATTCATGGCTGTCGCGGAGGGACTCTGGAAGCAGTGTTTGAAACACGCTTGCTTTGGTCAAATCCTCATTCCCGCCACGAGAAAGTTTCTCCATTACCGCAGCTAGTGCTTTCGCGGACACCGTATCGCTGGATGCTTCGGCTCGCAGAGTCACAATTGCCGCTTGGGCCGCTCTCGTTAACGCAATTTCCGCTGCGTTAGCATCCGCGACCTGAACACCAAGGCCATCTTGTGTGAGATCCCAAGCTGTTTGAGTTTGAACATCGTTAAGCTTGAGTAGTTGGCGATATTGGTCGAGGCTTCGATGAAGTGTTGAGACGCCGTATTCGTACGATTGCGTTGGGGTCGGAATCGGCTTCCCCCTCGCGATCAATGCGTCCGTGATTCCTTGTCTGACTTTTGCCTTAATCGAAGTATCGTGTAACGCGGTGAGTAGCTCAGGGCCCATATCTGGTTGCGGGGCGCGTTCTACGAGTTGGATCAAACGCTCTCTTGCCTCTGGGTTTTGGGCTGTCATTGCGGCTTGCCAAGCTCGTGTAGCTTGAGGGCCTAGCAATGAAAAAGCTTCTACCATCGATGGAGTTGGTACTAAACCATTAGGACGCATCACAGCGTTTAGCATAGCCGCAACTCCAGCATTTCCTGCCGCACGCAATCCGTCATAGCCCTTAAGCCGTTCTGATTGATCAGGGCTGGTTAATCGGATGACATGTTTTTCAAGTGTGGCAGGAGAATGGATCTCATCGTCAGCCAGTTTTCTGAGTTTTCCGATGAGCTGAAGTTGCGAGGGTTGAAATGCGTTGGAGTTCCGTTCGATTGAACTCCAAGCTCTTGCACCGGCGGATTGGAGAATCTCGATAGCCATCGGGCCATTCAATTCCATTTTTCCGATGGTATCTAACCAGTAACCTGTCTCATCCCATCGACGAATACGTGTCATCCAGTCGATGGCTTTCCCTAGCTCTTTCGCGGTTGAGGGAGGATTTGCTCGTAGCGACCTTACGACTGCATTCGTTTCGTTGGGGTCGATGGGTGATCGAGTCGAGGTATTGTTCTGGGCTTGAACTGCCCCTACTCCCGCTCCAATGGGATCTTCACCGAAGGGGTCTTGCGCGATTGCTTCCGTAAATACGCAAGTCGTAATCAGCCCCAATCCTGCCATCGGTAACCATCCGGTCCGGAATAACCGTGCATTGACTGCGCAGGAGGGACGGACAAGCGACATTTGTCGTTGCTTGCCAATCTGTAGTTCGTTGAAGCATCCTTGGTGGGATTTTTTTTCCACCTCGAGCCTTTGGTGCTTGGACAAGTTTGGCTGAAATCGATCGGAGTGGCTGGTCATTCGCAATAGCTGATCATTTCAAGGATAAGGGGCTACGTGAAATTGAGGAGCCAGCATCCTGCAAGGCCCCAACAGTTTACCATGTTCCCCCCAGGGTACCCAAACGGCAAAGTTGATTTCTTTGTGAAAGTCGCCACAGTGCTTGGGGCACTGTTGGTTATTCTTCAGTTTCGAATACGGACTGGCCAGCCGATCCGGAATCGGCTGGCCAGTCCGTGCCTTAAACGGCGGAATTCGCTACACTGTCGAGGGGTATCCGTTGGGAATCCCTGGCAGCGAGCCCAAATCGACTCGAGCTCCCCGCTGCACAGATACCAATCACAACACAAATCCGCTTCTATTTTCGCCTCAAGGCACCGTCCCACATGACAGGATCCGCCGCCTCCCTCGATTTATCGGATGCATTAGCCAAATTTGGCTTGCAGACTTTCCGACGTGGGCAAAAAGAAGTGATCGAGCATATTATCTCCGGCAAAGATTGCCTATGCGTTATGCCTACCGGAGGTGGTAAAAGCCTCTGTTACCAACTCCCCAGTCTCGTTCGCCCTGGGCTTACCATCGTCGTCTCTCCGCTGATCGCTCTGATGAAGGACCAAGTCGACGCGCTCGAACGACGGGGAATTCGGGCGACCTTGATCAACAGTTCGTTGACGCTTCAAGAACAATCCGACCGATTGGATCAAGTCTCCGCTGGGAAATTCTCATTGGTTTACGTCGCGCCAGAACGTCTTCGTAACCAGCGTTTTCTTGATGCGATTCGGGCTACACCCATCCAGTTACTTGCGATCGACGAAGCCCACTGTATCAGCGAATGGGGACATGATTTTCGCCCAGACTATCATAGACTCGGGAAATTTCGCGAAGCATTAGGCAACGTACAGACAATTGCATTGACTGCCACTGCAACTCCTAGAGTTCGCAAAGATATTCTGGACAGCCTACAGCTTGCTAACGCCCGCACCTTTATCACTGGATTTGCTAGAGATAATCTCTATTTCGGTTCCGTCTATTGCATGAGCGATCGAGAAAAGGACAAGCAGCTTGTCGAGTTTCTCGAAAAACGAGATGAGTCGGGCATCGTGTATGTCGCGACGCGCAAACGCTGCGAATCGCTTGTCGAAAAGCTAACACAAGACCTCAAACTCCCCGTTGCTGCTTACCACGCCGGCCTGCTACCTGAGCAGCGCAAGCATGTTCAAGATCAGTTCATGGCAGGAAAACTCAAGGCAATCGTTGCCACAAATGCTTTCGGCATGGGAATCGACAAGTCTGATCTGAGGTACGTGATTCATTACAACATGCCCGGTACCTTGGAAGCTTACTACCAAGAGGCCGGAAGAGCGGGCCGTGATGGGCTGCTATCGCAGTGTGTACTGCTCTTCAGTCCCCAAGATCGCTACATCCAAGAGTTCTTCATCGAGAACGCTAATCCCTCAAAAGAAGTTCTCCAGGATATCTACGAGTTTCTACTTGGGCGGGAGGAAGACCCAATCGAGTTAACCGCGGATGAGATCAAAGAGAATTTGGAACGCTCTGCAACTGCCGAAGCGGTGAATTCTTCGCTTCAAATACTTAGTCGTACTGGGGTTCTGGAACGGTTGGAAGTCGCCGGCGGTCTTGCAATGTTTCGGCTGTCGAGTCGTATGTCAACCTTTATCGATCTTCTGCCCCGCGAAGCGACCGCGCGGCGTACGGTGATGCGAACCATTGAAAAAGCAATCGGAGATCGTAGGGACGAGGCCGTCTACATTCATCCGAGGTGGATGATGGAACAGTTGCAGATGGATCGTGATACGATGAATCGTCATCTTCGCGAACTGAATAAACTCGAGGATTTCGAATACGTTCCCCCTTTCCGAGGACGAGCCATTCACTTCCGACGGAAAGACGTTCATTTCAACGATCTGAAAATCGATCATGCCGCTCTGGCTGCACGGAAAAAAGCAGATTACGAAAAGCTTGATCAGATGGTCGCTTTCGCAAGAACCAAAACCTGCCGCCAAAAAACTATATTGATGTACTTTGGTGATGCCTCTGCGAGTGACTGTAAAATTTGTGATCGATGCCAAGGCCGCTCCGGTTGGCCAAAATTACCTAGACAAATATCAGTTGCCCCACCACAACTTCTTGTCTCCTCCATACCTGTGGATAACACGATCCAAATCCAAGGCAACGCCGAACTGGCAAGACTTGGCAAGGAGGAAGTGTCGCCGACATCCAAGTCACATTCCGATGGACCCAAGGGATCCTCGAACGAAACAACGAATTCCGAAGGGGTTGGCAGAAAAAAGGGGACGTCCTCCAAGAAGGTCCCCACAGAGGCGAGTCCTGAGATTATTCGGAAAGCAATTCAAACGATCCAAGTATTGCTTGCGGCAATCGAGCGAACGCATGGGTATTTGAGCAAAACCGTCTTAGCTCAACATTTCGCAGGAACAGCAAGCAAATCAGTCACGGGGCTCCGACTCGAAAGACTCGCTGAATTTGGTCTGCTTAATGCGTGGAAAAAAACGCATTCCGCTCAAGCTCTCGAGTCGATGTTGGAATCAGGTTTGCTGGCCCAAGCAGATTTCAAACTTGGTAAGCAGACGCTAGTGATCACAGATCTTGGGAAAAGGGGAAAGGTCGACGCTTCGGTAATCCCAAAGGCTGCCGTTGATTTTTTTGCAAGTGCTTGGCAAGCATCCCAAGCAACTGGAAGCGAATTAGAGTTTCCCAAACAGTCCTCGAAACAACGCGATGTTCAATGGGAGTCGTCGCAGGAAGAATCAAGCGAACGGATTGAGGCAAGAGATGAAAGCTCGAAAGAGCCTATTGAGCCGTTGATTGCACCGGAGAAGTCGCTGCCGATTGAAGCAGACAGTCTTCCAGCTCAGGAAGGGGCTTCCACTGTTCGCCCAGTTGAACAATTGCCAACTCCAGAAAGTTCGGACGCCGCGCAGAGTTCCAGCGGTGCATCGGTTCTCTCCGATTGGCAGTGGACCGTGAGACTGGTCAAGCATGGTTACCGTCTTGGTGAGATCGCTCTGATCCGTGGTAAATCCCCCGATGGAGTGCTTGCAGATTTAACCATCGCCCTCCAGATGCAAGAGGTATTCTCTATCCAAACGTTATTCGATGCACGAACCTACTTGACTATCCAAGAGCTCGCGGCGGCAAAAACGTTACCAGATCGTCCACCTACGCTTCTTCTCGTCTTTTCTGGCCTTTGGGATTTCGTTTTTGAATGGTTAAAAACACGCCGTACCGTAGAATAAAGACCTCGAATAAGTTTGCTGTCTCAGTCCCTGTTAGTGCCGGCATTTCGTTAGGGACAACGGAAATAGACTTTAAAAAAGAACCGTAGGGAGTTTTGTAGCGTGGTAGACCCAGTCAACAAAGTAGATGAAATAAACGCCGGGCAAGGCGGTAACTCTACCGTGTCTCAGAAGGAGGGTTTGAATGATGGGGGGCTTGGAGAAGTAACGAGGGAGCATTTGCTCGATTGGACCGGCGAGAAATTGACCAATTGGTTGGTTGAGCTAGGATGGCCGAAATTTCGTTCGTCACAAATCCAACGATGGGTGTATCAACGTCGCGTGAGGCGATTTGAAGATATGACGGATCTTCCAAAGGATTTGCGGAAGCTACTCGATACCCATTTTGAACTCTTCCGTACGACGTTGGTCACGCACCAAAGAGCAAACGACGGGACTGAGAAACTGTTGCTGCAACTCGCTGATGGAGGGCGGATCGAATGTGTATTGCTTCGCGATGGGCCAAGACGTTCGATCTGCGTGTCGAGTCAAGTTGGCTGCGCGATGGGATGTGTATTTTGTGCCAGTGGACTCGATGGGGTTGAAAGAAATTTGACTCGCGGTGAAATCCTTGAGCAAATGCTTAAGCTACAGCATCTGTTGGAGGAAGATGAGCGTTTGAGCCATATCGTGATGATGGGAATGGGAGAGCCACTGGCGAATTTACCCCGCGTACTCGATGCGCTTGGGGTAGCCAAAGATTCCGATTTCGGACTTGGGATCTCCCCGCGAAGGATCACAATCAGCACCGTCGGCTTACCTCCCGCAATCGATAAACTCGCTGCAGCAGACGCTCCATACCATCTCGCAATCAGTCTGCACGCTCCGAACGACCCGCTGCGAAACCGACTCGTACCTGTAAATCAGACGATCGGTATCCGAGCAATCATGGAAGCCGCGGATCGGTATTTTGATAAAACGAAACGAAGACTTACCTTTGAATACGTGTTGCTCGGCGGCCTGAATGATTCACCAGCCTGTGCGCTAGAACTGGTGCATCTATTACGTCATCGAACGGCGATGCTTAATGTGATCCCCTATAATCCGGTCCCAGGATTGCCTTACGAAACCCCTACTCCTTCCGCAGTACATCAATTCCGAAAAGTTCTGCTCGATGGCGGAATCAATGTGATGTTTCGGCAACGCAAAGGGGACGAAATCCAGGCTGCGTGCGGACAACTCAGGCGACTACGCGAGCGGGAACCCCAAATCGTTTCCATCGGAAATCCCGTCTCGAGTGATTCCGTTACAAACTAACGTATCAGCAAAAAATCCTCGGCTCGATTCAGTATCCTAAATACTACCCTTGTGTGCAGTTGATTTGGGCCAATATTTGGGGTGCGGACTGCTGACCAAGTTTCCGAAGAAATACTTTAGCCGTTTCACGACCCGCAGGATTGGGGTACACTGTCGCTCGTTCTGGCTTCGGTTCGTCGTTCCGGTGAAAAGCTTTCGTATGAGTGAATTGCATCACGAGTGTGGGGTAGCGGCTGTTTATCATCTTCCCTCTGCACCAGAGAGCCCTTTGTGCAGTGGCATTGGTCAAGAAGCCACTTCGTATCTACTGCCTAGGATGTTGCAAGACATCCAGAATCGCGGCCAGCTTGCTGCTGGGATGACCAGTTACAACCCGCACCGATCGCTTTTGCTCGAGACCCATAAGGACATCGGTACGGTCAGCGAAGTTTTCCGCCTTTCTCATCGCGGTAAACACGAAGCGATCATGCAACAACT
>JBEICB010000078.1:0-21353 GCA_040373655.1 Pirellula sp. | reverse complement strand
GCAGTGGAAACCGCCGCTTGGTCGATGGTCACTTCTGCGATCTTAAATCTCGATTAGATGCTGACAAGACCTTAGTTCTTGTTGGCCCCTGAATACAAAAACGGACCGAGACTCCTTAGTCAAAAGTTTTTCCAATGCATCCTACAAATAGACAATCATCAGCCGAGTTCGATCGACATGTTCGCAACGTGATCGGCGATAAACTCTCACCGGAGATGCTCGAGCAAGTTGTCGCCTACCAATCGATCCAGTCCGATACACGCCGAACCTTTTTGTCTCGCGCAGGCGTCGGATTAGGTGCATTGGCAATGTCGATGCTCAGTGGGAAGCGGGTGGAAGCTGCGACTGCCGGTATGGATGGCAAGCCTTTAGCACCCAAAGATCCGCCACAAGCTGCGAAAGCCAAGCGTGTGATCTATATTCACTTGGCTGGTTCCCCGTCGCAGTTGGAATTGTTCGACTACAAACCTGCCTTGAAAAAGTTTGATGGACAGCCTTGTCCGAAGGAGTACCTTGAAGGAAAACGCTTTGCGTTCATCAAAGGTGTTCCGAAGATGTTGGCCCCGATGTTCCAATTTGCTCAACACGGAGAAAGTGGGCAGTGGATGTCGGAGCTCTTGCCGAATCTTGCGAAACATGCCGACGATGTAGCGATCATCCGTTCGATGCAAACCGATCAATTCAATCACTCTCCGGCGCAGTTGTTGGTTCATACTGGGCAGTCTCGTTTGGGGTATCCGACCTTGGGGGCTTGGACAACCTATGGGCTCGGTACCGAAAACGAGAATTTGCCGGGTTACGTCGTGTTGCTCAGTGGTGGGAAGACACCAGATGCGGGCAAGAGTCTTTGGGGAAGCGGATTTCTTCCAACGGTCTATCAAGGGGTTCAATGTCGAACGACGGGGGATCCTGTGTTTTACCTTTCAAACCCCAAGGGTGTTGATCGGGGTATGCGGCGGGAAGTGCTCGATGCGTTGAAGGATCTCAACAGCGCTCAGTTTGAGAAGACCGCCGATCGTGAGACTCTTACCCGGATCGAACAATTCGAACTTGCATACCGCATGCAATTATCGGTACCAGCCGTAATGGATCTTGGAGACGAGAGCCAAGCGACCTTGGATTTATATGGGGCGAAACCGGGATTTGTATCCAAAGCGGAGTCGGAAACCGACCCCCGCGTCTTTTATCGGGGGGATGATCCAACGATGGCGAACAATTGCCTCTTGGCTCGGCGATTGGTCGAGTCCGGAGTGCGTTTCGTGCAGCTCTTTGATTGGGGCTGGGACCATCATGGATCTTCTCCGGGCGAATCGATCGATGAGACTTTGCCGATCAAGTGTCAGCAGCTCGATCGGGCCGTCGGAGGACTGCTGACGGATTTGAAGCAGCGAGGACTGCTGGACAGTACGTTGGTGGTTGTCGGTGGTGAGTTTGGCCGTACTCCGATGTCGCAGAACAACGTGCGCGATACACCGACCAAAGGCTTTTTTGGAAGGGATCACCATCCTTACGCTTACTCGATGATGCTCGCTGGTGGTGGAGTTCGCGGTGGGACTTCATACGGTCAAAGCGATGAGATCGGTTATTATGTCGCCGAAGATCCGGTCACTCCCAAGGATCTCCAAGCGACGATATTGCACTTGCTCGGATTCGATCCCTATCGGTTTGGGTACGATTACCAAGGTTTGTTCAATCGCTTGATCGGCCCGACCGATGAAGGCAAAATACTCAACAAGTTGATCGTCAGTTAGTTTGAACACAAGTCCCATCTTTGCCGGAAAGTAACGCATTATGACCCAAGAGCCAAAGACTTTGTTCGAAGCCCGTGCGAGATTCCTGCAACGCAGATGGTTTATGCGTGAGTGTGGAGTGGGCTTGGCGGGTATTGCGGCAACGCAATTGATGCAAGCGGACCAGGCTGCGTTGGGTGGCGGAGTTTTTGGAGAAGAAGGTAGTGTTCGTACGGGGCCTTTGGCACCAAAGTCCCCTCATTTTCCCGGCAAGATCAAGCGTGTGGTCTACATGTTCCAGGCGGGGGCCCCTAGCCAACTGGAACTCTACGATCCAAAGCCCGAGTTGGAGAAACGCAATGGGCAACTTCCACCAGCGGACTTGCTCAAGGGATATCGCGCGGCATTCATCAATCCCAACTCTGCGCTGTTGGGGCCGAAGTTTACATTTGCTCCGAAGGGGCAATGTGGGATGGAGCTTTCCGAAGTCTTGCCGCAGATCGGCGAGATTGCAGATGATATGGTTCTGATCCGTACGATGCAGACGGATGCCGTTAATCATGCGCCCGCTCAAATTATGATGAATACGGGTTCTCAGCAGTTTGGCCGACCGAGTCTCGGGAGTTGGACCTTGTACGGTTTAGGATCGGAAGCGAGTGAATTACCCGGCTTTGTTGTATTGACGAGTGCTAAAGGGACCAGTGGTGGCGCAAGCAATTACGGTAGTGGCTTTTTGCCGACCACCTTTGCTGGAATTCCGTTCCGAAGCACCGGCGATCCGATGTTGTACTTGTCGAACCCAAAGGGGATCGACGGACAAACGCAGCGCGAGTCGATCGACGCGATCTCTAAATTGAATCAACTTGCTCTGGAACAAATCGGGGATCCGGAGATTGCCTCGCGGATCCAAAGTTATGAGATGGCTTACAAGTTACAAACCAGTGCACCGGAGTTGATGGATCTTGGGACGGAGAGCAAAGAGACATTGGACTTGTACGGCGTGAAAGATCCGAAGGAAGCATCTTTTGCGCGGAATTGTTTGTTAGCGAGGCGGTTGTTGCAGCGAGGAGTGCGATTCGTTCAGTTATTTCATGAAGTCTGGGATCAGCACGGCGATCTGACAAATGGGGTGCGTAGCAATGCAGGCGCAACCGACAGGCCGAGTGCGGCGTTGGTCAAGGATTTAAAACGGCTCGGAATGCTGGAAGATACGTTAGTCATCTGGGGTGGTGAGTTCGGTCGAACGCCGATGGTCCAAGGTGGGAATGATGGCCGCGACCACCACAATCGTTCCTACAGCGTATGGATGGCTGGTGGTGGACTCAAGAAGGGGCTGGTCTGGGGGAAAACGGACGAGCTAGGTTTCAATGTTGTTGAGAATCCAGTCCATGTGCACGATCTGAACGCGACGATCTTGCACTTGATGGGTTTCGATCACACTCGGCTTACTTTCCGATTCCAAGGTCGGGACTACCGATTGACTGATGTGCAAGGGAACGTGGTGCAAGGAATTTTGGCTTAGTAACGTTCATTCAACAACTCCCCAAGATTGTCTCACGCGGAGAAGACAGACAGGGATCGGGGGAACCGGTCTCACGCAAAGGAGCAAAGACGCAAAGAAGACAGACTGGGATGAAGGGTTGGGATCTTCTTTTATATTTTTTATTGGTCTTCTCTTTGCGATCTTGGCGTCTTGAGCGGAGCGGGCGTGAGAAATTATTCGGTCGTGGGGATTGTCTCACGCAAAGGAGCCAAGACGCAAAGAAGACAGACAGGGATGTGGGGATCTTCTTCTTTGTTTTATATTGTCCTTCCCTTTGCGATCTTAGCGTCTTGAGCGGAGCGGGCGTGAGAAATATTCGGTCGTGGGGATTGTCTCACGCAAAGAAGATATCGACCGGAATCGAACCCAAGACGCGCTTACGACGCGACGATGGGTTTGAGTACGTTGCCATAGACATCGGTCAATCGGAAGTTACGACCTGCATATCGGTAGGTCAGCTGTTCGTGATCAAGACCGAGCAAATGAAGGATGGTGGCATGCCAATCGTGGATGTGGCATTTGTCTTCGACCGCTTCGCGACCGTGTTCATCGGTTGCACCAAAACTAAGTCCTCCCCGTACACCGCCGCCTGCCATCCAAGTGGTATAGCCCTTGTTGTTGTGATCGCGACCGTCGCCGTTTTGTGCGTCGGGAGTTCGTCCGAATTCACCACCCCAGATGACCAAGGTGTCTTCAAGCATGCCGCGTTGATGCAAATCCTTTAACAATGCTGCGATCGGTTGATCGATTTCACGACACTTCTCGGGAAGAGCAGTGCTCAAGCGTTGATGGTGATCCCAGTTGCCATGATTGAGTTCGACAAAGCGTACGCCGGCTTCGATGAATCGTCTGGCGAGGAGGCACTGACGACCAAAGGTGTCGGTGGATTGTTGGTCGATCCCATACATGGCAAGCGTTTGTTCCGATTCACCCGATAGGTTCATCAATTCGGGCAAAGTATCTTGCATGCGAAATGCCAATTCATAGGATTCGATAATGCCGTCGACATTTGGATCGTGCGATTCCGCATTTCGTGATTCCGCATTAAGTTTCTGGATATAGTCGATCTGAGCGCGTTGGCTAGTGCGAGTCAACCGAGGGTTCGCAAGGTCCGGTAGAACGGGCCCGGAACCACGAGGTAGATTTCTAGCCATGCCAGGGCGAGGCCCCTGTTGGCGACCAACTTTGGTCCCTTGATAGATGGCAGGTAGAAACGCGTTGCCGTAGTTTTGTGCTGCAGCTGCTTGTGGATTCAACGCTACGAAACCTGGTAGGTTTGCGTTTTCAGTCCCTAGGCCGTAGAGTGTCCAAGCTCCTAGGGATGGGCGAACAAACTGTGCATTGCCAGTGTGCATCTGCGTCATCGCGCGGGGGTGGATCGGTTGATCGCAATGCATCGAACGGATCAAACAGAGTTCGTCGGCGTGCTTTCCTAGTTCTGGGAAAAGTTCGCTGATCCAAAGTCCACTTTCCCCGCGTTGCTTAAACTCCCAAGGGGATGGCATCAGTTTAGCGCCGTTGAACCTACCCCGCTTTCCTTCGTCCTTGGCAAGTTGCGGTTTGTAATCAAATGTATCGACGTGTGATGGGCCTCCCTGCATACACAAGAAAATCACACGCTTTGCCTTCGCGGCAAAATGGGGTGCTTTAGGTGATAGCGGGTTGGTCGATGCGGATGGCGTCGAGGAGTTTCCGTCTCCATCTGCTGCTATCGAGCGTCGTGCGTCGAGAGTGCTCAGCCCTGCAAACGCGAGGTATCCGAAACCGGCTGAAACGTGCTGTAAAAGTTGGCGTCGGGAATGCATGATAAGTCTGATAATTCTTGGTTGTGGTGTCGAACTTTTTTGGGTCGGTTACGCGGTGATGCTTAGTCGCTGTATTGGACGTTATCGAACCAATCGGAACTCGGAAGCACCGAAGAGTGATTGACACATCTGACTGTACGCTTGGAATAGGATTTCTTCATCGCGTTCCGATCGCCTGCTGCGATTGGGTTCTGCGTTAGGATCGTTGTCGAGTTGTGCTTTGGCATCTCTTAAAAAGGATAGGCTTGCGGACAATTCGCGATCGGTTGGTGGGCGACCCCAAGCGATTTCAAATGCGGTTATTACCCGGCCTCTAGTGTCCTTCGTTGATTTGAGGACCTTTCGGGCAAAGTTGTCGCTGAGCTCAAGGACAAAAGGATTGTTCAACATGAAGAGCGATTGTTCTGCCGTATGAGAGACTTCGCGAGTGCCAACGACGAGACTTGGTTCGGCAAAATCGAAGACATCCAGTGAGCGTACTAGGCTATTGCGTGCGATCGGGAGATAGACCGAGCGGTAGTAGTTTGGAAGCTCCAGCGGGTTGATGGCGGGGTTGCGTAGTCCACCACCGAGGAAAGCATTTCGCAATGCCATCGCGCGGGATGAATTGTCGGGTTCGTTCGGAGCGGGTTGCATTCCTGGCGGAGTTCCAGGAGTTGTAGGGTTCGCAGCGAGTAACGGGATGTTCATAGGGCCGTTGGGGCCCATCGTCGAAGAGCCGTAGTTTGCCATGATCGATCCGCGAGGTCGATTGGTATTGATCAATCCACTGACGGCTAACATTGCATCACGAATCGCTTCTGCTTCGAGTCGTTTAATATTCGCTCGGGCGATCCATTCATTTTCGGGATCGGCTTCCAATTGCAGGTTCTCGCAATCCGAGGATAGGCGATAAACTCTTGAAGTAACGATCTTGCGAATGAGTGACTTCGTTGACCAACCGCCATTGATTAATTCTGTCGCTAGGTGATCCAGTAGTTCAGGATGGGTTGGTGTTGGGCCTGAGACACCGAAGTTATCGGGTTCACGCACGAGGGCTTGGCCAATTAAGTGCTGCCAGACACGGTTGGCATAGACGCGAGGGGTAAGCGGATTCTTCTCTGATACAAGCCACTTTGCGAATTCAAGGCGACCAGATGCATCTGCAGGGAGTTTTACAGGTAAGTTTCCGAGGACTTGGATAAAGCCTCTAGGCACTTCCTGTGCTGGTTGATTGATTTCACCTCGTACGAGGATGCGTGCATTACGAGGATCGTCCCGATCTTGGACTCCCATGCAAACCGACACCGGGCGGCCTTTGTCATCGACGCTGTGAATTCGATCGGAGAGTTGGGCGACAATCTGTTCGAGGATATTGGCGTTTAGTAGTCCATTATTTGGCTGATTTCCTGCGCGTTGTTGTCTTCGGGCTTCGACAAGTTCTTGTTGACGTTTCTCAAGTTCCTTTTTGAGTTCGGTGAGTTCTGCAGCCGGGATTGGTTTACCGATGGGAGCCGCATCCGGAACTGGGAGTTGAATCCAATTGGAGGGTTGGCGATTGCGATTGCTGCGAACTCCGCCGTAGAAGGTCTCCGTGCTTTGAAAGATTCCGGCAAGAGCGTAGTAATCGGTTTGAGGAATGGGATCGAACTTGTGATCATGGCAGCGAGCACAGCCGACCGATAATCCCAGGATAACACGGGTTGTGGCATCGATTTGTTCATCGATCAGGTCTGCTTGAAACTGCCTTGGATTTTGTTCAGTGAGGCTCTTGGGCCCAACAGCTAGAAAGCCAGTGGCGATGAGCTGTTCGTTCCACTGGGCATCGTTGTTTGCAGGTAGCAAGTCTCCTGCAATTTGCTCGACGATGAATCGGTCATAGGGCTTGTCTGTGCGGTAGGCATCGATGACGTAGTCTCGGTAACGCCATGCGTTCGGAAACACTACATCGGATTCTTTACCGCTGGTCTCTGCGTAACGAGCTACGTCTAGCCAATGACGTCCCCATCGTTCTGCATAGGCATCGGACTCGAGAAGGGAATCCGCAAGTTCCTCGATGGCGACTTGAGGGTTGTTTTTCCAGGCATCTCTGAAGGAAGCGAGTTGTTGCGGCGTTGGTGGCAGTCCGGTGAGATCGAAGCATAGACGTCGAGCGAGTGTCGATGGTTGGCAATCTGGATTTGCGGTTAACCCGTGTTTTTCCCAGGACTGCGCTATGAAACGGTCGATGGGAGAAATGGCCCAAGCAGTAGTGTCGGACTCTACTGGTTCAATTGGCTCAGCGGCGGTTTGCAAAGGGAGGAAAGCCCAGTGAGACTTCCCTTTTTCAATGTCCTCACGCGTGACTTTCGAGTGGACTACCACTCCTTCGTTAACGCGAGGATCGGGGGCTCCCATTTCGATCCAAGCCTTGAAGTCCTGAAGGACTTGTTCGGGCAATTGGCCTTTCGGGGGCATGCGGTAGTCTTGGTAGCTGATTGCGTTCCAGAGC
The DNA here is from genome assembly GCA_040373655.1 of Pirellula sp. Lineage (GTDB taxonomy): Bacteria > Planctomycetota > Planctomycetia > Pirellulales > Pirellulaceae > JBKCUI01. The sequence goes on along the minus strand of JBEICB010000078.1, from coordinate 13,805 downwards.
AGGCTTTGTTCAAGATTACCTGGAACGATTGCCGGCCCGGACTCACCTCCGGCGAGCAATGCATCACGGCTATCGACCCCGAGGCCGCCTCGGATTCCTTGGCCGTCAGCGGAGTGACAACGGTAGCAGTGCTCGATCAAAACCGGTCGGATTTTGGACTCAAAGAACTGAGTTTCTTCGTTGGTGAGTTTTGCTGCGGTTTCCACATTGGTAGCAAGCGGATCTGCTTGTGGATCTTGGGCAGCCAGTGCCATACCGTTGTTGGTTGTCAGTGCGCTGCTTGCGAGCAGGGCGAAAAGAAACGGCAGGGCACGAGTGGTAGTCCAGGCATGCATTGGTCGGGTTCTTTCAATCAAGCGTTCAAGCATTTTTGGAACGGTCTACGATCGGCTTGGGTTTTCTGTCGGTGGCTTCGGTTCCGAGTCAGGATCGGCTTGGGGGCGTCGAGGTGGGATATTTTGTCCACCGGATCCAGCGCGTTCTGGTCGGTTCCCTGGCCGCATTCCTTCGAAGCGTCGCATGGCGCGTTCGATTTCCGAGCGTTCGATGGCTCCATCGTTATTCGAGTCTAGATTCGAGATGCGTTCGCGCATTTGAGGAGGGATTTCGTCGTCAGTGAGTTTTCCATCTTTATTCGTATCACGGGATTCAAACATCCGCATCATCATTTCTGGTCCTTGGGCATTTCCAGGACGGTTGTTAGGACCACCGGGGCCTTGAGGGCCACCGGGGCCTTGTGGTCCAAACCCTGCGAACATTGGCATTTGCGAAGGATCGGGACGCATTTCTTCGGGGCTGATGATGCCGTCGCCGTTTTTATCCAATTTAATTAGCGACTTCGAAGCGTTTTCAATCTCCCCGGGGGAGAGTTGTCCGTCTTCGTCTGCATCGAGAGCTTTAATGATTGGCAAATTACGAAGCATCATTGCGAGGGCTTGTGGCGGGAATCCGCCAGCTTGACCAGGACCTCCCGGTCCACCCTGACCGGGTCCACCCTGACCGGGGCCACCGCCCCCGGGGCCTCCTTGCCCAAATCTTCCTTGCCCGGGTCGTTGCAACATTCCTGGCCTATCGGCGTTGGGTCTATTGGGATTTGGGCGTTCTGCGTTTGGCCGGTTGCGTCCTTCCCGTTCTGGGTTGTCTCGGTTACGAGTGGGCTCGTCTGCAGCGGGCTTATCTGCTGGTGGAGGATCGCGATCTTGTGCCTGAAGGCTAACAGCACAGGTGCTCAGAGCGAACAGTGCGACGGATTGAGCAAAGGATTTAAGGTGTTTCATGAGCTGGCTCGGGTGTTTCTAAAGGGGGCACTTGGACTTGTGGACAAAGGAATTACGCGATTCTGAGTCTGTTGGGTTTGTGACGAATCTAGGGACAGTTGGTACGATAGGGAATCGTGGTTGTATTCCTCGACGTCCCCTCTTCTATAGAATACCGTCGCGGCTTGTGAAGCATCCACGGAACTCATTGAGGATTTTGGGGATTCCTAAGAGACCTACTGAAAACTCTAGAAATTCCTCAGGGGAAACAGCTAGCGATTCGAACAGAGCGAACAAAAGGGGAGCATGACCGAGCGAGATGGCTTTGACAACCGCAACGACGACGTTCGGACGATAGAGGGGATGACGGGGTACTTTGAGGCCCATCGGTCGCGGTTCGAGCGGATCGTACGTTTTCGAATGGATCCGGCTTTTCGGGCCAGGATGGACGTGGCAGATGTGTTGCAAGAGGCGTACTTGGACGTCCTGCGTAGATTTGCAGAGTGGCCGAAAGATGGTTCGCTGTCAGCGTTCATTTGGTTAAGGCAACGGGTGTTGCAAGCCTTATGGGATCTACAGCGGAATCACAGTCGAGAGAAGCGAGCGGTGCAACGCGAACGTGCTGTGCCTGAGGTTTGGGATTCAGATTCCACAAGCATCTCGCTGGCTAATTATCTTGTGGACGATTTGACTTCGCCTAGCCATGCCGCGATCAAGCGAGAAGATCGACGAGGGTTGCATGCGGCGCTTGAAAGACTCAGTGAGTTAGATCGAGAAGTCTTAGCGCTTCGTCACTTTGAACAGTTATCCAATGTTGAGACAGCGCAGGCGCTGAGTTTGACTCCAACGGCAGCGAGCAATCGCTATGTGCGTGCGACGATACGATTGGCGGAGTTGATGCAATCTTCTTTGGATGATTCGCAATCGCGACAAAAGGAGATGGATTGATGGATTCCGATCTCACCAAAGAGCTTGAGAATGAACGACATCCGTTTGAGGAGCTCGTGGAAGAATTTCTCACAGAAGTTCGTCAAGGACTTGATCCGCAGATCGAAGCGTACGCGTTGGCTCATCCAAGTTTTGCGGAGAGTATCCGAGAAGTATTTCCTGCGCTTTTGATGTTAGAGCAGGCTGCAATAGTGGATGTTACTAAGCCGATCGATAGGACTAAGCCATTGGATGCGACTTTGTCTTTAGCTTCCCTCGGGGAACGGGATTCACAAGATGTTAGCTTGATTACCGGCAAGTCGGGAGCTCCATTACATTTTGATGACTTTCAAATTGTTCGCCGTATCGGGCATGGAGGAATGGGGATTGTTTACGAAGCAATTCAGTGCTCGCTGCAGCGTCCCGTTGCGCTGAAAGTCATCAACGAAGTAGCGTCATCGAGTGAACAGCATCGGCAACGATTTCGCAGGGAGGCAGAATCAGCAGCGGGTTTGCACCATACGAATATCGTACCGATTTATGGCATCGGAGAAGATCATGGATTGCAGTACTACGCGATGCAGTTGATCGATGGGGTCACGTTGGCGCAGGTGATTCAATCGGTTCGTTTGCGGTGCATGAATGCAACGATGGGAGTTCAAGACGATACCGGCAGTCAGACGGATGCGATATGTGCTCAGGCTGCTACTTTGGCGGAGCGTTTGGTTTCCGGTAAATCAAGCGATCGAGGAGTAGAGCAGCATCGCAATTCCGAACCGAAATCTCCATCGGATGGGAACTCGATAGTTAGAAATCCTGAGGGTAAGGATTCTGCAGATCGACTGTCTGGGATAGATGTTTCGGCATCGGGTCAGCGCACTGATTCCGAAGAATTGACTGGTGGGTTACCCAGGCACTATTTTCGGAATATCTGTAGGCTAGTGAGTAAAGTTGCGAATGCGATTGAATATGCGCACGAAGCTGGCGTGTTGCATCGAGACATCAAGCCGAGCAATTTGTTATTGGACCAGTCGGGCACCATATGGGTAGCTGACTTTGGGTTGGCGCGCAGAGACGACTGGGAGAGCCAGACGCAATCGGGTGAAATACTCGGTACGTTGCGGTATATGGCCCCAGAGCAGTTGCTAGGGAGTAGCGATACAAGAAGTGACATTTATTCGCTGGGGCTTACACTCTTTGAACTGCTGACTCTTCGTCCGGCGTTTAGTGCGCCCAAGCAACGTCTGTTGGATCCTGCGAATTCAAGCAGCGTCAGTCTCAGTGCAATCGACAAGCGATCGTTGCCGATCGATCTGCAGACCATCTTGCAGAAGGCTTGTGCAGCCGAACCGGCCATGCGATATCAGCGGGCTAGAGATTTTGAAGAGGATTTGCTTCGGTTTCTAGAGGATCGACCGATATTAGCAAGGCGAGCAAGTTGGTGGGAAAAGTCTGTCAGGTGGGCTCGAAGGAATCCAGCGATTGCTGCGTTGGCGGGTACTCTGTTTGGACTGTTGTTGACGCTTGCGATATTGCTCGGCTTGTGGAATCAGCAGCAACGAGAATCGTTGAAAACACTAACGCAAGCCTACGGGCAGGTGGCTCGAGGGTTGGAGGAGAAGTCACAAGCCTTGCGTACAGCGGAGGTAGAGCAGCGACGTGCAGAGCGTAATATGGAATTAGCATTAGAGGCATTTGATACGATCACGGCGAACATTGCTTCGCGCGGAGCAGTCCTGGCTCCGGCTTTAATGGATCTTGATGACGAGGATACGGGAGCTTATTCGGGGGTGGTGTTGTCGGTTGCCGATGTGGAGTTGCTCAAATCATTACAGGTGTTTTTTGAGCGGTTTGCGGAGGAGAATACGGCGGATTTGCGATTTGATGCCGCTATTGCAAGGCGTCGAGTTGGAGAGATTGAGCAGCGAATCGGGAAATCCGACGAAGCGATTGCATCGCTGGGTAAAGCAGTTCGCGAATTGGAGCGATTGCGAATGCAATGGGAGAAGAACCACAGCGGAACGAAAGGCACGGAGGGAGAGGCTGACGCTCATACAAATCGATTTATCGAGTCGAGAGAATCGGGAAGCGAACGTAGCCTTTCGGAAATTTTGAGAGAGGAGTTGAAAACACGCGAGACGCTGGTCGAGGTTCTCAGTCAACGCGGAATGATGCCACGGGCTGTAATGGAGTTAGATAATGCGAAACGGATTCTGGCAAGCTATTCAGATTTTTCGAAATCTGCCGAAGGGCTATTCATCTCAGCATCGTTGTTGAACAAGATGAGCAGCGCGAGTGCGAGATTGGCTTTTGAGCGGCTAGCAAATGAACGACGCCGTCGATTTCCTTGGCAGCCTGGCCAACGGGGCAATGGTGTGCGCTCCGAATTGGTGGCACCACCGCAGCGGATGCGCATCGAACGGGACTTGATTGGAAACACTGAAGCCTTAGGGTACCTGGACATGTTGTGTAAAGGTAACTTGGAGGTGGATCAGTCGTTTGTGTACAGTTTGGCTTTTGCGAGAACTTATCGTGATCGTATGGGGCTATGTCGGGTGTTGGGCAGGAAGGATGAGGCCGATGATGCTTTTGAAAAATCGAAGAGCATTATCAACGGTTTGATGATTGAAAGGAAAGATTCCGCAGTGCTGAAGTACGAGCTAGCGAATCTTTATTTTTTAAATGCCTATGACGAGGACGGCCGAGAGGACTTCTTGGATCAGGCGCTTCGGTTGACCAAGGAGATACTAGAAGACTATCCTTTGGTGCCCGAGTACCAAACGTTGCATGCCAATTTACTGGTCCGTACTGCTTGGCAATCGATTGAGGGGGAGGATGATAGGCCGATGGCCGAAAAAGTTGATGAGGGCGTAGCACATTTTCAGCAAGCGATTGGTATTCAGAAATCGCTAGTAGATCGCTTTCCAGAAATCCCTGTTTATGCGGTACATCTCCTTCAGACAAACTCGCAATTCGCGGAGTTTTATGGTACCGTAAGGCGGCCTGAGAGGGCTAGGCAGATCATGGCTCAGTCGCTGGAGCTTGCAGAGAAATTGGCCAAGTCCGGCTCAACACATCCTTATGTAAAGTCGCTTCTGGAACGCATGCGAGAGCGTCGCAATGCGATTGAGAATCGGCAAGAGACCAATAAAACTCCTTGACAAAAAGATATGAATCGAACGATACGCCAAGTGCATTACTGGGGAACGCTTGTAGTTGCGATTCCACTAATTGTTGTTGCAGTGACTGGGATTTTATTGCAGGTCAAGAAGCAGTGGAGTTGGATACAGCCGATAGAACAAAAGGGACAGCGAGCATTTGGAGCAGTCGAAGGATCAGTCATCGACTTAGATACGCTGCTCGAGCGAATTCAGGCTTGTAAATTAGCACGAGTGAATTCATGGGATGATGTGCGGAGAATCGATATTCGTCCGTCGACGGGTGTAGCCAAAATCACCACTAAGGATGGATGGGAGATTCAGGCGGATATGGTGGACGGTCGAGTTTTGCAGGAGGCCGTGCGGCGATCGGATTGGATTGAATCGATGCACGATGGTTCTTTTTTTGGAGGCGATACTGTGAAGCTTGGAGTGTTTCTGCCGTCTGGCGTGGTCATGTTGATGATGTGGGCGACGGGATTGTGGTTGTTTTGGTTGCCTATCTCGGTCAAGCGTCGGCGAAAACTGCGGACTGCGGGTGTGAAGATAAGCGCGATCGCTTGGTGCGTTCTGCAGATCAATACCATTCCCGCGATTGCTGCTGACATGCAGGATGATGAGTCAAAGAAAGACCGAAGACCAAACATTGTTTTCATCCTTGGCGACGATTTGGGAATCTATGAACTTGGATGTTACGGTCAGAAAAAGATCAAGACACCAAACATTGATCGCTTGGCTCGAGAAGGGATGCGTTTTACTCAGCATTATAGCGGAGCCCCAGTATGTGCACCCGCAAGGTGTGTCTTGATGACAGGAAAGCATCTTGGGCATGCCGAGATACGAGGAAACGAACAAGCGAAAAAGAAATTGCCTCAGTTTTCAGAAGGTCAGGTTCCGATCTCCAGTAATGCTGTGACGTTTGCCGAGGTATTGCAGCGCAATGGTTACGCCACCGGAGCGTTTGGGAAGTGGGGGTTAGGGCCGGTAGGTAGCTCGGGGGATCCGAACAAGCACGGATTCGAGCAGTTTTTCGGATACAACTGCCAGTCGATTGCCCATAGCTATTACCCCGAGTACTTATGGGACAATCGCACGAAAGTGGTGATCAATTCCAAGCCTGTTCCGGGGCATCAGAAAGCTCCAAAGGGGCCTGTAGTCGCTGACAAGTGGATCGGCGAGCGTTACGCTCCTGACGTGATTATCGAGCAGGCCGAGAAATTTATTTCAACGCACAAAGATGAACCCTTTTTCCTGTACGTTCCGTGCATCGAGCCGCATGTGTCAATGCATCCACCGCTGGATTCCTTAGATGAGTTCCCTAAAGAATGGGATACGAAGGAATACCGAGGAGGAAATGGGTATCTACCACATCCACGTCCTCGTGCTGCTTATGCCGCGATGATCCAGATGCTGGATCGGCATGTAGGGCGAGTTCTAGCTGCCTTGGATCAGCATGGGTTGACAGAAAATACGATTGTCGTTTTCTCGAGTGATAATGGGCCAACACACCCCGGTAAAGAGGAAACAGCCTTTCATATCGGTGGAGCAGATCCCAAGTTCTTTGCTAGTACGGGGGAGCTGCGCGGGTACAAAGGAGAACTTTACGAAGGAGGTATTCGTGTACCGATGATCGCGCGTTGGCCTGGTCGTATTCCTGCTGGAAGCGAGCATGATGCAGCAAGCTATTTCGCAGATTGGTTCCCCACATTTTGTGAGATAGCAAATGTCGATTGGGATAAAGAAAAAGATCGAACAGTCAGGAATTCGCTCGACGGGGTCAGCATCTTGCCCGTGTTGGAAGGTAAAGTTCCGAAGGGCGGATTTGAAAGAAGCTCACCGATGGTTTGGGTTGCACCAGAGTACACCGGGCAGATCGCTGTACGATTTGGAGATTTCAAGCTGATTCGTCGTGGCTTGACTTTCTTCTGGCCAGAAGAGTGGGAACTTTACGACTTGGCCAAGGATCCTTCTGAAAGCAATAACATAATCCAGAAGCACCCGGAAAAAGTTAAGCTTGGGCTTAAGATCCTCAAAGAACAAGTAGCTCCGAATGCCGCGTTCCCCGTTCGATTCGATCAAAGTTCTCGCTACAAATAATCCGCTTGATTCGAAAGCAAAAGTTATTTTTGCCAAATCAGATGCGCCGGGGGGAATCTCGCTAGATTAAGTACCAATGGAGAGTTGCTGTGGGATAGGTTGGCGAACAAACCCACGGCAATCTGGCGGATTCATGGGTGCAAAGGGATATGTCACCCGGTTGAGCGAACGGATGTCTCGCGCTTTGCTCCCTTGAAGGGAACTTCGCGAATGTTAGCCAAACTCAAGACGTATTCGTTGGTGGGGATTGATGCGGTGCCGGTGGATGTCGAAGTCGATTTGTCACCGGCAGCCCTCCCGAAAACTGTGTTGGTGGGACTGCCTGAGCAAGCGGTGCGGGAGAGCACGCACCGGGTCGAGCGCGCGTTAGTCAACGCTGGGTTTCTCAGGCCGCATGATCGGATCGTTATCAATTTGGCTCCTGCAGAATTACCCAAACAAGCGGCGAGTTTTGATTTACCGATCTCGATGGGAATGTTGATAGGTAGTTCTCAAGTGCAATCGGACCGAATCAATGAGTACGCACTGGTCGGCGAGTTATCGCTCGAAGGCCACACGCGCGGAGTCAAAGGTGCGTTATCGATGGCGATAGCCGCCGCCAAGCAGGATGGGATTAAGGGGTTGGTGGTGCCATCCGCCAATGCGAGAGAGGCAGCAGTAGTTGAGGATATCGACGTCATTCCGGTTGCTAATCTGTGTGAAGCGGCAGCATTTATGGCTGGAACTCTGGACATTGATCCGGTTCCAAGTCGTTTACAAGAGATCTATGAAAACTACTCGCAGTACGATGTCGATTTCAGTGATGTATGCGGACAGGAGATGGCAAAACGAGCTTTGACCATTGCTGCAGCCGGGAATCATAACCTGCTGATGATCGGCCCCCCCGGATCGGGAAAGACGATGTTGGCGAAGCGATTATCGAGCATTCTACCGACATTATCTCCCGGAGAATCGATCGAGACGACTCGGATTTACTCCGCGTTAGGACGACTGGTACCTGGACAGCCCTTGATGGTGCAACGTCCCTTTCGATCACCCCATCACACGATTAGCGACGCTGGGCTCGTAGGAGGTGGTAGCCCACCGGCTCCCGGGGAAGTCTCCATGGCGAACAATGGCGTGTTGTTTCTAGACGAGCTTCCTGAGTTCAATCGCAAAACGCTCGAGGTGATGCGACAACCTCTTGAAGATCGAGTGGTGACTATCTCGCGCGCGATGCGTAGTACCACATTCCCGGCTGGCTTCATGCTGGTGGCTGCATTGAACCCCTGCCCCTGCGGATACAGAACTGACCCAAAGCGAAGTTGTAACTGCACACCAGTGCAAGTCGAACGCTATATGGCGCGCATTTCAGGTCCTCTTCTCGACAGAATTGACATTCACATCGAAGTTCCCGCGGTTCCATTCGATGAGCTCGCACATGGACTACCCGGAACCAGCAGCGCGATGATGCGCGAACAAGTCACCGAATCGAGGGCAAGGCAAGCAAAACGATTTACTGGTTCAAAGACACTTACGAATGCCCACATGAACAGTCGTGAGTTGCGACAGCACTGTCCGTTGGGCAAACTTCAATCGCAACGAATGCGAACTGCCGTCTCTGAACTTGGGCTCTCCGCACGAGCGCATGACAAGGTGATTCGGGTCGCCAGGACTATTGCTGACCTAGAACAAACCGACGAAATCGCACCACATCATATTGAAGAGGCGATCCAGTACCGTATGCTCGATCGTGATGTCTTTGCCTAGGCCCAAGCAGTTCTTCCCGCGATGAGCAGTATTGCACCCAAACGCCGGAATCCTGTACACCCAACCAGGTATGGAACGCTTCAATCTCCTGAATCCCGAAAAATTTGCTAGCAAAATTTACCGAAAGGGTTGCATACCGTCGGTGCTGGGAAGCATGCGCGCAGAGGTCAGTCACCTTCTTGTCTTGTCTGTCTGGTTTGCTTTCGTAGCACTGCTTGGATCACAAGTGGTCTGTGGGCAGGTAGTTCCGGCGGGAGCCGAGACGCGAATTGGTCGTTCGTTGGGGTTGGTACGTGGTGATAGTAGTACCGATCGGACATCTGGTGTTGCTTCAGATATTGGATTGCAGGGGCAAAAAGAACCTCAAGCGATTCGCGCGGTTCCACAACCACTTGGTCCTGAAACTTTGGAGACCACAGAGAAAACAAGACTTAAAGAATCCGAGTTTGACTCGGAAAATTGGTTGCAGCGAGCAGAAGTTTGGATGGGTCCAAAGGGGATATCGCAGTCGGTACAAACACTGTTGTTTTTAACCCTTTTGAGCGCAGCACCGGCCGCTTTGTTGATGACGACTTGTTATGTTCGCGTTGTGATCGTGCTCGGGATCTTGAAACAGGCTCTTGGGAATTCTCAGTTGCCACCGACTCAGGTGATGGGGGGGTTGTCGCTATTTATTACTTTAGCGGTCATGAGTCCGGTGTGGAAGCAAGTTTATGACGAGGCGATCGAGCCTTATACGGTTGCGGGAAGTCAGATGGGGGCTCTGGACGCTTGGGAAAAAGGGGTCGCGCCTATTCGGCACTTTATGTCACAACAGATTGCGATGGCCGGGAATTACGACGATGTTCATTTGTTCTATCAGCGATATGCACCTGGCCAGAGTTCGCCTGATAACTTTGAAAGTGTTCCATTGGTAGTTTTATTGCCGGCGTACATGCTCAGCGAACTAAAGACTGCTTTTCTTATGGGGTTTCAAATCTACTTGCCCTTTTTGGTTCTTGATCTTGTCATCGCAGCCGTTACGACAGCACTAGGATTGTCTCAACTATCGCCAGCGGCGATTGCGATTCCCTTCAAGTTGCTTTTGTTTGTATTGGTAGATGGCTGGCGACTTGTCGTACAGATGCTTTTAGATAGCTTTGGTAGCTTTGTTCCGATTTAGTTGCTAATCCAATTAGATCTTTGAATTCGTCCTCACGATTACATCTGTTAGTAAGTGGATTGAACATGCAAACGCAAGACGCCATCGATCTGATCCGTGATTCGCTCTTCCAAGTCTTTATCATTGCAGGGCCAGTTTTGTTGGTAGCACTGGTCATTGGCTTGATTCTGGGTGTTGCGCAGTCCGTCTTTCAGATCCAGGACTCAAGTCTTTCGGTCGTTCCTCGTTTGTTGCTTGTCGGCTTTGTATTGATTCTTATTTTGCCTTGGATGGTAGAACGATTAGTTGACTACTCTCACGACGTTATTCATCGAATTCCAAATGTCGTTTCGCACCAGGGGCAGCCATGACTTCGCTTGAGCTGTGGAGTTGGAGTTGGCTTTGTGCTTTGCTACGATTCGGGCCAGTATTTCTGGTGCTACCGATGCTCTCCGGGATGATCTTTTCTTGGGGGAATCGGATCTGGTTAAGTTTGATTTCTATAGCTGCACTGCTGCCATTGCTTTGTGGGCAAAGTTCGCACTATATCCCTGAGACTCCAGTGGAGTGTTTATTGGGTTTAACAGGTGAATTACTCTATGGTGGAATGATCGCGGTATCGATGCATTTGTTTTGCCTAGCATTTCAAACCGGTGGGAATATGCTCGTGGGGATTACTGGGATTTCTTTTGGAGGCTCCGGTGATTCTATTGGCCTCGGCGAACGCGATCTGATTGAACGATTCGTTTGGTGGATTGCGGCTATTTTTTTCGTTTTGGTCGGGGCACATCGCTGGCTTTTGCAGCTAGTTTTCGAGAGTTTGGTTCGATACCCATTGGGTACTATCTTTCAGGAGAATTCATTGCGACCGACCACAAAGGAGGATGTAATTTGGCTAGAGCCGTTTATTCAAATCCCGATGTGTTTTGGAGATGCATTGATGACTGGAATTCAGATAGCTTTTCCGGCCGCTTGTATTTCCCTTTTGGTGTTGTTGACCAGCGAGTGGATCAGGAAGTCGCTTCGGACGTTAGATTCCTCGACGCTTGGCGGGAGTATCCAGTTCATAGGAGTACTCGCGAGCTTATTGGTATTGGTTAGTAGTTTTGGTTGGAGTTATCAGCAGGAGCTTGCAGTTTGGGCGGATAATGTAAGAAGACAAATAGTCTTACCTGAGGGTTGGTCGAGTTCAAATCAAAGAGATTTAGACGGGCAGGCCACAATGAACTTCGGTGAGCGAGGGTTCGATGGCTGAAAGAGGGGAGAGTAAAAAACATCCTGCAAGTGAGATGCAGCGCCGACGTGCGAGGGAGGCGGGGCATTTCCCACGAAGTAGCGAGTTGGCTCCAGCCCTGCTCTGGTTGTTCGGATTGGGAGTTCTGCAATGGATGGTCCCCAAGCTGGTTGAGTCTTATAGTCATAGATTGCGAGAAAGTCTTACATGGCATCCATCGGCCGGTACACATTTGCCTATGCTAGATCTCACGCAGAGTCTCTGGGGTGCTGCATGGATTGTACTGCCTGTGTTGCTGGCGATACTTCTTGCTGCCTGTGTTGCAGGATTTGCTCAAGCTGGTTTTCGATGGATGCCGCAGCGGTTATTCGCAAAGTTTAGCGAGGGTGGCTTAGGGACCTCCGGTTTGGCCTTTTTCTCCGTGGAGTCGACGGTCGGGTCTCTACTTGGATGCCTAAAGTCAGCGGTAGTGGTTGCTGTTGTAGGGCGCGCACTTTGGCTAGAAAAAGCAGAGATTCTAAACTGGAGCGGCTTGGAGCTATCACTGGCAACTGCTGCAGCTTGGCGATTGCTTCTGGGGGTTAGTTGGCAAGTTGGTTTTGCTTGGCTTTGCTTTGCAGCAGTAGATTACGGCTGGCAACGGTGGCGGTTTGAGCAGCGACTTCGAATGAGTGATACCGAGTTACGCGATGAGTTGAAAGAGGCTCAAGGCAATCCGCAGGTTCGATCGCAGCGTCGCAGATTTTACGCAGACCGCCTCTAAACTGCTTGGTCTGATCAAGTCTTAAATATCGTACTAGAGTTGATTCCAACGATTAGGAAAATAGCAGCGAACGGAGCACCGGTTCGAATGCATCTGCATGTCTTTGGAATCCTAGATCAGAAGGATGCGAACCGTCGGTGGTATCATCGCGGTCCGCACCGAGCAGAGACTCTCCTCCCAAGTAATGTAGGTTTTCGAATTTCAGTTCTCGCAATTGAGACATTTGTTCTGCGAGCGCTGCGCGACTGGAGACATTGCGTTCTTTCTGGGATTTGATAAGCCAGCTTCCGGAGTAACTGCGGTCTTCGACAAGTAATATTGGAGTGCTGGGGCGGAGATTTCGAAGTCTTGAGACAAATGGAACGGTGCGTTGTCGCACTTCCTCGGCAGTCATATTGGGTAGGCAGTCAATAACATATACAGCAGTGTCGATCTCTCCGAGGAGGTCTGCGATAGGTAGATCCATCGTCCCGCTGCCGCTGAAGCCCAGGTTGATCACGGGGCGATCGAGTCTACGCCCAAGAATAGCGGTATGTGCCATGCCCGGACGAGTCGCGCAAGCTCCTTGTGTAATAGAAGTTCCATAGAATACGATTGGTTTGGAACTGCGAGGAAGCAATGGTTCCCAATCAGCGATTTTTGGGGTGCCGATTTTGAGGTACTTGACCCCGTTATAGAGCGGAAGGTAGACCGCATACTCACGAAGGCCAGGGGCAAGGCCGGAGACCCATTCTTGTTCAATGATTGAGTTGCTAGGAGGTAATACTGCGACCCATTTCCAAAGACCATCGAGATCTTTTGCATAAAGATCCAGTCCACTTACTCCGGTTGCAGGCATATGGGGCATAGCCAAGTTTTTCGAAGTGACTTCGTAACTTACGTGCAATGTCGTAGCGTTGGTTCGAAATCGCGTAAGCATTCCAGCGGAGTGTCGTGATAGTCCCCAAACGGATTCACGGACAGTCAATTTCGCTTTGGCAGGCAGTCGATCATAGAATGACTCAGTGTCATGAAAGCCGCGTCCTTCAACGCCCCATTCTTGCACGTCATGCCATAGGACTTCATTTTCACTCGTTAAATTAGCTTGAGTCCATCGCTGTGATTTAAAAAGAGATATCGCTAGGGTTAGTGCAGCGGTAGTTCGCAAGGTATTTCTGAGTAATCGTCGGCGTTGAAGCATCTTAGGACCTGATTTTTATTGGGGCAGTAAGATTAAGGTGCGCGTAGGCATCAACAATATACATTCAATTGGCGACGGATAGATTGCTTGCGAGTAAAACAGCTCGTTGTACTTGAAGGTCATGTTCATAGGGCCATCTCGAGTCGGCTTCTCCTCTTAAGATTTTAGCCATATCTTCGGCATCGCTGACATATCGTTCAAAAGGTTTAGGAAATGTAATTTCCTGTGTCCCTTTTTGATAGCCATCGATTTGGCTATCTAGGCTCAAGTTGACTTTCGGTTGATCCAAGGGTTGAATAT
>JBEICB010000377.1:0-2867 GCA_040373655.1 Pirellula sp. | reverse complement strand
CCCCAACCAGGCATTAGAAAAACCAATCCCAACAAACCTACACTGCGATTCCAGTGCCATTTTGAAATTAATTTTCTAAAATAGTCTATTTTCGTCGCAAGTCCCCTTTTGACGGAAGGCGAGGTTGCTACACTATCGAGACTCAAATGGGCAGAAGGCTCCGGGAGAACACCCAGGGTGGGGATAGGAATCCGCACTGTGGTACTCGGGTCGCCAGCTGCATACGATTTCATTTCGGCTTATAGAGGGAAGTGCTTTGGAATTCCAGACCATCGTTCACTTAGCTCCCTCCCCAGGTGTGGCGCGCTTGTCATGCTTGTCGGATCTATGCCCTGAATCTCATTCTATGAAATCAATTCGCTTGACAGGTTCTGACTGCTCATCGTTGAGTCGGTCAGCAAGGTTGTTGATCACGAATACAGGAGGATTCTTCATGAAGTCATGGATTCGCTTGACCACCAACCGGTTCAAATTTTCGTCAAGCCATCTTGTTGGCTAGGGGTTCTCGGCGCAGAGAAGCGAACGGGTTCGACGGCTTGCTCCACTGCGTCGTTTATTCATGTTTTGTTCAACAAATCGCGTCCCTTTTTCATCGTAAAATAGACAATGGCAACATCTTCGAAGCGACGATTACAACCGACCCAAACACGCATTTTCGGATCGGGGCGCAGTCAGTTCCCAATCCCGAATTTGACGGTTTTGCAGACTGCTTCCTACGAAGCGTTTTTGCAAGAGGACGTACCTTCGGACAAACGCAAGAACCAGGGACTCGAATCTGTACTTCGAGAAATCTTTCCGATTTCCAGCTACGACACAACAGTCACGCTGGAGTATTTGCGTTTCGAACTTGGAAAACCTCGGTACACACCCGAAGAGTGTCGGCAATTGCGACTGACATACGGCAAGCCTCTGAAGGTATGGTTGCGACTCAATCGTGAAGAACCTCTCGAGGAAGAGGTTTACCTTGGCGATATTCCTGTCATGCTCGGCGGCGGAGAATTCATCATCAACGGTGCAGAACGCGTCGTAGTTAGCCAGTTGCACCGTTCTCCAGGGGTCGATTTCGTTGAAGAGGCCGAAGGAACTTCGGATCGCAAGCTTCCATCGGCACGGGTGATTCCCGAGCGGGGTAGTTGGATTGAAATCAACGTTACCAAGAAAGATTCTCTATCGGTTCGGATCGACCAATCTGGGAAGTTCTCGGTCATCACGTTGCTTCGCGCAATGTCGCCAAAACTCAGCACGGATAAAGATCTCTTAAGCGCCTTCTACGAAGTTCACACGGAGAAAATCTCCGATGGACGTTCGCTACCTAAGGTAGAAAATCGAATTGCTGTCGACGATATCGTTTTCCCGGCATCGCACGAAAGAGCCGGGGAAATCATTGTTGAGGCTGGTCACAGGATTGGTAAAGCGGTTGCAGATCTGATTTGCTCAAGCGGCGTGAAGTCAGTCCAAGTGATGGACGTACCCAAGTTTCCATACTTGCTCAATTCGATGGCTGAGGACAACACCAGTAGCCACGAAGAAGCGTTGCTTAGAATCTATCAACGGCTCCGGCCAGGGAATCCACCAGCACTGGAAAAAGCCAAGCAGTTGTTCCATGAAAAGTTTTTCGACGTCAATAGGTACCGGTTGGGCCGCGTTGGACGTTTCCGCGTAAACCGCAAACTCGATCTTGCTGTTCCCGAGGACGAAATGGCTTTGCGTCCAGAGGATTTGATCGCGTCCATCAAGTATCTGATCGATCTGTTCGATCCAGATAGCACTGCCCGGTTTGATGACATCGATCACTTGGGTAACCGTCGGTTGCGCACCATCGATGAACTCGCTTGCGAAGAACTCCGCAAGGGCTTTTTGAAATTGCGTCGAACAGTCCAAGAACGCATGAGCCTGAAAGAAGTCGAAGACATGACACCGCGCTCCCTGGTAAACCAGAAGAGCATTAGCGCGGCGATTGAGTATTTCTTCGGTCGTGGTGAGCTTTCTCAAGTCGTCGACCAAACGAACCCTCTTTCGCAGTTGACGCACGAACGCCGCCTCTCCGCACTTGGACCAGGTGGTTTGAACCGAAAGCGTGCTGGCTTTGAAGTCCGCGACGTTCACATTTCGCACTACGGTCGGATTTGCCCGATTGAAACGCCGGAAGGTACAAACATTGGCTTGATCAGTTCGCTTTCAATTTACGCTGGCGTGGACGAATATGGTTTTTTGGTTACACCATATCGCCAAGTCTCAGAAGGCCGAGTAACCGATGACGTCGTATGGTTGCGTGCTGACGAGGAATCGGATGCGTATATCGCACCAGCGGACTTGGCAGTCAAAGATTCCGCATTGGTCGCTGGCCCAGGTTTGATCGCTCGACACCGAAGTGACTTCGAAATCGTTTCTCCTGAAGTCGTTCAGTACATGGATATTTCGCCCTGCCAGATGGTCGGTGTATCGGCAGGTTTGATCCCGTTCTTGGAACACGACGACGCGAACCGTGCTTTGATGGGTTCTAACATGCAGCGCCAAGCCGTTCCTTTGCTTGTCGCAGAACCACCAATTGTTGGCACGGGTCTCGAGAAGGAAGTTGCAGCAAACAGTTCAATGGTCGTCCGCGCTCGACGAGCCGGGAAGGTGACGTTCGTTGATGCGACTCGTATCGAAATCGGCACTGACATCTACCACTTGAAGAAATACCAAGGCCTCAACGAGCGAACCTGCTTGAACCAACGCCCTATCATTCAGATTGGTGACAAAATCGAGAAAGGGCAAATCATCGCTGACGGTGCGTCGACTCACCTCGGTGAACTAGCACTCGGACGAAACGTCCTCGTCGGGTTCATGTCCTTCGACGGATACAACTACGAAGACGCGATCAT
>JBEICB010000146.1:0-11363 GCA_040373655.1 Pirellula sp. | reverse complement strand
TTGCAACTGCGGATCGAAGAGGCCAAGTGTTTAGTCGAAGATGGACAGTCCCTTTACGATGCGTTGCTCGATCCGTACGAGGAAGGAATGCGCACAGATCGATTGCAGCCGATCTTCGCCAAGTTGCTCGAAGCCCTCGTCCCGTTGGTTCAACGAGCAAGCGAAGCAAGCAAAAGACTTGGGCCCGCAAAACTAATTGGCCCATTCCCGATCGATGCCCAACGTAGCTTCTCGAAATGGGTCGCTGAACAAATCGGGTTCGATTTCGAGCGAGGTAGACTCGATGAAACCGTCCATCCATTTTGCACGACTCTCGGCCCCCACGACCATCGAATCCTCACTCGATACTCCGAGAATTCTTTTTCCAGCGGACTCTATGGAGTATTGCACGAAGCAGGACACGGGATGTACGAACAAGGGCTCGACGTGCAATGGTATGGCACGCCACTCGGCGCTGCAGCCTCGCTGGGGATCCATGAATCGCAATCAAGACTTTGGGAAAATTTTATCGGGCTTTCAGATTCGTTTTGGCAGTGGGCGTACCCCCACGCAGCAAAGCACTTCCCGATGCTACAGCAAATCACGAAGCAAGATCTCACCAAGGAACTTCGCAAAGTCGAACCGAGCCTAATACGAATCGAGGCTGACGAAGTCACCTACAATCTTCATATTTTGCTTCGCTTTGAACTTGAATTGGCTTTGATCAATCAAGACCTCTCAGTCGATGATCTTCCTGAAGCTTGGAACGAGAAGATGCAGAAGTACCTTGGACTAACCCCGCCAGACGACCGGTTTGGCGTCCTACAAGATGTTCATTGGTCTGCCGGACTGATCGGCTATTTCCCCACGTATACTCTAGGTAATATCTATGCAGCCCAACTCATGCACGCCGCTGACCGCGACCTCGGTGGTGTGGACCAATCCGTCGCGCGCGGCGAATTTAATCCGCTCCTAAAATGGCTCCGTGAACGAATCCATCGTTTTGGAAGATCGCTACAGCCCAACGAGCTTATTGAGTCCGCAACACAAGAACCAGTAAAATCCGACTACCTGATCGAACACCTGCGAACCCGTTGCGATTCGCTTGAATAAACCCACCACCTTCCCTTTTTGAGGATTACCCCTCATGCACCCAAAAGTTTTAATCATCGTCGGCGATGCTTCTGAAACAGTCGATACGCTGTACCCCTACTACCGATTGATTGAAGGAGGCTATCAACCCGTTGTCGCAGGCCCCGAAAAGCGGCTCTTTCAAATGGTCATGCACGAAGTGAAACCGGGCTGGACCATTACCAAAGAATGGGAAGGCTATAGCATCATGGCCGATATCGCATTTCGCGATATCCAACCGGAAGAATACGCAGGCATTTTCTTTAGCGGTGGACGAGCCCCGGAATATATCAGAGAAGACCAAGATCTGCTTCGCATCACGCGATGGTTCTGGGAACATGAGAAACCAATGTGCAGTGTCTGCCACGGGGTAGAAATCCCAGCTCGAGCAGGAATTGTCAACGGACTGCGCATGGCGACCGTAGCAAAATGCAAATTTGATTTAGAAGTCTGCGGAGGTATCTACGTCAATGAACCATGCGTTGTCGATCGGCATATGGTTAGCGGACGAACTTACCATGATCACGGTCACTACATGGGACACTGGATACGGGCACTCGATGCTTCTACCGGCAAAGCCTCAAACACTTAAACAAACATTGCTTTCGCTTCCGCTGCAATAAAAAACGAACCGGTGATCACCACCAACTCGTCACGCCCCTTTACTTTCATCGGATTGTTGCGGAGAAACTGAAGTGCCTGAGACAATTCAGGCGAGGAGAGAATCACTGGTACTCTCTTCAATCCACCATCCTCAACACGGCCAACCACCGCAGTCCCAAGTATATCGTTCGTTAGTTGCTCAAGCTTCTCCACAGGTGTGAAACGAGGGTTCGATTGAAATTGAGTCAGAATCAATCGGTCCACCTTGGGCAAGATTAATCGCAACATCTCTGGTACTTTCTTGTCCTTTGAACAAGCAAAGACAATCGTTTTGGTGAAATCAGGAAAGTAAGCATCCAAAGTCGACAACAGTGCGGTAATCGATGCTTCGTTGTGCCCAGCATCGAGAATCAACAAAGGCGACTGTGCAAGTATTTCCAGCCTCGCAGGGACTTGTGTGCTCGCCAACGAAGCTCGCAAAGCATCGTCAGAAAGATCCCAACCCTTCGCTTGCAGCTTGTGCCAAGCCGCAATTGCTAATGCCGCATTATCCGCTTGGTGCGATCCGAGCATCCGCAAGTCGAACGTTTGAGACTGATCAGCCCCTCCCAATAAAGTATCGCTCGAAAAAGTTACTTTAGAACCACGTCTCTCCAAGCTCTCTTGCTCAAGAGGAGGCATCGAAGACCGATGCAAAAACCATTGACCCTCGAAATCTACTCCGAGTTCTAACAATTCAGAGTTCTTCGACTTTGCAACCGAACGAATCACCTTCGCAGCTTCCTCTGCCCTAGCACCCGAAATCACCGGCCTACCTTCCTTAATGATCCCTGCCTTCTCTCCCGCAATCAGCGTGAGGGTATCCCCAAGTTGCTGTTGGTGGTCGTAACTGATGCTGGTAATAATGCAAAGCTCTGGATCGCATACATTGGTGCTGTCGAGCCGCCCTCCCAACCCAACCTCGATCACATTCACGTCCGTTTTGGCCTGGGCAAAAAGGAGCCAACCAAGCGCCGTGGTTAGCTCAAAAAAAGTGGGCCTCCCATGATCGCTTGCGGCGCACTGCGACTCCACAGGCCGCAATCGCTCGATCCCTTCGCATAACAATCCCGGCGATACCGGCTCTCCCTGTATCACAAATCGTTCTTCCAGATCGACCAAATGGGGCGAGGTAAAAAGTCCGGTGCGGAGCGAATTTCGACGAAACGCCTCCGCGAGTAACCAACACACAGAGCCCTTGCCTTTGGTCCCCGCCACGTGGATGACAGGAGCATTTAATTGCGGATTTCCCAATAGTTCAAGCAAATACGCCATCCGAGAGAGCTTGAATTCCCCGGAATGGTAGGGACGATCGACAGTTTTCTCGTAGTTGATACGATCAAACAAAAATCTCAGTGCGCGGCAATATTCAGGATCTGTACGTTGCATGTGCGGATTATAGATTCACCAACCGCCTCGGCGACGTC
The DNA here is from genome assembly GCA_040373655.1 of Pirellula sp. Classification (GTDB taxonomy): domain Bacteria; phylum Planctomycetota; class Planctomycetia; order Pirellulales; family Pirellulaceae; genus JBKCUI01. Next base: position 8,184 of record JBEICB010000146.1, on the reverse strand, counting down.
GATTTAGCCCTTTTTCACCGTTTACCACAGCCCAGCGTTGAACCAACCCGGGCAAGCGGGCGTAAACGATCCATGCTATTGTCTGAGCTAATAGTCAGACCCCTGGAAGCTCTCCTCGCTACTCCATCTCCTTTTCCCACCGTCGACCGCACCCATGGCAACTGCATTGGAATCGGGACCCTCCGGATCAACCTCGGCCAACGATCCGACCAACGTGATCGTTGAAACCCGCAATCTCGGAAAAATCTACCGGGACTTCTGGGGCCGAAAAAAGGTTCACGCTCTGAAATCGCTCGACCTCGAAGTGCGACGGGGAGAAATCTTCGGATTGCTCGGTCCGAACGGTTCAGGCAAATCGACAACCATCAAACTGATGCTTGGCCTGCTGTTCCCTACCTCGGGACGCGTCTTCGTATTCGGCAAAGATGCCACCGACGTTTCGAAAAACGAACGCATTGGCTATCTCCCCGAGGAATCCTATCTGTACAAATTCCTCAACGCTGACGAGACACTCGATTTCTATGGTCGACTCTTCGACATGTCGGCCGATGAGCGGAAAGAGCGAACTGCAAAACTGATCAAAATGGTCAAGCTTGAGCATGCAAGAAGACGGCAACTCAAGGAGTACTCGAAGGGGATGACTCGGCGGATCGGATTGGCACAAGCCTTGATCAATGAACCTGAGTTTCTGGTTCTCGACGAACCGACCACGGGCCTCGACCCCCTCGGTACCCGCGACATGAAAGATCTGATCTTGCGCCTACGGGACGAAGGCAAAACAATCCTCCTGTGCTCCCACCAGCTTGCCGACGTCCAAGACGTCTGCGATCGAGTTGCGATTCTGCACCAAGGAGAGTTGAAGGAACTCGGACGCGTCGATTCGCTTCTTAAGATGCAAGACATCACCCAAATCCACGCGAGCGGATTGAGCGACGATGCCAAATCACGCATCAAAAAAATCATCGAAGAATCGGGTGGCCAACTGGAACGTATGGATAACCCAACGACGACGATGGAAGACCTCTTCCTAGAAATTGTCAAAGAGAGCGAGCAACGTCCTGGCCGTCGTGGTGGCCGGGGTGAAAACTAAGACCTTGGATAGCCGGACGGTTGTGTAGAACGTTACGAATTAGGCTTTTCGATTATGAGACTCTCTCCTGAACAATTTTGGACCTATAGCGAGTGGCTATTTCAGCACAATGGCCTTCGCGATGGAATGATCCTGGCTCTTGCCCTGACCATTCTCGGATTCTTGGTCGGTTACCTCGTGTCCGTGGTCAACCACGGGCCGGTGGAAGGCTTTCTGAAAGTCGCTCAAAACATTGGGCAACTGTTCACCGTCGATATCCCCAAGTTCTCATTTCGCCGTGTTGCAGCCATCGCTGGGTTGGCATTCAAGGAATCGATACGTAAGAAGATTCTGGTTTTGATCGGGATCTTTATCATCGCGATGATGTTCGCGGGCTGGTATCTCGACCAAAACGCTGATTACCCCGCGCGTCTCTACATTTCCTTCGTGCTTACAGCAACGAATTACCTGGTGATCGTTCTGGGTTTCTTTGTCAGCTGCTTTAGTATCCCGCAAGACATCAAGAGTCGAACGATCTACACCATCGTCACCAAACCAGTGCGGCCACTCGAACTTTTCCTAGGCCGAGTACTCGGTTTCGCGGGCATTGGGACCCTCATTCTGCTAGTAATGGGCCTTCTCAGCTATGTCTTCGTCGTTCGCGGATTGAACCACGAACACGAAGTCGAGACGATCGATGCGAATGGGAAAATTGGTCAAACCACCCTCTCGAACAAGCATACGCACACTTTCACGCTCAATGAAGAAGGACGCGGTACGACGAACGAAGTCAAAGGGCACCGCCACATCGTGAGCAAAGTCGGCGATCGCATTGTCATCGGTAAAAAGATCGACGATCTGACAGCTCGCGTTCCAATTTACGCCAAGAAACTTGAATTCACTGGCCGTGATGGTGAAAAGAACGAAGGTTACAACGTCGGGTACATGTCGGAGTACCAAAAGTACATCGAGGGGGATTCACTCTCCATGGCAGTTTGGGAATTCGATGGTGTCAACAAGGACTTGTTCAAAGATGTCATCAGCTATGACTTGACCATCAGCGCGTTCCGTACCTACAAGGGAGATATTGTTACACCGGTCGGTGGTATCATCTACTTCCGCAGCCCAGACGAGAAAGTGGAAAGCGAACGCGAATCGTTCAAAGTAAAGGAGTTTCAGGTAGATCGCCGCTCGATCCGCACAAAACTCAAAGGCTTCAAAGAAGGCCAGCCTGCCGATCTGGATTTTTTCAAAGACATTGCTCCGGATGGTAAATTCCAAGTAGTGATTCGCTGCCAAGACCGTGGGCAGTACCTCGGGATGGCTGCCGCAGACTTGTACCTTCGTCCGGCAGACCTCCAATTCTGGTGGAACTTCGTCAAAGGCTATATCAGCATCTGGTTGCAGATGTTCATCGTGATCTGCTTTGGCGTTATGTTCTCGACCTTCCTCTCAGGCCCTGTTGCCATGATCGCGACGGTCGCCGCAATCGTTTTGGGATTCTTCGGGTTCTTTGTCGACCAGCTCCAAGCTTCTACAACCAAGGGTGGAGGGCCTATTGAGTCCCTAATCCGAGTGCCTTCGCAAACGGGATCCCAGATCGAGTTGGATCTCGGAAGTCCGGCGTTGGAAGAGGCCATTCGGGTCGTCGATACTTGGCTACTTACCGGCGTGGCACAATTAAAAAATGCTGTACCCAACTTTGATCAACTCGGTACTGCAGACTTCGTAGCCTACGGCACAAACCTGTTCGGAGGGTTGCTCGGAAGGCACCTCACCATCGCACTCGGCTACTTCGTCCTAACAAGCTTGGTCAGTTATTTCTTCCTGAAGACGCGGGAGATGGCAGCGTGAACAACCGTTCTCTGACTCGAAAAATCCTGTACATATTGCTTATCGTCGGGTTGCTGCTCCCACTTTTCTACTTGGGACGTCCCCCTATCGGTGGGTCAGGTAAAATCGCGGAGTTGCGCAGCCGCTACGCGATTGGCCAAGCAGATTTAGGCAAGCTCGACCCTACGAGTGAAAGCATGAAACTCGCAACCCTTGGCATGCGAGGAATAGCTTCGACCATTCTGTGGCTCCGCGCTGATTACTTCAAAGAAGAAAAGTACTTCGATAGGTTCTCCGCAACGCTGAATCAAATCTCCCTGCTGCAACCTCACTTCATCAGCGTCTGGCAACACCAAGCTCACAACTTGAGCTACAACGTTTCCCCCGAATTCGAAGACTATCGACAACGCTACGAATGGGTCAAAAAAGGAATCGATTATTTGGTCAAAGGAACCAAGTTCAACACGCGCAAGCCAATCCTTCAATACGATCTTGGTCACTACCTCGGTAATAAACTCGGTAAAGCAGACGAAAAGCTCCAGTACCGCGAACTCTTCCGCAACGACAAAGAGTTTCACAAATATTTCGTCGACCAAGGCCTTAATGCAGTCTCGGACGATTCACTCGGTCCAGATCGTAAACCCGACAACTGGCTCGTAGGAAAACAATGGTTCGAAGAATCCTACAAGCTCGTTCAAGAAGGGATTCCTATCAAGAAATCCCCTCACCTTCTCTATAGCTACGCCCCCCTCTGGCAGATGTACCACGGCGAAGCTATCGAAGACGAAGGAATCCTCGACGAACGCGCGAAGTTTGTCTGGGAGAAAGCAGGACGGGAGTGGAAAGAATACGGTAACCAAGAATTGGGAGGCACCGGTTCCGTCGCCGTCACCCTGCGTAGTCTCGACATCGCTAAACAAGATTTGCTTGATCTGAAGTCCAAATTTGTCGAAATGACCCAGTCCGTTCGAGACATAGTGGTCAACAGCAAGAAGACAAAAATTCCGCCTGCTAAGCTAGAAGCTTTTGACAAAGCAGACGAAGATCGAACGATGCAAGAAAAAATGACTGCGGCTGAAGTAGCGATGCAGATCGAACCAACATACCAAGAGCTTGCGAGCGAACTACCTCGAGATCAGCGGGTCAAAGCCCTCGAACTCGCCGCAGATCTACGCAATGCAGAAGAGTATTACCGAACCACCAACTCACTTCGCGACCAAGTCAACTATTCCTATTGGGAAGTCCGAGCATTGGCCGAGCAACAACAAATGATGGTAGACGCTCGTCGCTTGATGTACGAAGCAAACCAATTGATCGATGTTGCCGACATCAAAGGCTCCGTAGAGAAATTCGAAGGCGCATTCGTACGCTGGGACAAAATCTTCCGCTATTACCCAATCGTGATGACCGAAGACGTCGGTGGAGAAGTCCTCAAGGCGATCGACCGGTATCGCAAGCTTGCCGATGAAGAACTCGATGAGCGTTTTGTCCTCTACGATTTCATGAGGTTTCGACGCGCCTACGATGCCGACTACCTCGACTTCAATGTCGAACAAACCCTTGCAGATTGGAAGAGCAAAGCCACGGAGTTGGGCAGTCCTGAAGACTTCTTCAACACCCCGCTCGCTGCAGCTTATCGCCAAGCCACTGACGCCCAGACGCCATCCACCCCAGCTAGCGAAACCCCTTCGCCGGGCGATAGTAAGCCACCGATGAAGGAAGACGATTCGCCCAAGGCTGATGCACCAACGCAGGATGCTCCATCGGCAGATACCTCGTCCGGTGCCCCAGCCACAGGGAACCGTCCGCCTACCCTCGAGAATCCCGGTTCATAATCTCTAGTCGAAGTTACGCCTTCCTCAGAAAGCCTTTATGGGATATCAGGATCGAGACTATTATCAGTACGATCAAGATGTCGATTTGCGTCCAAGTTGGAACCAGCGTTCGGCTGTGACGCAACTGATCGTTGCCAACGTGGCTGTGTTCTTCGTGAATATGCTACTCGGCGATGTTACGACCGACCGTCAAGGCTGGGTCAACGAGCTACTAATGCTCCAACCCGACACCCTGTACAAGCCTTGGCTCTGGTGGAAAGCGCTCACCTATGCCTTTGCGCACTCATCCAACGGAATCACCCACCTGTTGTTTAACATGCTGAGCCTATACTTTATGGGGCGAAGTGTAGAAGCCCGGTATGGAAAGCGTGAATTTCTTAGAATCTATCTCCTGTGCGCACTGTTTTGCGGTGTGATATGGATGGTAATCCGTGGCCTTAGCGGAACCGGCTTGCCAGTGTTGGGAGCCTCAGGCGCTGTCCTCTGTATCTCAATGCTCTTTGTCTACAACTATCCGAATGCAACGGTTTACCTGCTTGTCTTCCCCATGCCAGCCTGGGTCTTAGGTGTGCTATTTGTACTTACGAATTTCATCGCACAACCCGGAACCGGAGTTGCCTACGACATTCACTTGTTAGGCATCCTTTTCGCAACCATGTATTTTTTCCTACACTGGAATTTCTCAAAGGTTCAAGATCCTAAGGAAGGAGTAGAGTCCATCATGAAATGGTGGACCCGTCGGAAGTTCAAGGTCTACAAACCTTCTGATCGAGACCTCTCTACTGACCAGTTAGAAGCGAAAGAAGCGGACCGAATTTTAGAAAAAATTCACGCTACAGGAAAAGACTCGCTAACTTCGCGCGAAAAGAAGTTCATGGAGAAATATTCCCAGAGCGTTCGCAAAAGGAAGGAATTGGAGTCTTAGCCCTTCCGTTTTACAATTACTCACCGTTTCGGCTCAAACGATACCCTTCGGCCCTCCGCCGTGTTGGAAATGCCGAGATCACCACTGAACCATTGTGCTTGGAGAAACCTAACCGTATGTCGACCTCTACGACCTCTTTTCCGGTGATTCGCCGAGAGATTTCTGGACTGCCGATCGATTCGATCGTTCAGCAATTCGGCACCCCCTGCTACGTCTACGACATGGCAACCATTCGGCAAAAGGTTGCGGATCTTCAAGCATTTGACTTGATCCGCTACGCGCAAAAGGCTTGTTCAAATATCGCCATCCTCGACCGATTGCGGCGACTGGGTGTTGTCGTTGATGCCGTCAGCGCCGGGGAAGTACAGCGCGCACTCTCCGCGGGCTACGGCCCCGAAGGAATAGTCTACACTGCTGACGTATTTGACCGGGAAGCATTGACGATGGTCAAAAAACTCGGATTACATGTTAACTGCGGCTCGCCCGACATGATCGAACAACTCGGGAGCGTCGCTCCCGGCTCCAGTGTGACATTGCGAGTAAATCCAGGTTTTGGCCACGGTCACAGCCAAAAAACGAACACCGGCGGACCACAGTCCAAACACGGTATTTGGCACGAGGATATCGATCGATGCCTTCGACTCGCAGACCTGCACAACATCGTAATCGACGGTTTGCACATGCATATCGGATCCGGTACCGACTTAGAACACCTATCCCAAGTCTGCGAGGCCCTCGAACGAGTTGCCAAGCAGATCGGAAGAACAATCACCACCATCAGTGCGGGTGGTGGACTACCGGTCCCCTACCGGGCAGGACAAAGCTATGTTGATCTTGCAAAATACTTCCAACTTTGGGACCAAACTCGCACACGGCTCGAGAAAGATTTCCAGCACCCAATCAAACTGGAGATCGAGCCTGGTCGCTATCTGGTCGCCGAAAGCGGATTCTTGATCGCGGAAATTCGTGCCGTTAAGAACATGGGAGAAAACCGTTTCTACCTCCTGGATGCGGGATTCAACGATCTGGCACGGCCAATCCTCTACGGTGCCTACCACCCGATCTCTATCTTCCATCGAGGCCCAATTCCCAATGCGGAAGCACTCTTTGACACCGTCGTCGGTGGCCCACTATGCGAAAGCGGTGACATCTTCACCCAGGAAGAAGGCGGATTTGTCGCCAAACGACAACTTCCACCCGCAAACGTAGGCGATTACTTGATCCTCGAAGTCGCTGGAGCATACGGTTTTGTCATGTCTAGCAACTACAATGGACGATTCCGAGCCCCCGAACTATTGATCGAAGATGGACACGTCCACTGTATCCGCGCCCGAGAATCGTACGAGGATCTGATTCGAGGGGAAAAAATCCCACCCGTACCCGCTGCGTAATTCACCTCGACTTGACCTTGAAATACAATGCACCAGTATTCTTCACGGTGCCCTCGACCGCACCGTGGTAAACCCGCCGGTAGTTGCTTGTCATCGACTACCTGAGTTTCATCACCAGATTGATCTGAGGAGATTGAGATGAGTCCTAAAAAATTGCTCGCTGGTATCGTCGCCATGGCTCTTATGTCCGCCGCAATTGCTGAAGAAGCCACCAAAGATGCTCCGCCGGCGTTGGCCTTCAGCATGAATAACATCGACGGAAAGAAGGTTGACTTGAGCCAATACGAAGGCAAGGTTGTCCTCTTTGTCAACGTAGCCAGCAAGTGTGGGTACACCAAGCAGTACACAGGTCTTCAACAACTGCACGAAAAGTACGCTGAAAAAGGACTAGCCGTCGTAGGCGTTCCTTGTAACCAATTCGGCGGCCAAGAGCCGGGCAGCAAAGAGGACATCAAGCAATTTTGCTCGAGCAAGTACAATGTCACGTTTGATATGCTCGATAAGGTCAACGTAAACGATGATAGCTCCGGAAAGGCTTGCCCATTATACGGTTACCTCACCGGCGTTGACTCCAAGCCTGCCGGCAAGGGAAAGATCAAGTGGAACTTTGAGAAATTCCTTTTGGATCGCAAAGGGAACGTCGTCGGTCGTTTCGGTTCAGGTGTTGAACCGACTTCCAAGGAACTGACCGAAGCGATTGAAAAAGCCCTCGCTGCCGAGTAAAGAACGAATCTCGAGCGACAATTAAAAATCAAGAGCCAACTCGCACCAACGAGTCGGCTCTCTTTTTTTTAGCCAGCCAGTAAACAACCTGTGCGACATTGCCAAATGCGTTGCGGTCTTCTGCGCGTTTCCCTGTCGTAGCCACCGCTCGCCAGACGGTGGAGAGTGTTGCACCTTGTTGCTCGGTGGATCGTATGTCGCGGATGATTGTTTTGGTCAAGACCGCTGCACATAACCTACGGTGCGAGCCTACGGCTCGAGAGAGTTTCGCACGAGTACGCCTCCGGCTGACTGCTAAACAAAATCGCTGCTCGCCGCGTCTCGGCGCGTTTCCCTGTGGTAGCCACCACTCGCCGCGTCTCGGCGCGTTTCCCTGTGGTAGCCACCACTCGCCGCGTCTCGGCGCGT
>JBEICB010000283.1:0-5414 GCA_040373655.1 Pirellula sp. | reverse complement strand
CCTGCGCTCCCCCCCCGCCCCCGACCCCCCCCCCCCCGCCCCCTCGCCGCGGGGCCCCGCCCGCGCCCGCGGCGCCCACCCCCCACTTTCCGAATAGTCCGCAGCGATACCCTTGCTCGTTAAGGACTTCAGTAAAGATCTTCTCGTCGGCAGGTAACGAGTCCTTTGAGTTCCCACGGATCAAACAACGACCGGTATGTTTGCCGGTCATCAGCACACAACGGCTTGGTGCACATACGGTTGAACCTGCGTAGAACTGTGTCCATCGCAATCCTTGGGCTGCTAATCGATCGATGTTTGGGGTGGATAGTCGTTTCTGGCCGTAACAACCGCAATCGCCATAGCCTAGGTCATCCGCCAGGATAAAAACAATATTCGGGGTTTTGCGACCCGCTGTAGTCGGTGAGTCAGCAAGGCATAAAGTCGAATTACCCACGAGAATGAAAGGAAACAGCAAGCAGAACGCAAAACGTATCAGCGACGCGAATACGTGAAAGCGGAGGCGCTGAGGCAAGCCTAGAATTGTTTTACGGGAAGAAACGCAGCGCGTTGGGAGTGGGAAGGAAAGCATAGAAGGTGCGTTTGAAGGAAAAGCCTGCGGAGTGGATCGTGGATCGCCTGCGAAGTGGAAAGTAAAGGACCTGATGCTCAACTGCTTTTCAGGACTGAAGTATTTCTTCGGGAAAACCAACAATCCATTGGAAACATGATGTTGCATGGGCTTCAGCGAGAATGCGCAGGAACCCTGGACGGTAAGCACCGTTCCTTGAATTCAACGCATCGACCCCTGGACATTTCGTTTAACCGTCAAAAGTTCCAGTATACCCGCGAGAGGGGCGAGTGCGTACCGATTGCGAACAGAGCTTCTTGTGTTACGATCTCCGGGTCGTAAAAAGTGCTTTGCGGGCTTTGGGAAAGCAAAGAATACTGACGTTTGGGCTTCTAAATAGACAGGGAAAAAGATGACGAATTTGCCGATTCGCTCCGAAGTTTGCCGTTGGGGATTTTTGTCGACGGCTGGGATTGCCAAAAAGAACTGGCGGGCGATTTCGCGAAGTCAGGGTGGAATTGTTCGCGGGGTAGCTAGTCGCGAGACGGCTTCGGCTCAGCGATTCATCGATGAGTGCCAAGGTAATTGCCCGTTTCCGAATGCACCTGAAGCATTTGGGTCGTATCAAGCGATGTTAGATAGCGATGCGATCGATGCGGTTTACATTCCGTTGCCTACCGGGATCCGCAAAGAGTGGATCTTGGCAGCAGCCAAAAGCGGCAAACACATCTTGGCAGAGAAGCCGGCGGCTCTGTCGGCAACGGATGTGGAAGAAATCCTCGATGTCTGCAATGCAAACGGTGTGCAATACATGGATGGCGTGATGTTCATGCACAGTCAACGACTGCCTCTGCTGCGCGAGACGCTAAAAAGCTCCAATGGTATCGGTGCGATCAAGCGGATCGCGACCCAGTTTTCGTTTAACGGCGATCACGAATTCCGAACGAAGAACATCCGATCCAATTCGAACTACGAGCCCCATGGTTCGCTCGGCGATTTAGGTTGGTACACCATTCGTATGATCTTGTGGATCAACGAGTGGCGGATGCCTACTACTATTACGGCGCGGTGCATTTCGACGTTGCAGGGGGAAGGAAGTCCCAAGCCAGTTCCGATGGAGTTCACCGCAGAGATGCAATTCGACAATGGTGTATCGGCTAGTTTCTACTGTTCGTTTGCCACAGAGCATCAGCAGTGGTGTCATATCAGCGGTGAAAAAGGGAGTGTATGGATCGATGATTTTGTGTTGCCATTTTACGGATCGAATGTCGGATTCGATTTAGTACAACCACAGTTCACCACCGATGTTTGCGATTTCCACATGCACCGTCGCAGTCAACGATTTCAAATGGCCGAGTATGATTCTGGGCATTCACCAAGCCAAGAGATCAACATGTTCAACACGTTTCATCGCTTGCTCCGCGAATCGAAGCCAGATTTGTCTTGGGGACGCATGACCTTGCAGACACAGCAAGTTCTGGATGCTGTCTATGCTGCCGCCGGTTGCAAACTCTAGCAACTCGTATTCCTGCTGAAGAAGCCATCGCAGAACACTCGATTATTAAACGACCCAAGGGATGGCGGTTCCGTAGAACCGTCATCCCCCGAGTACTCCCCCTGCCTCTCGTTCACAGCTTGCGCTGTTCGCTTAAAAAACTCGTTTGTATTTTTTGTTTCGCCGTGGCGTTGCTGTGCTTTAACTACCCCAGTCGAATTTGGGGGCCTCGGTCGCAGGAACCGACTTTCTGGAACTAGCTTTCTTCAATGGCACTCTTTCGCTCGGTTCAACCGGTGGAGCAGACTCCTTAGGATCGCTGGTCGATGGAGAGGAAGACGGAGGATTCTGCTGAAGACTTGTCGGTAGAACCCCAGGGGTCGCCGCATTGTTTGCAGTTCCAAGGCTTTGAGGCAACTCGCCGCGGCTCGAGAGGGTTGGGCGACTTGCACCACCAGGGATTGGGCGAGAAGCTGCTCGTTCTCGGGAGCGTTCGGTTGCGTCCCAGTAGGCTTTCTCTGGCCATAGCCCTTCTTCCAACGTGATGTTGTTGTACTCCAGCAAAGATCCTTTGAGCATATGAATTTCCGTGATCGACTTGTTGTACTCCGTTAGTGCACGCACATAGTTCCGACCTGCATTCGCACGGCTTTGTTGAGCTCTCAAGAGCAAATCCATGATTTGCTCAACATTGGCATCGCCTGCGTTGAACTTCTCTTGATAAAGCTTCACCCAACGATCTGCTGCGGACAGAGCAGCGAGTTGTTCAGTCATTTGGATGTAATTGCTGTTGAGTTCACGGAGAACTTGGCTGATTCGGTGCGTAGCTGCGATCTCTTTCTCTTCTAGCAACGCGTGATCCCGAGCCAGAGACAGTTGCTTGTTTCGAACGTCGTTGTGAGCGCGTCGGGCTCCAACAGGGTTTGGAAGGAAATCCAATCGAACCGCAGCTTCTTGGTAATCACCACCGAGGAGTTCTTCCCAAGCACTAGGAGCAGGATTGGTTCGAGGATTCGGTGGGAATGGTCCGTTGCCACCATCGTCGAGGAGCGAAGCACCTACACCGACGTAACGGTAGATCAAGGACAAGTCCACATTTGCCAACATCTGGTTCTTCGACGAGAGTACTTCAAGTTCGCGTTGTTTGATCAACCAGCGTTGACGACGCAGGTCAACACTTCGATTGAGCATCTCGTTCAAGGCTTCGTCGAAATCGAACTGTGCCATGCCGATGGCGGGTTTATCGGAGGGGCGAATCAAACGACCGTCGGTGCTTGCCCAGCCGATCAATACTCGCAGAGCTTGTTCACGTCCAAAGAGTCCAGGATCACCACCAAGAGCACCACCGCCGGCAAGAGCCGAATCCAGTTGAGCTTGGAAATCGTGATAGGTGAACTTTGCTTGGGCCTCGGTGGTTCCTGCGGCACCCTTCTGGAGTTTTTCAAAAGCGATGTGGTAGGCTTTCGCCGCACTGTCGCGAGCGATCCGAGCGTTTTCAACGTTCCAGTATGACTGATAGAGATCCCAGTAAGCGTACTCAACATCGCGTACCAAATTTCGAACTCGTTCTTCGAAATCGACCAAGGATAGGTCTTCGTTGATGCGAGCCAAAACAACCGGTATACGATTGACAGAGGTACCGCGACCTCGAAGCAATGGATGCTGAACCTGAAATTCCAAGACTTGTGTGTAGTCGCTCGGAACGGCTCGGCCAGGTCCATCGGTTGCGATATTGTTAAAGCTGTAGATCGTCTGCGAGCGAGCGGTCACAATACCACCCGTTGCCATCCGCTTCGAGAGAGCCATCTGTCCGGTGCTGTCTCTACCCGTAAACGGTGTTGGATTGAAAGGATTGTCTTCACCGACGTTTCGTGCGCGGTCGGTGTTGTTGTAGGAGAAGAATGCTGAGAACTGCGCATCGAATTCACTCAATGCATCTTCTACACCACCGACTTGATTCGCTCGCGCCGCACCGCGAGGAAGAACACGGTTGCCGTTTTGATCGACTGCAATTTGTTGTGGACTGGTGGTCGTCGCTACGATCGCCGGATCGTATACCGTTGAGAGCTGTTGCCCAGGAGTGGAAAGGATATTCGCTGCGATGTCAATGTTTTGACGTTGTGTTCCGGGAACCGTACGGATTAGCTTGCTGTTAACCAGTGCGTAGGAGATGCACTCTTCAAGGGTTACGTCGAGAAACTCAAATTGTTGATTGTCGAGGCTCAATGGCTCGACGGCATGTGTCGCTTCGACAGGCGGATTGACTTCCAAATCTGGAACTTCGATGCGTTGAGCATGATCCAGGTAATGCGAGAGACTGGAACGTTCTCGAAGGAAATAAGGTTGAGTCGGATGGCAACCAGCGAGCAGCAAGCTGCCGAGTTGAAGTCCAACAAACCACTTGTGGAAGGTGCGTTTCATAAGCCTGGGATTCCCATCCAAATGCGGCGCAACTCATCGCCCGTCGATCGCTAGTATTAGCGAACGGCAAAGCTGAAAACGTTGATCCTTTGGTGTTAGGCCCCCCTAACATGCAAACCCCAACCAAGTCGGAATTCGCACAGAACTGGTATCGGCTCACGAATTGGTAAACTTTGACGATTGCGAAAGAAATTCCGGTGATTTCCGAACTGCCATTGCTAGCGTTCTTCATTCCGTTTGAGATTGCTTCTCGAACCGGTCGCACGCAAAGACGCGAAGACGCAAAGAAGACCTTGTGAAACTTGGGCCGCATTGCACGAGCCCGTAGCCACCGCTCGCCAGACGGTGGAGGTACCAATAAGGATTTCTCGATCGGTGCCATCCACAAATGGCAGACAATTACGTGCACGAACAGCTACCAGTGCGCCAATGTCGCACGCAAAGACGCAAAGGCGCAAAGAAGACCTTGTGAAACTTGGGCCGCATTGCACGAGCCCGTAGCCACCGCTCGCCAGACGGTGGAGGTACCAATAAGGATTTCTCGATCGGTGCCATCCACAAATGACAGACAGCCATAGATGGTATCCTGCCTATGCCAAGCTGAACCAGCATGAAATGCTAGCAAAACGGCGTAATTTGAGCGCGGATTGGGGACAGACCCCGAACCGGGGCTGAAAAATGGCGTTTGCTAGCTAAGTGCTTCGTGTGTGGCGCAGTTGGTAATTTGCTAGGCGGCTGGCAAATCGGTGCCACCCATGCATGGCGCTGATTGGAATCATAATTTGAGTTGTCATTCCCGTTTCCGTTGTGTCGGCCCTCCGGGCCTTTAACACCCTTTTTTCTCAGGTCACCGAGGCCTAACGACATCGGCAGTGGTTGTGCCGGCCTTCCAGGCATTGGCTGCTTGAAGTGAGACATCTGCGCACTGGTATGTTCCGCGGTCCGTTG
>JBEICB010000416.1:0-1979 GCA_040373655.1 Pirellula sp. | reverse complement strand
TGTATCGCTACGTAGGCAACCATCCGAGTTACGCGACCGATCCTAGTGGACTATTTAAGGTCGGAGATGGGCATCACATCATACCACAAGAGCTTTGGAAATCGTTTGATACAACTATCACAGACGTCTGGGATACCGTTACCGCCAGGATTAGAGACGACTACTATAACTTCCACGATGGAGTCACCATCAACGGCGTTCCTCATGCGCAGTACAACGCAGCGGTTGCGAGCGAATTAGAGAAGTTCGCTAAGGGGAAAAGTATGAATCCTGAACTAGCACAAAAATTTCTCGATGAGATTAAGGGTTCGGAAAACAAAATCATTAAAGCTTTTAATGATGGAGTACGCCAAGAAGTTGCCTTAGCCGCTCAGATCGGAGAAGCTGAATACAGAAAGAGGATGTCCAAGTTTACCCCTAAGACCCAAGCATACTCTGAAGCACGCGATACTGCGTTCGAAGCTGCACGTGCGGCTGCCGAACTCGAAGTGAAAAAACGTCGCGGTACCGCGGCTGCAGAGTTGTCAAAGATTGCGAATCGATTGAGTAAACTTGACGGGGTCATTGGCTATGCGAAACGAGGTTTAGGATATGTTGCTCGACACACTCCAATCCTTGTAGGTGGGTACGTCTATTACACCACCGGGGATGTCAACCAAGCCCTCGCGGAAAGCACCCCTTTGTGTTGGTCACTCGAAGGCGGAAGAGCAATCGGGTCGTTTTACGAGTACGCGCAGGATGAAATTGAGGAAACTGCATTCGAGACTCGATATTCCGAGCGATGGTATATGGGCTCAGCCCATTCACGACAAGGAGCATATGATCATGCAAAGGCCGCACGGGACGCAGCAAAGGGACGTTAGGATGATCGATTTTGCGATAGAGTTCTTTGACGATAACGCAGTGAAGTCATATTGCGCCACAAGAGATGGAGAGCAATTTGGCCCCAAACTGACTTTTCGCTCTGAGAATAACTTAAAGAAAGCATCAATAAAATACTCGGGTAAGGAATGCGGTACACAAGTTCAATGGATGGATACGGGCTATTTGCTTGGAGCGGGATACGCATCGCCTTTCTTCAAAGGTTACTACATTGATCGGGATGGAGCGGTGAAATCGTTAGGGCTAGCGTTGGATGAATTCACGCTCTTTGATACCAATCACAAATTTGATATCCAGACAACATCGAAGCATTTTCCAGAAATCATCGACGTGCAGGCGGAAGAGACGTGGTCAAATAAGCACGGTTCAAATGACCGCTTTTCAGTGTTCGAACCGAGATACGCCGGCGCTTTTCGCGGAAGCGGCGGTCGTATTGGTCCCACAGTCACTTTCTGGGATTCGGGATTGGTGAGGACGATAAGCCAATGGGATGGGAGACATATTGTCGGAACACGAAGCTGCTTCAAGGAGGATGGCTATCTGTGGTGCGAACAGACCTTTGCATGGGATGGTTCCTTCACGGGCAATTGGACGAACCGATATTTTGGTTGGCTTGGCAATCGGTTTTTCTTAGATCGGGTCGAAGTCTTTCGATTTTGGAAACACTTCAAGACGATTCAGGGGCATTCCGTGAAATCACTTTTAGATGAAGTTGGCCTGGATAGATATACAGACCCACTTGTGGATCACCTTATTGAATACAGGCGAACGAACGTCGATGGCGCCTTTGCAGAAATCGGCCCAATCGATGTGAGCAGATTTCTGATTTAAATGGTTGTATTGGCGACGAGAAAATCGGCCCTTGGCTTCACGTATGTCAGGGAGCGTTTAGAAAGAGAGCGTACAGCGACCCTCTCAAAATAGGTTACTTTTGGGTACAGGACAATACGTGCCACCCACAAATCAGGACAATACGTGCCCTGCTCCGAGCCACAACATTCGGCACTTTTGTGTGCGAGAACTCGGCGCTATGAGCAAGGTTAATCCTGCACTCTCGATTCGAGTCAGCAAGGAAGTGGGATCGATACTTCGATGGT
>JBEICB010000044.1:0-27462 GCA_040373655.1 Pirellula sp. | reverse complement strand
GGAGTGCGATTAACTAAACACGCCGTTACAACGGCAAAATAAGCACTCCAGAACTTGGAAACCAAGGAAAACGAAATGATTCAACACCTCAAAGAAGTATGGCCAACCCTCTGGCCGATTCTCGCTGCGATTGCGATTATCCTCGCTGTCGTTCCGTTCCTCGGTCTGTACATGACCTTCATCGAACGCAAGATAGCAGCATACGTTCAAGACCGCGTAGGTCCAAACCGTGTCGGGCCGTTCGGGTTGTTCCAAGCCGTTGCAGACGGGATCAAGATCTTCTTGAAAGAGCAAGTTATCCCAGACCACGTGTATACGACTTTGTATTTCATCGCACCAACCTTCAGCTTGATGACCGCCATGTTCGCCTTGGTAGTCATGCCCTTTGGCCCCGTTGACGCAGACTACAAAGAAGGGTTTCGATTCATCGTTGCCCCAGGCGTCGACATCGGGATCCTCATGATGGTGGCGATCAGTTCACTGTCCGCCTACGGTATCATCGTCGGTGGTTGGGCCTCGAATAACAAGTATTCGATCTACGGTGCGATTCGTTCTTGTGCCCAGTTTATTAGCTACGAAATCCCCCTAGGACTCTCTCTCATCGGTGTAATCGCGATCACGGGATCTTTAAACATCGAAAAAATCGTCGCCGCTCAATCGACAAGCTTGCTCGATTGGAACGTATTCTGGCAACCGCTAGCTCTGTTGGTCTTCTTCACTAGCGCCCTTGCGGAAACCAACCGACTCCCGTTTGACCTGCCCGAGTGCGAGCAAGAATTGGTGGGCGGTTTCCATACAGAGTACAGCGGTATCAAGTTCGTGCTGTTCTTCTTAGCCGAATACACTCACATCGTAACTGTCAGCTTTTTGACCGTTCTGCTGTTCTTCGGAGGATGGCACTTCCCTGGTCTTCCAGGTCCTGCAGGAGCTTCCATCGTTGTTTTGCTTCTCGGTCTACTAGTTCTGTTAATCAAAGTATCCATGGTTGTAGGGTTGATCATGTTGTTGCGATGGGCTTTACCTCGCTTCCGATTTGATCAATTGATGGGATTGGCTTGGAAGGGCCTGATTCCTCTAGCTTTGGCGAATCTCGTTGGTGTTGCAGTCGTCCTGACGTTAGGGTTGCCCAAGCACTTACTGCTGATCACGGCAGCCTTACCGGTGGCGGCGGCCTACTACAGTGCGGCGAAATTCAACCAGACAATTTCTACTGAGAATGCTCTGCGAGCGGGTCTGTCACGAAAGCAAGCGGTGTCGTATGAGTGAGACCAAGAAAAAGAAGTCGGTCAAATGGGGCGAAGATCCAAAGATGAGCGTACTCGATGCGCTGTATTTGCCAGCCATTGTTTCCGGTTTGGCAACTGCTGTTCGCCACGCGGTATCGGGGAAACCGATGACGCGGCAGTATCCCGAAGTCGAACCGGAGATTCCGCCAAATTACAGAGGCGTCCATCGGCTTAATCGAGACGAAGAAGGGCGGGTTAAGTGCGTGGCATGTTACATGTGCCAAACAGCTTGTCCAGCAAACTGCATCGAAATCATCGCGGCACCGGCCCCCAAAGATGACCCTCACTGGAAGGATCGCGACAAGTTTCCGGCGACCTTTACCATCGATGAATTGCGATGCATCTACTGCGGAATGTGCGAGGAAGCCTGCCCTGTCGATGCAATTGAACTCACCAGCGTGTACGACCTGACCGGGATGACTCGTGAAGAAATGATTTTCGACAAGGAGAAACTCTTGTCCGTCTTCGATAAGACCGTTCAAACCGGACGCGATCCAGTTAGAACCCATCGCGGGGTCTTGGGCCCCGCTGCAGAAGTATCCGCAACAGCGAAAGATGCTCCGCCACCTCCAGGTCGCGGTCGTCATGGTTAATCGATCGATAGGTCGAGCATTGATTATCGAATGAATCTACGAGGCAAAAAGTGAATCCCTTTTCTATCGACCCGAATCGACTACCGGTGGTATCCGGCGAACAGATTCCGGGAAGTCTTTCGCAAGCCATGTTGCTTGTGATCCTTCTCGGTGCCCTCGCTTATTTATTACTTCAACATGGTGTAGTGAAATCCAAGGCAGTGCTCGCCGCCGGGCTAGGTATCTTCGCTTTGGCTATTGCACTAGCATTCACCGTTATTCCTCTGCAAATCGATGCCATCGTTAGAATGTGCTTCTGTGTCCTTGCGGTGGGAGGAGGAATGGCATTCATCACGGCGCGAGAACCAGTACACGCGGCATTGGGGTTTGCGACTTCGGTCCTATCTGCGTGCGGCATTCTCTTCATGCAATACGCTTACTTTATCGCTGCCGCAACAATGATTGTTTACGCCGGAGCGACAATCATCATCTTCTTGTTTGTATTGATGTTCGCTCAAAAAAGTAAATTGCGAACCTATGACATCCAACTCACAAACCCATTAATCGCAACTATTGTCGCCGCCGCATTGATGTTTGCCATCGCTTGGAGCGTAGCAGAACCTGGTGAAGTACTTCCAATTAAGGTCGATGTCACACGCCCATACAGCTTGGCGGTGCCGGGAGACGCTCCAGGTGAGAAAATGCCTCCAACAGTACAACCCGGAATGAGCGTTCAAGAGTTGGAAGCATTCGTGCCAGCCAAGACATCTGGTTTAGGACGGTCAATGTTCACAGATTACCTGCTAGCGGTAGAACTCGCAGGGACCGTGCTATTGGTTGCAACAATCGGCGCGATTGTTTTAGCTCAAAGAACGGAAAGGGATGCAACGTGAACTATTCCGAAGCCCACAATTTGTTGTTGCTAGGTGGCATCCTCTTCGCGATCGGGTTGATAGGTTTTTTAACTCGAAGATCGATGATTCTGATGTTTCTTTCCCTCGAAACGATGCTATCGGGCGTCAGCTTGAACCTTATCGTCTTCTCGCGAATGCATCACAATTACCAAGGTCAAATTTTGGCGGTAATGGTATTGACCATCGCAGCCTGTGAAGCGGCTATAGCACTCGCAATGGTTGTCTCATTGTTCCGGCGAAAACCAACTCTAGATGTTCAAGCTTGGGACGAATTAAGCGAAACGATCATTCCGCACTCCCTCGATGAAGAATTTGAAGGATTTTCACAAGACGAGAACTATCCGAAATTGGGTCCTGCAGGTCTTGATCCATTAGAAAATCCGGTGCCGGGTGGCTTGCAAGCTGCCCTCGATAGAACGACTGGAACTTTGTCCGGATCTGCTTCCGGAAACGCGGAGGTCAATCAACGTGGCTAACTTGGAATTGTTCGCTTGGCTTGTCCCCATCGCCCCTTTGGTTGGGTGTATCCTCTGCGCGATACTCTCGTTTCGGGGTGACACGCGCGTTGCGCACCTGCCAGCCATCGCCTCCCTATTGGTCTCCGCCATCTGCGCCTTAGCGATCCTATTCCAGTGGAATGCGGAAAGCTCCGACACAGGATTTGCGTTGGTCGAAGGATACCGCTATTTGAACATCGGCGGAGTGAACCTAAACCTCACCCTTCGGATCGATACACTCTGCTTGACGCTCTTGTCGGTGGTGACATCCATTTCGGCAATGATCGCGATCTACTCAAAAGGTTACATGCACGATGACCCAGGATACGCCCGCTACTTCGCCGTCTTCTGCGGATTCGTATTCTCCATGACCATGCTGGTTCTTTCCCACAATCTCTTGATGATGTACGCGTTTTGGGAAGGGGTCGGAACTTGCAGTTATCTGTTGATTGGTTTTTGGTTCCGTAAACCGTCTGCAGCACGTGCCGCGACCAAAGCGTTCCTCGTCAACCGGATCGCCGATACGGCATTCCTATTTGGAATCCTATTGCTTAGCTACGCTATTGGTCACACCGATGTCGGCGCGGGCAAAGACTTTTTCGCAAGACTGGACTTCCAAACAATTTTTGATGCGGTCCCCGTACTCGCTGCCAAAGAAGGCTCCCTGGTAACACTCATCGGATTTCTTCTGATGATCGGGGCGATTGGCAAGTCGGCTCAGTTCCCGTTCCACGTTTGGTTGCCCGATGCGATGGAAGGGCCAACTCCTGTCTCGGCATTGATCCACGCTGCAACGATGGTTACAGCCGGTGTCTATTTGATGGCTCGGTTAGCACCTTTGACAACCCATACCCCATCCGTGCTGATCACTGTTGCTTGGCTCGGCGGAATCACATCACTAATCGCTGCGGTGATGGCTTTGTATCAAGACGATCTCAAACGGGTCTTGGCGTACTCGACGGTCAGCCAACTAGGTTACCTTTTTATGGCGCTCGGTACCGGTGCGGTAAAAGACTTGATGACGGTTGCTGTCGTTGCCGCGATGTTCCACATGGTGACGCACGCTTTCTTTAAAGCCCTCCTGTTCCTCTCTGCTGGCAACGTCATGCACGCGATGGGCGACGTGATCGACATGCGAGAGTTTTCTGGTCTCAAACGTGTGCTTCCAAAAACCAACATCCTCTTCGGCATCGGAGCTGCCGCACTCGCGGGTGTTCCACTCCTCTCCGGTTTCTTCAGTAAAGACGGAGTGTTAGGAGTTTTGGTCGAAGCCGGTAAAGACACAATGGTGGGAGGTCACTTCACCGTTCTCTTGGGGATCGGTTTCATTACGGCACTGCTCACTGCTACCTACACTGCAAAAGCTTACTTCAAAACGTTTCACGGCGTGGAAAAAATTCCTGCAGCAGCAGGGCATCATGCGCATGACGCGAGTGCCGTTATGCTCGCTCCGATGGCTGTCCTCGCGGTAGGAGCCTTGGGTGTTGGTGCACTATTAGGTCCAACAGGCCGAATTTCTGAGTATGTATCGCTAACGCCATGGTTACACAATCATGAACACCATGAACCGATGTGGCTTCTAGCGACATCCTCCCTCATCGCAATCGCTGGAGTAGTCCTCGGATACGGACTAAGTCGTCGTGCTCCGTCCTCGGATGGTTTGCTGAAGTTGGTTGCTGACTTTGGTCGCAATCGACTCTACATCGATTGGTTGTATGAACGCATTGTGGTCGGTCCCATGCTGTGGGTCGGTCGCTTCTTGACTTGGTTTGACACAACGATCATCGGATCGCTGACCGAAATGGTTGCCGGACTTCCTCGAGTCCTAGGACTGGCAGGACAGCGTGTTCAGACTGGTCGTATTCCCGCTTACAGTTTCCTCACCGCAGTCGGTATCGCTGCGGTAGCGATTTGGATTGTCACGAGAGCGAATTGGTAACCATGAATATCTTGATCCCACTTCTTGTCTTGGTTCCTTTCGCAGCGGCACTGGTCATATTTAGCTCCGGTGCTCGTGCAAAGGCCATGGTCGCATTCGGTGTGCTCGCAGCATTCCTGACCTTGCTGCTTAGCATTGGCTTGGTCGTCCAAGTTCACCAAGCCCCATTGATCGAGAACGCATCCGGGTCTATCGCACCACGCGTGGAATTCGCCCCCGAGGCTCTCCGAATTGCATTACCGGTTTCTGTGGGTGGGCAAGCCATCCAATGGCGACTATTGTTCGGCGCGGACGGCATCTCGTCCCTTATGGTTCTTCTAACTGGAATCGTGGGTTTCTTCACGGTCTGGTTAGCAAGTTATCAAATCACGAACCGCACGGCGACCTACATCGGATTACTTCTCGCCTCGATATCGATGCTCATGGGAGTATTCCTCGCCATGGACCTCTTATCGTTCTACTTGTTCTTTGAAGCTGTTTTGATTCCGCTGATCTTGTTGATCCAAGGCTGGGGGAATGGGGAAGCTCCCGCGGCTTCCGCAAGGCGTTTCTTGTTGTTCACGCTCGCCGGTAGCATTCCGATGGTCATCGGGTTGATCTCCTTAGCAACATCCCCCGTGCGATACGGACATGAGTCGACTGTTTCACTGCCAGCACTTTCGGAAATTGCCGCAACAGCCATGGCTGGTTCAACGGCAGTCACATCGCACGATTCTTGGACCGTCTGGCTGTTGCTACTAGGTTTTGGGATCAAACTGGCGATCTTGCCATTGCACACTTGGCTACCGACAACATACGCCGCCGCTCACCCGAACACTACGTCACTAGTTGCTTCAGTCGTCGCGAAGCTCGGTCTCTACGGCATCCTTCGAATTGTGATTCCGTTGACACCCGCAGCTTTGTCGTACGAAGCTCAAATGGTTATCGGAACTCTCGGGGCAATTGTCATCGTCTACGGTGCGATGATTGCCCTGACAAAAGACAATCTTCGGCACGTGCTGGCATACAGCTCGCTTTCTCACGTCGGTTTCATCACTCTCGGAATGATGAGCATGACAAAAGAAGGCCTCGGTGGTGCGGCCTTGCAAATGTTCAACCACGGCTTGATCACTGCAGCGATGTTCTGGATTCTCTCAATGCTCGAAGAACGTCGCGGCCCGATTTCACTTGCTTCCGAAGATCGCGGGATGGCCTCGCAGTATCCAAAGCTGGCTGTGCTCTTAGTCTTCTTCACTCTCGCTGGTGCTGGGCTCCCAGGCCTCAACGGGTTTGTGGGTGAATTGCTCACGATGTCAGGCATGATGCGAGTTTGTGGAACCTTGGTTGCGATCGCGGTTCTCGGCACAGTGCTCGGTGCTTGGTACGGTTTGAAAATTGTTCAACGCCTTCTATTCGGCAGCAACGGACAAACGGTTGATCTACACAACCATCCGAAAGGTGCGATGGACCTGACGCAACGGGAATGGTTGCCTCTGGTTGTCGTCGCTTTCTTGTGCCTGTACATCGGATTGTTCCCAATGCGAACGATGAAACTTTTTCAACCAGATACCGACCGATTGGCCACTTGGGTCGAACCAGTCAGCAAACAAGCACATCCCAAAATGGATGTTCTTGCTTCCAACTCAGGGGCTCAATAGGCCTTCGCCTTTGAGTGAACAACATAAGAACGTAGCGAACGAGCAAGTAAGAAAGAGCGAGAGAATACCGTGGATGCCATCCAAAGCATAAAGGCCGCCGCTAGTCACCTGACTCCTGAAATCGTGTTGCTGATCGGCGGCTCGCTGGTTATGAGCGCTTCGGTGTTTCAGCGCAAACGGGAGCGAGAAGATGTGCACTCGGATCGATCGATGTATGCCGCATCTGCCCTCGTGTGCTTGCTCCTCGCGATGCTCGCGAGTTTTTGGCGAGGCGTGCCCCAATTGTCGCCAGATGCCTTCGGTCTCTTCCGGTTTGATGCCACAGCACTCGCTTCCGAACGGCTGACGTTTCTCGGCGGACTGATCCTAATCCTCATGTCTTGGTCGACCGCTCCGAAAGGACGAATGGCTGAGTACTACGGAGCTTTGCTTATTATCCTCGCAGCCATTCCTATCGTCGGCGCTTCCAATGATTTGGTGTCGCTCTTCTTGGGACTAGAACTCGTAAGCATCCCAACGTACGTTCTGCTGGGCATCGTCAAGTCTGATAACACGGGCCTAGAAGCAGCGTTGAAATATTTTATGCTCTCGGCGTTCGCCTCCTGCTTCTTCCTTCTGGGAATTAGCTACCTCTACGGTTTTTGCGGCTCCACCAATTTGATGGTGATCCAAGCTGGCTTTGGAGAAGGCAAACGGCTCATGGCACTAGGCCTTTTGCTCGCCATGTGCGGATTGGCCTTCCGAATCACCGCCGTTCCATTCCACTTCTACGCCCCTGACGTCTTCGAAGGCACCTCAGTCACTCTTGCAGGTGCGATGAGCTACCTTCCAAAGGTCGCAGGATTTGTCGCTCTGATCCGTTTAATTGGTGCAGGAAATCTTAGCCAAGGCGCCAGTTCAGTGATTATTCCGGTGCTGCTAGTTTGTGCTGCCCTGACGATGTGCATCGGCAACGTTCTTGCTGTCGCTCAAAACAACCTCCGTCGAATGATGGCCTACTCTAGCGTTGCACACACCGGATACCTACTTCTGGCTTTTGTTGCCTTGATTCGGCAAGATGCAAACGCAAATGTGCTGTTCTCCTATCTCGCTGCCTATGCCGCGATGACACTCGGTATGTTCGCTTGCCTTGGCGAAATTGAAGCAGCGGGTGGCAAGTCCCATTTGATCGGTGATCTCGCTGGAATGTTCTACCGTCGTCCAGCTGCCTCCATCGGTCTGACCGTAGCCCTGGTCAGCTTGATCGGACTTCCTCTCACCGCAGGTTTCTGGGCAAAATTCATGGTGTTTGTCGGCGTGGTAGCTGACCGCCGTGTCGATTCAATCAGCTTGATCATGGGTGTTCTGATGGCTTTCAATGCCGTCATTGCCGCCGGTTACTACTGGCGTGTGCTCAGTACCCTCTACTCAAAGAGTGTTTCAAATGTTCCTCTGCGAGTCTTCCGACCAAGCCTTTTTGTGGCTTACACCATTTGCACCGTTCTGACCATTCTCTGGTTCTTTGTACCGGCATCCATGTAATGCGTTGGGCCTTCCTTGGAATCGGTCGCGTAACACACCGGATGGTTCAGGCTGTCCGCGCGGCCGGACATGAGGTACGAGTCGGAGCAGGTCGAAATCCCGACAAACTGGCTCAATGGCTAAGCCAGTTCTCGGTTCCTTGTGGGACTACAAATTTTCAGGAAGCGATCGAGCGTTCGGATGTCGACGCTGTCTACATCGCGGTGCCTCCATCACTGCACTTGCAATTTTCCGACATCGCACTTCGGCTCGGCAAAAGGGTGCTGTGCGAGAAAGCTCTTACACAGTTTCCGAGCGAAGCATCTGAATTACTCGCGACGGCAAAACAAACTGGAACCGTCGCGGTTGAGGCAACCGCATTTCCTCATCACCCGAGATCTCTGCGGATGCGTGAAGTAATCGAAAGCGGTGAACTTGGAGAACTATGCCGAATCACGGTCGCTTGCAGTGTGGGAAATATCCTAGATCGTAAAGACCACCGTGGTGACGCTTCCGTAGGTGGAGGCTGTTTGCTCGACCTAGGCTGGTACTGCGTTTATTCCACTGCTTGGCTGACGGGTTTTGAAGCCGAAACGATGCACTCGGACGGTACTAGAATTTCTCAATCACCCGAATCGGCATGGTATCAAGTACAAACGATGGCAAGGCTGAAGCGATCCAACCTCGTAGCCTTGCAAGGACTCAACTGCTCACCTCACCGCAGCCTTCTAGCGAGTTGGGACTGCGGCTACGAAGCGAACGGCCGAAAGTGGATCGAAATCGCCGGCACCAAAGCTTCCTTGATCTGCGACGACTTCCTGCGTCCTTGGGATATCGACAAGCCCCGATTCTGGGTGCATGGGCATGATGGGAAAGCGCGAGCGGAATTGGTCGGCGAAGGAGTCTTCCAAGAAGCGAATTTAGTTCAACATGTCGCGGATGTCGATCTGCAACAGAGTCTTAAAGACCTCGAGCTCGCCGTTATGGTTCAAAATACGCTAGGGCGCATCGAAGCCGACCTTCAACCCAACCAACCCCCACGCTGAACCACCAAATCGTTTAGCAGTCAGCCGCAGGCGTACCATTCAAATCGTTTAGCAGTCAGCCGCAGGCGTACCAGTCAAATCGTTTAGCAGTCAGCCGCAGGCGTACTGCTTATCAAACCCTCCATGATGTCACTCCGCCTCGAGCCACTCTCGATCCGGATCTATTGGAACGACATATTGCGTAACCCAGATCCACTCGTTGCAACTTAGAATCGTTACGGAATCTCGACTAGCGATTGACTAGCCAATCTACGGAACCGGTGTACTTCTGCACGGCGTCATGATTCAAACGCACTCCGAGTCCGGGCACCGATGGAATCTGCAAAAAGCCTTGGGAGTCGAGTTTCCATGGAGTCTCGACCAATTCATCGATAAAGGGCGAACCAGTCAGATACTCCACAAAACGTGTGTTTGGAATTGCTGAGGCTAAGTGGAGATCTGCTGCAAGCCCGATCGCAGTGTTCCATCCGTGGGGAACGAATTCGACGCCAAAATCCTGAGCGGTCCAAGCGATGCGACGCTCCTCACTCAAGCCGCCAACCTTGGTGACATCCGGTTGAATGATGTCGAATGCACGCCTTGCCAACCACGGTAAAAAGGCTTGCCGTCGCGTCAGGACTTCTCCTCCCGAAATCGGAACTGGAGATTCTTCTCGCAGCTTAACGAAATCATCGAGAGAATCAGGGCTTAATGCTTCCTCAAACCAAGTCACCTTATAGTTCTCCAACATGCGAGCGGTCTGAATCGCCCACTTGTATGTCTGATGCCAATAAGCGTCAGAACCACCCGCGTCCACCATCAAGTGGCAATCATCTCCAATGGCTTCCCTGGCTGCAGCGACGATCGCTTCGTCTTTCGCAGCAGAATGACGCCCGAACGGCCCCCATCCAATCTTGAATGCTCGAAAACCATTCTGTTTGACTTGCAACAAGCTCTCTTTCATCAAGACAGGCTCCTGCATCAAGAGGGATGCATAAGGCTGAACTCGTTCGATGTATCGTCCACCGAGCAACCGACCGACAGGTTGCCCCGTGGCTTGCCCTAACAAGTCCCATAACGCGATGTCGACTCCACTGATCGTATGAGTGATCGATCCACCGCGTCCCAACCAAAACATATGCTGATGTAGTTTTTCACTGACACGCTCAGGCTCGAGAGCATTTTCGCCGGTATACAACGGGCGAAGCACATCCAAAGATGCTTGAACGAGCCGATCATTTGTGAAGACACTGCCAAGTCCAACATGGCCGGTATCGGTATGCACTGCGATGAGGGTATGCACACAATCTTCGGGGCGCAGTTCGTTGCTCCAGCCTCCCTCAGGAGTCGCGCCTCGTAACCCAGCACACGTAATTTTCGTAATCTTCATCGTTCAAAAGTTATCGTTCAAAAGTTCTGGAATTTAGATAGGTAATAGAAACAATACAGCAAGCAAGAAACAGCATCGTCCGAAGGTACCTATTGTACCGAGGGTCAACTACTTGTGTTCCTTCGATAGATCTCGACGGTGGGACGAAATTCAACTTGGGCATCCAAAGGAAATACAGGACGCACGCATCGTTGATGCCCTAGGCTCCTCAGATTTGCACTCGAGGAACCTGGTGCATCAATCAACAACATATGGCTACACCAAGCTGCATACATCGCGTGTTGACAGTGTGGAGACTTAATGACAACTGCGTCAAAATTTCTGGGGTTCTGACCATTCGCAAAGTAGAACGA
The DNA here is from genome assembly GCA_040373655.1 of Pirellula sp. GTDB lineage: Bacteria > Planctomycetota > Planctomycetia > Pirellulales > Pirellulaceae > JBKCUI01. The sequence goes on along the minus strand of JBEICB010000044.1, from coordinate 16,349 downwards.
GCGATCGTACAAGTTAACGCCACGACTCGATACAACTAGTGTCAGGCCGTTGGCTTCAATCACTGCGGTCCGTCCCGAATCCCATAATTCTCCAAACGACTCACTACGAAACACCCCATCACTCAACGATCGCACTTTACCTTCAATCGTGACAGGTTTGAATCTTTTCGGGTCGAGAGTACCTCCGACCTGGACCTTTACGTCGCCTCCGACGCCAGCACGAAAAGCTGTCTCTACCGCAGGACGATCGACGATTGGAGCTAATACTCGACCGGAGTACTTACATTCGAGAAGCGCTTTGATGACGGCGTTACTATCCCCCGACGCACCAGAACTGGTCGCATCAGCAGCATCGACTAGGCCAATAGTACTGCGAATGGAAGGTGATTTTACACGGTGAATTTCGAGCACCGTTTTTTGCAACTCTTCGAGTGACAGCAAAGGTACCTGCATCTTCTCTCGATAGCTCCAGAACTCTTCGGCGATGCGCAACGCTGTTTCGCAAGCTAGCGGCTCGTCATCATTGGTCACGACAAAACTCGCACTTCCTAATTCAGGAACATCGGTAAATGGGTTACCAATAAACATCCCGGCGCTCAACCCATGAGGACTGCTCTCACAATTTTTTGCAGCTCGAATGCATCGTCCGAACAACCCTGTTTCGGTGATCAACTCATCACCTCGGACCAAAGCCGGAATCGCTATTCGCGCTGTGAGAGGCCGAACTTGTTTCCGAACTATTTTCAGCAATAGTTCTGCCGCTCTCGCTCCCGTCTCAAAAAAATCCACATGCGGATAAGTATGGTACGCGACAATCGCATCGGCATGCTGAACATCTTGCGCGTAGCGATTCCATGTAGATCCAATGAGACAACGATCGGTATTTTCTCTCCAAGAATCTCTCGAGCTTGTTCCAATAAAAACCCCTCCGGGTCGAACTCGTTTTCGGCACACATCGCACCGTGCATGCAAAAATAGACACCATCAATCGTGCCCGTTTTCATCGCTAGACGGATCTCTTCGAGAAAGTCTTTCGAGAGGGTCGTCCAAGCATCCGACGCAAGTGTCCCACCTGAAGTAATAAAAAAAGCACTGTAGGCCGGGATTAATTCAACCTGAGAATCCTGATCAAAAACACTCAGCGCCCCACCTATTTCGTTCCGAACCGTTCGGTGATAGTCAATGATGGCCTGCCGACGTCGAATACCAAAGTCAGTCAGATGGCTCAAGTTTGGATTAAACGTTGAGACTTCTTGTTTGCTTTCAGCGATCAAGATTCGGAGTGTCATACGATCGGTAGTCTTGAGGTAAAAGGAAAATAATAGTGAACACCAACATTACCGCAGCACAGAGGTAAGCTAGAGCTGCAAACCACAACATTCCAGGCAACCCTAGTAGCTCTTTCCAGTAACCTACCAACAACGGAGCAAATCCGGATAGGATTGCACCGAATAGATTTAAGATCCCAACAGCTGTCGCTCGCGATTTCGGAGCGATCACTTCAAATGCTGCAGGAAAAATATTCCCCATCATCCAACCACTCAGAAAGCCGTAAGCGACAAGCGTTACTTTTAAATGCGCAAGCTGATTCGCTTGTCCGATCGCAACCAGTAATGGAGCGCAACCGATAAGGCTAACTAGCAACGCGAGAAATCGGCCAGATCGCATCGTCGACTTCCAGTAATCAGCAACATATCCACCTACAAACAACCCACAAAGAGTGGCCGACTGTAGATAAATCGTCGAAGTCAGCCCTGCCTGAGCGGACGTCAGGCCAAACTGTTCCTCGATGTAACGCGCTAGCCAGCTATAAATCATCCATAATCCAAAAACGAACAGAGGAAAGATTAAGCACAACGCAAAATATGTCGGTACGGATAAAAGCTCTAAAATCGATAGATACCAGGGCCCATTCGCAATCTTGCTTTCTTGTTTGTCGGCATCATACGGTGCTGTAACTTCCGTACCAGATTTTACGGTTTCGTCAGCTTGGTCGGTTTCTTTGGAGTTTCGTCGCAGAAAGAACCAAGCGTACGGCACAGCATAAAGTATCCCGACTGCCCCAAGAATAAAAAAAGCCATTCTCCAACGTCCAGACTGCGCCATCCATCCGCCAAAAGAAGCCCCGGCAACAATCCCCGCGATTTGAGCTGTAGTTAAACTTGCAACCGCTTTTGACCGCCATCGTGCTGGGGTCGATTCAGAAGTCAACGCAATTGCCGCAGGCATGAAGAGTGCCTCGGATATTCCCATCGCCGCTCGAAGTGACAAGAGCATCGTGGCCGAGGTGGACAATCCGGTGAGAATCGTCACGCCGCTCCACAGTACAAGACTAAGAACGACCAATTTCCCCTTGGGGAATCGATCAGCAAGCATACCGGCGATAGGACATCCAAGTCCGTAGACCCAAAGAAAAATCGTTCCAGTCAAACCGAGTTGCAGATCTGTCATCTGCAAGTCTTCTTTCAACGCCTTAAACATCGTGAAGATCGCTTGGCGATCGCTATAGTTCAAAAAGTAAGCGATCCACATCCAGAAGACGACGGCGATCGATGTGATAGCAGCTTTTGATTTTTCGGGATCCGATTCGATTGTTTGCATAGTCGACGCAATCGCGTAGGGTTGACCGAAGTCTGGGTTATCGTGCGACGCCCGAGTATTTTTACACTACTCATTGAACTCTTACGGGCTTCGCACGATGATAGATGCGTAGTTTTACACCGTCGTCCAAAGGTAATGTCACTCGACTTGCTCGGGTTTTCCGATTTTCTTTTCTTAGGATGAATTTATGCGTTGGCAGCTTGTAAACACGAAAGCTTATTGTTCCTTCTTCGTCTCAATGACCAGCATCTTCGTCGGTTCATTAGCGAACGGCAGCGAAAACGGTGCGGATATAGATCGCTCCGTCTTACCGATCCATGAGCCCAAACGAGAGAAATACGATGTCTTGGATGCAAGAAATGCGACACCACCCAAGCGATGGAACTTACAAGCTCCAGAAGGCGCACCAAACGTCGTGGTGATCTTGATTGACGATATTGGATTTGGTCACTCAAGTGCCTTCGGTGGGCCTTGCAAGATGCCAAACTTGGAACGATTGGCAAACAATGGTCTAAAGTACAATCGCTTTCACACAACCGCTCTGTGCAGTCCAACACGCACAGCCCTGCTAACTGGATACAACCATCACAGCAACAATGCCGGGGCGATTATGGAAGTTGCAACTGCGTTCCCAGGGAACACAGGCATTCGTCCTCAATCCATTACGCCTATGGCAGAGGTGCTACGACTCAATGGCTACTCAACCTCTGCTTGGGGCAAGTACCACGAAACACCACCATGGGAAGTCAGTGTAAGCGGACCGTTCGATCGTTGGCCAACTCGATCTGGCTTCGAAGAGTTCTATGGATTCATTGGTGGCGAAACCAACCAATGGGACCCGATGATCGTTCAAGGGACGAGTTTTAAGCGTAAGCCCGAACATGAGGAGGACTATCATTTTACGACGGACATGACAAACCAAGCCATCGGTTGGATGCGAGCGCAACAGTCTTTGACTCCCGACAAACCGTTCTTCATGTACTTTGCCACGGGCGCAACACATGCTCCCCACCATGCCCCCAAGGAATGGATTGAACGTTACCGAGGCGCATTCGACTCCGGATGGGATCGCCTGCGAGAAGAGACCCTGGCCAAACAAATTGCATTAGGGGTTGTCCCAAAGGGAACACAGTTGGCGAGAAAACCGCAAGCCATCAAAGACTGGGATACGTTGAGCGCAGAGGAGAAGCGACTTTTTGCACGACAGATGGAAGTCTTTGCAGGATTTGCATCCCATACCGATCATGAGGTCGGCCGATTGGTCGACAGCATCGAAGAAATGGGAGAACTGGACAATACACTCATCGTCTACGTAGTGGGGGATAACGGATCTAGTGCCGAAGGTGGTATGCTCGGTATGTTCAACGAAATGACCTACTTCAACGGTGTTCCTGAGACCACCGAATTTATGCTCAAGAAGATCGATCAGTGGGGAGGACCGGAGTGCTTCAATCACTTCGCCGCAGGTTGGGCCGTCGCCGGTAACACTCCATTTACATGGACAAAACAAGTCGCAAGCAATTTTGGTGGCACACGCAATGGCATGGTCTTTCATTGGCCAAAAGGAATCAAAGCCAAAGGAGAGGTACGAGACCAGTTCCACCACGTCGTCGATATTGCTCCAACCATCTTTGATGCAGCGAAGATACCTTCTCCAAAAGAAGTCAACGGCGTGGCACAACAACCGATCGAAGGTGTCAGCATGGCCTATAGCTTTGACGCACCTTCTGAGAAAAGTCACCGCACAACTCAATACTTTGAAATCGGCGGCAACCGAGCTATCTATCACGATGGTTGGTTCGCCGGAACCGTGCACAAAGCCCCCTGGGAAGCATCCCCCAGACGTAAACTCGCAGAGGATCTATGGGAACTTTACCACGTCGATGACGATTTCAGCATGTCTCGCAATCTCGCTGATACCAATCCAGAAAAACTCAAGGAACTACAAAGTCTGTTCACCAGTGAAGCGATCGAGCACCATGTACTGCCGATCGACGATCGAACGATCGAACGGTTCGACTCCAAAATCGCAGGACGCCCTGACTTGATGGATGGTCGCACTGAACTGACCGTCTATCCCGGCATGGTTTACATGGCAGAGAACGCGTTTATCAATATGAAAAACACATCGTTTGAACTATCCGCTGATGTCGAACTTGCGCAAAGCAAAAATCATGGGGTCCTATTGGCCCAAGGTGGACGCTTCGGTGGTTGGGCTTTCTGGCTGAACCAAGGTAAACCAGCCTTCTCTTACAACTTCCTCGGATTAGAACTCTTCCAAGTCCAAAGCTCACAGTCCATTAGCGACGGCAGTCACACGATCCGCGCCGTATTTGAGTACGACGGAAAAGATGGTGCCCGCGGTGCAGGTGGAACGATTCACCTGTACGACGGGACGCAAAAAATTGGAGAAGGTCGTATCGGAAAGACACAAGCAAACGTCTACTCACTTGACGATACCGCCGATACAGGCACAGATACGGGTACAGCCGTTGACCCTGCCTACGGCGAAGGATCTCGCAATGCGTTTTCCGGCGAACTAAAGAAGGTGAAGATCAATCTGCGTTAGCCATCGATCGATGGCATCACTCTTTCGATTGAACGGGAAGACTCGCGATCCACTCCTGAAGTAATTTCACCGCATCGCGATCCACGGAGTTAGAGGCAATGGGTGGCATTTGCCCGTTGCCTCGCTTCGCAATACGTTCAATCAGAATACTTTTCTCTGGTCGGCCCGGTGCCACTAATCTCGCTTCTTCAATCCCAAAGTCCTGGTGCCTTGCTACGGCATCGAGAATTCCCATCTTCTCAATTGCATTCGGAAACTGTAAGTCGATCGCGGAATTGCCACCACCAGCAGGAGCGTGACAAGACGCACAATTGGAATGCAGGTACGCTTGCACTCTCGCGCTCAGAGACGCGCTTGCATCTGAAGGATCGACGAGCTTGGGAAGCCGATCAGGTCCAAAGGGCAGCAAATGCGATTCGCTTGGTACCTGACGCTGCGGTTGCGCCATAGCCTGCTGAACCACCTCGGAATCAACAGGAGCTTGGGGCGGTTGTGGTGGCACAAACTGTTGCGGATTGACCTTTAACAGTCCAAGTCGCTCATAGGCAACAAGTTGATTGAGTTTTTCTCCCGCATAATCGTGATCGCGATTCAACTGCGCTGTCTGCAAGCCCAATGTAAAGTTCGCGGCGCGACTATGGCATACCATGCACTCAGCGCGGCTAGGGTAATGCCAGACCTGTTCGCGTCGTCCACTAGGATCAGACTCATCATGGACGATAAATCGGACGTCCCCGCCCTCAGCCGATACCAAAGCAGCATCCGTCCCATCGTCATTCCAGCGGTACGAGTAACCGACCCACTCGTTTTGCTGGCGAACCATCAGTCGAGTTTCGATCCAGCGTTTTTCAGAAGCCCCTCCGGTTTGCCGAGTCGCAGACTCATCGCGAGCCCCGGCCTCATCACGGGTTGCAGGAACTTCCAGTGCAAAACTCTTGATGAGCACGGTATCGTTTGGAAAGGTCCAGCCAAACTGATTCTGAAATTCAATTCGGTGAGCTTCAAGATCTGAACTGCGATCGCCATCATGACCTGGGATCGCAAAAGCACGTACTTTTGCGGCTCCATCGCTCCACAATGGTGAATTGACCGAATACGGAATAACCCCCGAAGCAAATTGATGTTTAGCGACATCCTGAAACAACCCTGTTTCGCTGAGCAACTTGGGGAACGCTACGGAAGTATCTTTTGCCAGATTTGGCACCAGCCGCACAATCGCTTTTCCAAGGTGATCGGCCACCCAAATTTCTCCATTGGGCAATTGCTCAAATGCCGTTATCGAGTGGGGGGTATCTGCAATCTCTCGGGCACGCGATGCGTCTGTGCCGTCGTGTTTGATCGCCCAAATTTTCCCGGTCGAATAATCCCCATAAACATAGTCACCCAACAATCCTTGCAAATCAGGGTGCATGGATTGATATACGATCCCTCCAGTCAACGAACGAGCTTGGCTGTGATGATGATCCATCACCGGTAGCTCGATAGGATCGGGACCGGCCTTCCGATTCGCATAAAACACCGAAGCACCTTCCATAACGCTCCAGCCATAGTTGGCTCCTCGTTTTAATAAATAAACTTGCTCCCAAAGGTCTTGGCCGTTCTGACCAATCCATATGCGTCCAGAACGAGAATCAGTCGTGATACGCCAGGGATTGCGCAAGCCATAAGCCCATGTTTCGGGTCGAGTTTCCTTCCGATCAATGAATGGGTTGTCCTCGGGTATGCTGTACGCTTTTCCCTCCTCCACCCGATCGACGTCGATTCGCAATACCTTCGCAGTAAGTTCCGTGAGATCTTGCCCACGCAAGTTGGTATCAGAATCCGTAGTGCCATCGCCACTGGTGATATAGAGCATCCCATCGAGCCCAAATGTAATCGCCGCACCATTGTGCCCATCACTAGGCCACTGCAAGATGGCTTTCTCGGAAACCACTTCAATCGTTGATTCATCTAAAGAATCCGTACTGAGATTGAATTCCAAACGCATAATCCTAGAGTTCTTTACCCCATCGACTGACTCATTGAGCCCAAGGAACAAGTAGGGTTGCTTCGGAAAATCAGGATGGAAGCACAAGTCGTAATGAACGCGATCCCCGGAAGAGGTTTGGACCTCTTGCATGCGATATCCTCCACTTCCATCTGGTATCAACCTCAGGAGTTCCGAAGGACCATAAGGATTCTTTTGAGTGATTAGCCAAAGTGGCCACCCCTTTTTCGAAGAACCGCTCGCTGGCTCAGCACGCAAATTGATCGGGTGATCGATCTCCAACCCTAGATAAACGCGCTCGGTTGTATACGGAGCAGGTGGCTCTGGAGAGCCTACAACCCGAGAGGTGGTCATCGGCTTGCGTATCCAATTCCCATTCGAGTCTTTTTGGCTTAACTCCTTGGGTGGATCAATCCGCGGAGCCAAGAATTGTATCTTTGCGAACTCTTCGTGTCGGTGAAAGGATGGCTCCGTCAGCGGTGAAATCGTGGTCAAGGCAGGTTTATTCAAATTCGAATCGTAATCATAGCGACACAGAGAATACCGCCAGACTTCGTCAGGAGCAGGCGCTCCCCCTGTCCGCCAAAAGTCCTTCCAAGCGATTTTAAATTCTACCTGCCAACGTACGTCTCGATCGGAACGCACATCAATCGTTCCCTCGCAAGAAACCGCGCTCGTAAAATCAAATGTATGAGCGTCTTTATAAAGCTTGTAAGCTCCTTTGGTGCGTTCAGGGATGTAAAGATCTAACTTTGTATTTGCCGGGGTAACGTGGAACTCGTAGTAACCTGAATGTTGTTCGGAAGGTTTCAAAAAGAGTTCGAAACAATCATCGAGCCAAGTCTGAGCATCGTGTTCCGTCAACGTGCCCTGCAGATCTCGATCCTCAAGTTGAGCCCATCCATAAAGATACTCTCGATCCCAAACCAATTTCGCTTGGGTAACTTTTTCCAATGAAGGTGCGGGTGCATCCTTCAACCAAGGAACCCCAAAATTCGATACTACCGGTGCTTCCTTCCAGCAATCATCGTTTGAAAGTCCGTCGATCGTGGGAGGGGTCGCAGTCCAATGGCAAGGATAGGGATCCGAAACACCCGGATCATCCGAAGCCTTCTGAACATTACCCCCCTCAGGAACTTCCTTAGAAGCGTTCAAAGTACTTGCCGTCTGAGCTTGAACTGCAGAGACTGAAGCAAAAAACAGAACAGTTAGCTTGCACCCTAGCACGAGCTGTTTTGTGACGGACTTGACCATAAGGATCCTCTAAGATTCGCTTTAGATTTTGGTCTAGTATAGCGACCCGAAGAGACCGATCCTATCCTTCCGCTATTACGAACTTAGTGCCCAACTCGCCACTTGCGAACCGCAAGTCGATCTACCTATTGCCCGCCCTACTTCTTATACGGTTTTCATTGGTGGGCAAGACGAGTGGCAGAAAGGACGAGCTCACTCGCTAAATACAAGGAACTCTGGCAAAGTATCCTGAACGATTTCACGTTCTGCCTGTCGCTCTGCTTTGGAGAGCTCTGCGACTAGTCGCGATTTCACCAGCTTGAGCGCGTCGTCTGGGATCTGCTGAAATTCCGGTGTGTAAATCAAGAATGAAAGCGGGTATCGAAAAAGTCGCGACTGAAGGTCTAACTCCCGCAACGACCTTGAATGCGAATCTCGGGGACCCTGCGCCGCAAATACCTCTGCAAATCTGCTCGATCCCTTCACCGGCTCCTGAAGCATCGGCTCCCCGTGCAACAAGATCGCATCTGCCAATTGGTTTGCAACCGTCTGAATTCGCCGCTGTGTACTCTCGCTGCGATAATCCGCAGCGCGTCCCAAAGCTCGATTCATCGACTCATCCATCGCAATCGCTTGCCGCGTCTCGAAGTTCGCTTTGGTAATCAAGTTGTGTACACGGATCTGATGCTCCAAAACCATCAATGCTACCAAGTCACTGTTAGGATGAAGATGAAGATCGGGAGCGACACGCGGAGGAAGTTCCAGTTGATTGGCGCCAGACTCCAAGTCAACTTTTTGAGGATCGGTGCGATCGACGGCAAACAGATTCCCCAAATGCCTCATCGAACCATGCGTTCCTGTTACGTACCAGCCACCCCAACGCGATGCAAATGGACTGCGGTAATCCGTCGTAAAGGAACTTGATCCTGTTCGCGGTCTGCCCGAGCGATCCGGGTAGATCGATCGCACCAAGTACCCAGGAACATTCTCCGTTCGTGTCGTTGCATGACACGACAGACATTGCCCTCGATCTCGCACCAGTCCCACTGCCTGATAGGTTTCAACTTGGTTTGTATCGACCGAAGATGAGGAAGACTCCCCGCCCCCATCGTTGGATTGAGAAGTATCCAATGTGTAGAACACCGCTCCGATCTTAGGATCGTTGGCCGCAAGCTCGAGCGTGGTGCTACCCGGTACATATCCAATGTAGACCGAGTCATTGAAGTAAATCGCACGCGGATTGGTCGGTGAAATTTTGTGGATCTGCAAACTCGTCTTCGAGAAGACCAACACTTGAGACTCCACGGGAACCTGAAGCTCCTTCAGTAAACTCGGCAGCAAACCGAATTTCGGATCCGCGGCAAGCTTCGTCTCACCGGATCGAAGGCGTTGCTGCAATTGCGCCACAGGGTCACAGGACTCTGTCTCGCTGTAACGAATCGGCGCCAAGTCAAAACTGTCTTGACCCAAGGCACCTGTCTCCAGCTTCCAACAATTCGGGATCAAAACAAAGCCCATGCACAGCCCTATTAGGTACAAGGAATGCCGCATCGTGCATCGGTCAAGCAATCGAAGTGCAATCATGGAGTTCACCCTTTTCTGCCACGACGTTGAACGGAACCTATTCAAGGCAACCACTGGGTTGTGATTTTTACCTCGAACCTAACCGCAAGTACCTTACTTCGCCAATTATGGACACGCGCATCCACAAAAGCAAGAATAAGATAGTCCCTCTTTTCTAATAGAAGGGTGCGACGAAACGAAGCATTGGGGGTGTTGCAGGGTTCTTTGCCCCTGTTTACAGTGGGTCATCGTCCGCTGTATTCGCTTGAGTAATATTACCCAGAGCAAGAAAATGTTAATTCGATATTCGCGTGCTGTATTCGTTGCAGGATTGAGTTTGTTCGCTGGATGGACCGATGGGGTTGGGTTGCAAGTTCACGGATCGCGAGTCATGGCGCAAGAGTCCGCAGGGACATCTTTGTATTACGGCGGTGATATTGTCACGATGCGGGGAATGGAACCGGAATACATCGAAGCCTTGGTCGTACGCGATGGCAAAATTCTTTTCACGGGGCCTTTGGCTGAAGCGAAGAGCAAAGCCGGAGCGGATGCCAATCTTGTGAACTTGGATGGCAAAACACTATTGCCAGGATTCATCGATACACACGGGCACTTTGTTTATTTTGGCAAGAACCTCGTCGATGCCAATTTGTTCCAGTGCGCCGATATCGCTGACCTGCTCGAGCGAATGAAGAAACAAGCAGAACGCACCCCGAAGGGAGCTTGGATTGTTGGTTTCGGCTATCAACCTCGTGGCATGAAGGAAGGTAGACCGCCGACCATTGAAGAATTGGATCAGGTTTCTGCTGACATCCCGGTGATGGTTGTCGATTCGTCAGGTCATATGGGAGCAGCCAACAGCGCTGCATTTCGCGCTGCAGGGATCACAGCCGACACGCCTGATCCCACCGGTGGTGCATTCTCACGCAAGGCGGGTAGCAAAGAGTTAGCTGGCCCTATGGAGGAAACGGCATTGAACGCCGTTCGCTCGCAACGCCCACCGTTTTCAACGGAGTTAGCTGCCCAAGCGATTCTGGGGGCTTCGAAGGTCTGGGCCAGCTATGGACAAACCACTGCGATGGAAGCAGGATTAGGTCTCGGAAACGACGACATAGCGATTGTCACCCATGCGATTGATGCAAAGCTTCTACCGATTGATTTGTACATAGCCGCGAAAGACTCCGCACTTGATGACTCGTTGGCCGCATCGTATTCCATTGCCTCGCAGTACAATCCCCAAGCCGGTGGCGTCGTCGCGAAGTTACGAGCGTTCCGGCCAGACTTGGACAAACGTTATATCAATCGCGCCCGACTTGGCGGCGTAAAATTCTGGCTCGACGGGAGCTTGGATACCGCTTGGTTTACCCAACCATACACGGTTACGCCTCAAGGAAAAACGACCCCGTTCTCTGGCTATCGACAAATCCCAGATGAAGTCCTCGATGCAGCGTTCGACAAGTACTGGCCTACCGAATTGCAGATTCACATGCACATGAACGGAGACGCTGCCGCCGATCAAGCGTTGTCCGCCATTAGCAAAGCAGTCAAGAAACACGGCATGCGTGACGCACGCCCCGTCTTCGTACATGCTTCCTGGTTGCGAACGGATCAGATCGATCGAGTGAAAACTTACGGGGCGATTCCGAGTTTCCTCACTTCCGGGATCATCCCCGGTGGAGATTCTGTTGTAAAACTTTGGGGAGCAGAGCGAGCTGCGGGAGCAATGGCTTCTCGATCTTTCCTGCGATCTGGACTAACCTTCACATTCTCGCACGACGCCCCCGTGTCCCCGGAGCCGTCGATCCTGGCTTTGATCGATTCCGGAGTCAATCGAACCTCGGGAACCGGCCAAGTCGTCGGTCCTGATGAACGCATTCCGCCCTACCATGCCCTTCGCGCCGTGACTTCGATGGCTGCTTACCTCATCAAAGAAGAAAATGCCAAGGGAACACTAGAAGCGGGCAAACTGGCGGACTTGGTAATCCTCGATCGCAATCCGATGAAGGTCGAACCAAACACCATCAAAGACATTCACGTTGAAGAAACCATCAAAGAAGGTAAGACCGTATTTAAACGATAAGCTGATCACTCATGCCAATATGATCAGTAACGGCCAGAACTCTTCGCCCTAGGTCTGGATGTGCTTATGGACGTTTGTACTGGATGGTGAGCACACGAAAACTCGCTTATCGTCCAATCGGCAAAGTCAGCAACGGAGCTCGCGATTCGGTAGGTTGCAATTCCAATCGCGAAACTTCTAGGAGCAATGCAAAAGTCGATTTCGAATCCCTATCTTTTTCGTCGATGTAGTACCAGTATCCATCATAGTGCACCGCCACATAGGCGTTGGGGGGTCGCTTCTTGCTCTGAACCGTTCGCACATGAAACAGCCCGCTGAGGACCTGTTGCCAATCAAATGGCAAGCCGTCCGGTGTGCAGGTTAGCGGAGCCTTCCCATTTCGAATATGCTCATCGGGAACATCAATTCCGTGCGACACAAAAAACAATACCTGCAACAGCGATCGCGTTTCGATATCCAAGCAGTCAACGAGCTTTCCCGATGACTCATGCTCGTAAGGTGTCAACTCTTCATTGGTAAGTTCGATCGAACGTAGACTCGGATCGATTCTAAAACACTCGCAAAAAGTGATCCAAGCCGGATGCTCTACCACTCGATCATCAATCGCCAATAAGGGCTGCTCGTATTTCTTGATCAAACTGTATTGCTGATCGGAAACACGGAGCTCAAGTTTCAGATCCGCAGCCTTTAGAGCGATTTCAGCAGGATTCGATGGAGCGTCAAATGGACCTGCCACCACCTCTTCCTTTTCATCGATATGAAGCTGTACAAGCTGCGCGTCTTGTAGCTCCTGCAATGCGAGTATGCCCTCCAAGAACACCGCGTACTCCGGAGCACACTTCGGAGTTGGACCACTGGCTGTCTCCGCATTGGAAACCCAATTCAAGTTCTCCAAGTAAAGACGCAGTACCGTCGAAATAGGCCAAGTCGTTTTAGAAAGATAAAGCACGCCCTGTAAAGAAATCGGCGTGAACAGACGCCTCGTGAACTCCTCATCGTCCAGCGGCGTATAACTCAGAGTGGGTCTTGAAGCCCTCGCGAATTCCGCTTGAGGTAATACGTTCGTCCGAAATATTCCACCATCTCCCGAGACGAGAAATGGAATCGCCTGCAATCCCGACGACAACTCCTGTTGATCGGCAATCGACGAAATCGCGAGACTGCTTGGGGTATCCGTATATCGCAATCGCACAATGTTCAATAAGAACTGCTCCTCAGATGTTCGCTTCACAGCCTCGTTATACGGAAGACGAGTCTGAACCAAAGCGCGTGGCCCAAATCCACAACTCGGTAAACACAACAGTAGTAAAACGAGGAGCCTCGCAACGCTTTGCGTTGTTATGGAAGGCTTGAGCAATGCTAGCAAAGCACTTCGCAATTCCATGCGTTGGTTTACCTCGTCTCCATCGAACGTGGATCGTCTGAAGATAGCGAATCTGCGGATCGTATCGGTTAGGTAAAGCGTTCGCATGAGGCAATCTCTGCGGAACACTCCATTCAACTCGGATTTGAATTGGATTCGGCTTGACGCGTACGAGCTAAATGAACTACTGGATTGGTTTTCCAAGTAGGGATTTGCGCATTTCGGTGCATGGATACAAAAAATTCCCTGGAGGACGGAAGGGTCGATGGCTCTGCATAACGAGCCATTGGGTAAGAAAGCCCCTAGTCGGGGTACGTACGAAAGGCCACGGATGATAGGCTTGCAAACTCAACAACCAAAGCTCGCTAGCGACCGATCTTCCGGCCGCCCTCTACCACTCCGGTGGTGCTTGCTCTGTTTGGTCGTCGTGAGTTTTGTAGGCAACAGCGGTTGCCGCCAACGAGCAATCACCGAACTGTACATCGAAGACATGGCGAGGCGCAACCGCGCTTTGGAAGACTTGGTCTACGATTTTGATGCTGAAAACCAAGCTATGGAGTTTGAAATCGAGGATCTACGTCGCACCAATGCGCAGCTCCAAGGCAGATTGCAAGAGCAACAACGTCAACGAAGTATTGAATCAAGAAGCGGCAACTCGTCAGGTTCAGGGACTGTAATTTCTCCGAGCGACAAACCACGTTCCGGAGAATCCCTGCGTTTAAAAAACGGGGGGCCGAAGAACACAGAAGAAGTCATCAAATCCCCGAAAGGCGAAAACGCAACGAAGGACGATTCGTCGGAGGGAGCCAGCCGAACGCCTGCCCCGCTGAAACTACCGTCTAATCGCAACAGTGGATTGCCCTCCGAACTTCGAACTGAGGAAGTTCCTTTAGAAGTTCCAGAAGTGATCGTTCCTTCAAACAAAGCCCCCGAACCTGAACCGATCTTGCCAAGCCCGCCAGCACTACCGGCAAGTCCAAAATCACCTCAACCAGAATCGGTATTGCCTAACCCTGTCCTACCCGATGGATTGGGAGTGCCCGAAGCGCTACCACCGGCAAGCAACGGCTCAGGAGATATTCCAAAAGGTAAAAGCTCATTGCTTAAACCCGCCCCTAATGGCTTACCGACCGACAACGTTCAATCGGGAGATCCGACCCGACGTATACTCACACCGCGTGCAGAACGTGGAAGCGGCCAACCACCGAATAATGCTGTAGCTCTTGCTAGCGGCACAGAACCGGTGCTCAAGCCCTTAGGACCAAAGGATCGCAGGGTTCGCGAAATCGATTGGCACCCAGTGCTCTGTCGAGCCAGAAATACTGACGGAAAACCCGGCGACGATGGCTTGTACCTCGTCATTATACCGCGCAACAAAAACGGTGAATTCGTTCCGGAAGTCGGCAACCTAACATTGGTAGCCGAGGAAACCCTGACCGATGGAAGCGTCTCTCGAATAGGGCGATGGGAATACAGCAAGGATGAAGTGAGAGATCTTTTTGAGCAGATCGGATCCGCTCCAGGAATCCACGTTGCAGTGGACTGGCAAGAACGTAGCCCGATCGGGACCCAAATCGACGTGTATGCCAAACTCACCATGGAAGATGGCACGACAATGGTCAACCGCCGATCGGTATCACTCAAAAAGTTTGCCACCGGATCATCCACTTGGACCCCTCGTTAAACCAAGCTATCGATCCACTCGCCTGAAATCTCTTCACCGCGAGATTGGCTTCTCTAACCATTTCCACAGGTTCAGCTCGCAACCGGTGGCGTACCAAGTTTTCCCTAAGCGTTAGGCTCGTGAAGCTGTTCTCAGCGGTTACAATCTAAGGACGATTCAAGTTCCATGCCGTATTCATCGCAACGCCCCCGTTTCGATTCCCCTCCTACCTCGAAGTGCTTTTGCCATGCTCTCCGTCGTTTTCTGGCTGATGTTGCTCGTCTTGCAAGTTGAAACTTCCCAAGCTCAAGAGAAGTCTTCCGAACGCAAAGTCGATTTCGCGTCTCAAATCAAGCCACTTCTGGCAAGCCACTGCTGGAGTTGTCACGGACCAGACGAGCAAGCTCGCCAGGCCGACCTTCGATTGGACTTACGAGAGCATGCTGTAGGCAGCGGAAGTATCGTTCCTGGAGCACCTGAACGCAGTGCTCTTGTCGATCGCATTCACTCCAAGGACCCGAACCTTGTGATGCCACCTCCAGAATCGAAGAAGGACCTGACCGACGCACAGCGTGAACTGCTCAGTCGTTGGATCGCCGAGGATGCACCCTATACCCAGCACTGGGCCTTTCTTCCCATCAATCCACCGAACTCCACCGAAAAGTCCTCACCAAATCCAACTGCGTTAGCTTCTAAAATCGACACGATAGTTCAAAACCAACTTGTAGCGCAGTCGCTCAATCGTTCACCGAAAGCGAACCGGGAGACATTACTGCGTCGCCTTTCCCTAGACCTTACTGGACTCCCTCCATCCCAAGAGGAAATGGAAAGGTACTTGCAAGACCCTGCTACGGATGCGACAGAGCGTTTGGTAGATCGCTTGTTATCGACGAAAGCTTACGCGGAACGGATGGCGTCGCAATGGCTGGACCTTGCACGATACGCCGATACCAATGGCTACAATAACGATGAGGATCGCCAGATGTGGCCTTGGCGTGATTGGGTTATCGATGCCTACGACCGCAATCTACCGTTTGATCAGTTCCTCACCGAACAACTCGCAGGTGACCTACTGCCGAATGCCTCTCTCGAACAGCGCATCGCCACAGGTTTCTTGCGCAACCAAGGCCACAACACCGAAGGAGGAATCATTCAAGAAGAGTATCGAATTGAATACGTCGCAGATCGAGTCCATACAACCGCTACGGTCTTCTTAGGACTATTGATGCAGTGCGCTCGATGCCACGACCCTAATGTAGACCCTTTCTCCCAAAGCGAATACTACAAAGT
>JBEICB010000015.1:0-41081 GCA_040373655.1 Pirellula sp. | reverse complement strand
CCACTCAGCCACCTCTCCAGCCTTGAGCCGTCCCCGGTTGTTTCTCCGGTTCCCAACTCACGCTTCCCTAAGTTTCGCAGAATTTTCGCCTTTTGCAAGACACTTTTCGCAGGGGATGGGTTCGGCTTGTGCCTTTCTAGTTCGGGTTCTAGTTCAAGGAAAACTTTTCTGCCGATACCCTCGACTTCTAAGGCGATCGATTGTTTTCAATTTGCTGGTTGTAGCGACGGGACTTCCCTGTCCGTAGCTGGAGAAACGTGTTGAAGGGCTTGTCGTTTCGTGGGAATTCCTGGTGGGAGGCAAGCCATAAAACCTTGCTGGCGTGGTATACTGCACGCTGTCTACTGAGCCCCTGGGTAGCTCCTCCCCCGGCGTTTTGTCGTCGTTGCCCAAACCGCAGTTTTATTTCTTCCGTCTTTCGTTGAAATCTTCCGAATCCATTATGAATCTTTTCGCGCGGAAAACGCTGGCTGACTTAACCGAAGAAGCGAATGCCGAAGGGCAAGGGACACTTCGCCGTCACCTGGGCCCCTGGAACTTGGTGTTGTTGGGGATTGGGGCGATCATCGGTGCGGGGCTCTTTGTTCGTACCGCTGCAGCGGCAGCGGAACATGCCGGCCCGAGTGTTACGCTGAGCTTCATTGTCGCGGCAATCGGGTGCGCACTTGCCGGCATGTGTTATGCCGAATTTTCAGCCATGACCCCAGTCTCCGGAAGTGCTTACACGTATTCCTATGCAACGATGGGTGAGCTTTTCGCTTGGATCATCGGGTGGGATTTGGTGCTTGAGTACGCTTTGGGTGCTGCCACCGTTGCGATCGCTTGGTCTCAGTATCTGAACAAATTAATCGCGAACTTCATTGGTCCGGACTATACGATCCCGTACCAGTTTTGCCATTCACCCTTTGAGCGTTCTCCTGAGGGCGTTGCCGGTTTGATCAACTTGCCGGCGATTTTCGTTTTGCTTTTTCTTACGTTGGTTTTGGTGCGTGGGATCAAAGAGTCAGCGGTTTTCAACGCTATTGTTGTCTCCGTGAAAGTCTTGATCGTCGTCTTATTCATCGCGTTGGGTTGGCAGTTCATCAATCCGACCAATCACCAACCATTTATCCCACCACCTGCGGAGTACAACTCGCATGCATTCGGAGGGATTTGGGGGATTTTGGGTGGTGCCGGCGTGGTCTTCTTTGCGTTTATTGGATTCGATGCGGTATCAACTGTTGCCCAGGAGACAAAGAATCCGAAGCGGGACATGCCGATCGGGATCCTTGGTTCCCTCGTCGTGTGCACGATCCTCTATATTTTGTTTAGCTTTGTGCTGACCGGTATTGCACCTTATGCGGATTTCCGTGATCCGACCAAGGGTAAGGAGGCTTCGGTGGCTTATGCGATCGAGCAGTACATGACAGGCTACGGCTGGCTTAGCAACTTCATTACGGTTGCGATTCTCTTCGGCTTCTCTTCGGTGATCTTGGTGATGTTGCTTGGGCAAAGCCGCGTGTTCTATTCGATGGCTCGAGACGGCTTGGTTCCTGAGTTTTTTGCGGAGTTGCATCCGAAGTTTCAAACACCGGCGAAGTCGAATTGGTTGTTTTTTGTCTTTGTGGCATTGTTCGCAGGGTTTATTCCGGACCATGTTGTCGGCGACATGACCAGTATTGGTACTTTGTTTGCTTTTGCGTTGGTCTCGATCGGCATCATCTTGATGCGTCGCAGCGATCCGGATGCTCCGCGACCGTTCCGCACACCATTTGTGCCAGTGGTTCCAATCTTGGCCGTGATCGTCTGCGGTGCGATGATTTTTGGACTTGGTAAGGAAAACTGGACGCGGTTGATTGTGTGGTTGGTGATCGGCTTTGTAATTTACTTTGGCTACAGCATCAAACACAGCAAGGTTCAAAGGGCGCTACAAGGAAAATAGTCTCGGGTTGATTTCGTGGCACATCGTAAGGTGGTGATTTGGAAGCTGAACAGGCGAGGATTCAAGCCGACTTGCGAGGGATACTCGATGGCGAGGCGCATTGTGACTCGCTCAGTACGCAGCTTTACGCGAGCGATGCGAGTTTGTACGAGATCCAGCCGTTAGCGATCGTACGGCCGAGGCATGGCAACGATGTTTCTCAGTGCATGAAGTACGCGGCGGATCATTCGTTGCCGGTGTATCCTCGAGGTGGTGGGACGGGGTTGGCGGGCCAGTCGCTTGGGCCGGGCATCGTCATGGATTTTTCGAGGTTCATGAGGCGTGTGCTTGAGATCGACGCGGACCGGATGGTGGTTCGTGTTCAGCCTGGGATTACTTTGGGGGATTTGAATCGTCAATTAGCGCAGCAACGATTTGTGTTAGGGATTGATCCGCCTACGCGTGCGGTGACTACGGTGGGTAGTTTGGTAGCGATTGATTCGCTTGGGAGTCATTATCCCCGGTATGGAACGGCCGGTTCACGTCTTTTGCAAGCTCATGCGGTGTTAGCGGATGGCGAGCAAGTATCGCTGCGCAAGACTTCTTGGCATTATCCGAACACTGGAAGTACTCGACTGGATCAGCTTGCGACCGACTTAGGGCGGTTATTATCCGAAAATCGAGTCGCGATTCAGTCACCACCATGGAAGGGAGTTCCTAGGGGTTGTGGTTATCGCCTTGAGGCATTGCTCGAAGACGACCTAGTTGATCTTGCGCGTCTTCAGTCTGGGGCTGAGGGGACTTTGTCGTTGATGACAGAGTTGACATTGCGAATTGATCGCATGCCGGGTGCTCGGGCTGTTGTCTTGTTGCTTTTTGAGAAGCTTGAGTTGGCAGCGCGTGCAGCGCTTGAGGCTCGCAAGGACGAAGTTGCGGCTTGTGATTTGATGGATCGTCGATTGATTGAGATTGCTCGAGAGATGGATCCTAGATACGAATCGATGTTGCCTCGGGGTGCGGAGGCTTTGTTGTTGATCGAGCATCAGGGGGAGGATTTGGCGGAGGTCAAGCAGCGGTTGACGGGCTTGGTTCAGAGGATTATTCGCAAGGCACCTTCGACGCATCAGACGCGATTGATCGTCGATGACGCGGAGCGTGATTTGGTGTGGCGATTGAGTCGCAGGATAGTTCCGCAGTTGGTTCGGATTACAGGAAAGCAGAAGCCGATTGCATTTGTCGATGACTTGTCGATTCAGCCGGAGAAGATGCCGGAGTTTTTGTTTGACATGCAGAACATACTCAAGTCGGAGCGTGTGACAGCGACGTTGTTCGCGCATGCTTCGCAAGGGAACTTGCAATTGCGACCGTTCTTGGATCCTCGGTCGCCGGAGGATTTGCAGAAGTTACAGCGATTGGCGGATCGGCTTTTTGAGAAGGTTATTGAGTACCGCGGCGTGATCTCAGGGGAGCATGCGGTGGGTCTGAGTCGTAGTAGCTATGTCCGTCAGCAGTTAGGGGAGTTATATCCGCTATGTCGGCAGATTAAGACTTGGTTTGATCCGAACGGGATATTGAATCCTGGCAAGTTGATAACCGATGCGCCGCAGCGGCCGGTAGAGAATTTGCGTCCTTTGCCATTGGAGTCGGCGGCACAAGAGCCAGCGAGCTTGACGAGGCCATTGTTACCGATATTGCAATGGGGCGAGGACGCGACGTTGGATGCGGTGAGTATGCAGTGCAATGGATGTGGGCGTTGTCGCACGAGTGCGCCTGGAGAGCGGATGTGTCCGATGTTTCGGGCTTCGCGTGCCGAGGAGGCTTCGCCGCGTGCGAAGGCGAATTTGGTGCGTGGGTTGTTATCGGGGCGAATACCGACGCAGCAGGTCGAGAGTGACGAGATGCGAGCGATCGCCGATTTATGTTTTCACTGTCATCAATGTCGATTGGATTGTCCCGCGCAAGTTGATATCCCTCGGATGGTTGTAGAGCTTAAGGCGCAGCATACAGCAACCCATGGTTTGAGGATGACAGATCGCATTTTGTCGCGGTTAGATGTGTTGGCAGCGATTGCAAGTCGGTTCCCGCGTTTGGCGAATTGGTCGCTTGAGAACCGCACCATGCGATGGTTGTTTGAGAAGTCGACTGGCATTGCGATGGGGAGGCGATTGCCGCGAATTGCCAAGCAACCGTTTATGCGATGGGCGGCGAAGCAAAAGTTAACGCGGATGAATCGTGGGGCGGGTCCCAAAGTTTTGTATTTGGTGGACCAATATGCCAATTGGCATAATCCGCTTATCGGGATGGCTTTGGTTGAGGTGCTCAAGCATCAGCGGGTGGAGATTTTTGTCCCGACTTGGCAGACTGTTACTTGGATGACCAAGATTTCGTTGGGGGACATACCGCGAGTTGAAAGGTTGCTAACGCCCCAGATTAGGCGATTAGCAGATGCGGTACGGCAGGGGTACAAGATCATCACTACTGAACCGACGGCGGCTTTGTGTTTGAAGCATGAGTATTTGAATTTGTTTCGCAGCGATGATGCGGAGTTGGTAGCGGCCAATACGCATGATGCGGGGAGTTACTTGTGGGAGATGCATGGCCGCAACGAGCTTGAGCTTGACTTTACCCCTTTGCATTTGAATGTGTTGTATCACACTCCTTGTCATCTTCGCGCTTTGGATCCTGAGTACAACGGGATGAAGTTATTGCGGTTGATTCCTGGATTGACAGTTGAGAATGCTGATGCGGGTTGTTCGGGGATGGCGGGGGTTTACGGGTTGAAGCGTGAGACGTATCGAACGAGTTTGCGGGTGGGGTGGGGGTTGATTAGCAATATGCAGCAGACGAAGGCTCAGATAGGGAGCACGGAGTGTGCTTCGTGCAAGTTGCAGATGGAGCAGGGGGTGGACAAGCCGACGATTCCGCCGATTGCTCTGTTGGCTTATGCCTATGGTCGGCTACCTGAGGTAAAGGCTTGGATTCAAAGTCGTCATGATGGTTTAAGTGTGCCTTGAGCGGAGCGGGCGTGAGATTTGTTTCGGGGGGGGGACGATCTGACGCAAAGCAGACCGCAGAGCATTTGTCGCGCCTCTTCGGGTGGGTGTGGCTTCAGTGGGGATAAGTTGGAATAGTGGATAGTTGGAATTCTGAGGTAGGAACTGCGAATGCAGGAGATTTTCCGGTACACTGATCATAGCAGGGCGGGATTCAACTATTAGGGGGATTCGCAAGGAGCGGCGTTCTGCTGTTTGACGGTCCATTCACAGGAAATTGGCGGGGATAGCCCATGTCAGCACGACTCGAAGCGCGTAGTTCATCCAATCCAGATCGAGTAAGTCCCAAACTACCCGTTTGTTGCTTGCCTGTTCATAGGATGTTTGCGATTGCCTTTTTGTTTTTACTTGTGTTCCCGACGGGGCTATTTGGGCAGGGGTTTCAGAGTCGTTTTTCGATGCCAGAGGGGTTGCTGATGGTCGCGCCTCGGGAGGTCGAGGTGCTTTTGAGTGACGCGCAGGATTCGATTGCGCGCGAGCAGTGGGGGGAAGCTGTGATTGCATTGGGGCAATTACTGGGCTTGGAAGACGAGGCTCTTGAGCAGGGTTTAGGAGAGGATTATTTTCTTCCGTTAGCGGGAGGGGGCAACAAGGGGCCAAGGACGGTTTTGGGGCAGGCCAAGCAGATGTTGGAGTCGTTGCCAGAGGGGGCGAAGCAATCGGTTGAGTTGCGATATGGGGTGCGAGCGAGGCAGTTGTTGGAGCAGGGCATTGAGCAAGAGGACATCAGTGCGTTACGTCAGGTAGCAAGTAGGTACAGTTTCACCGAAGCGGGATTGGATGCGGCGTTATTGTTAGCCAATCGAGATTTGTCGGAGGGCTCTTTGGCTAGTGCTCAACTGATGCTTGAGCGACTTCTCGATCAGGCGAAGGCGCGCGACAGGTTTGGGCCGTCGTTGGGGGTTTTGGCTTTAGCGACCAAGATTGCAACCTCGTCGCGTCCGGATTCGTTGCTGTTGCTTGAGCGTGTCCGTGGATATTTTCCAAATGTCTCGGTGGAATGGGATGGGGCCAAGATTGGATGGAACGACAAGACAACGGCAGACTCGATCTTGGATTCATTGTCCAAGGAGCCTTATGAGCGAATTGCAAGGACTGTTCGATGGCCGATGTTTGAGGGTGGGCAGTACGACCGTAACGGCAACACGATTGGTGGGCGGCCTGTTCCTATTTTGCGATGGTTGGTTGATTTGCATGAATCTACGCAACACAAAGAGGACTTGGAGCGAACGTTGCGCAAGCAGATATCCGAGCGGAAGTCCCATGTGATACCGACGCGATATCCGGTGGCGACGCCTAATGGGTTAGTGTTGATTCCGACTTATGATCAGCGGATTCTTGCGATTGATACGCGAACGGGAAAGATTCGCTGGCCGATTGTATTCAGTGGTACACCGTTGGGTTTTGCGTTTGACAACCCGCGAGAGCTTGATGGTTATTCATTAGGTTTACCTGCTCCGGATTATTTGATCCGTAGGGTGTGGGGTGATTTTACGACGAGTCAGATCTCTGTAGATACTCAGCGCGTATACAGCATCAGTGAGACGGGGGCTGCAGAAGTAGGGGAAAGTTTTGCGATTGCACAGAATGGTCGGTTTGGACGCAACGGAATGATCCGAACCAACAATGTGTTGCAGGCTTGGAGTTTGCCAGAGGAGGGCAAGTTACTTTGGGAGTGTGGTGGAGTAGCGACTTCGAGTGCACCGGAGTTAACGGGGGCGTTATTTCTTGGAGCACCGCTGCCCACTGCGGAGGAGTTATTGGTGCTTGCGGAGCTCAATGGGGAGGTGTATTTGGTTTCGTTGGAGCCGGCGACGGGGAGGTTGCGATGGAAGCAACCATTGGCGGCGAACCAAGGGACGACGATATCGTTAGATCCGCAGCGTAAGTCCTTTGGGCTGAGTCCAACGCTCGATGGTTCATTGGTTTTATGTCCGACTCTTTCGGGTTTTTTGGTCGCTTACGATTTGGATCGTCGCGAA
This sequence comes from Pirellula sp., assembly GCA_040373655.1. Taxonomy (GTDB): domain Bacteria; phylum Planctomycetota; class Planctomycetia; order Pirellulales; family Pirellulaceae; genus JBKCUI01. The sequence goes on along the minus strand of JBEICB010000015.1, from coordinate 34,146 downwards.
TTGGCTTGGAGTAAGAGCTATCCACTGAATCCATCGCTAACGCCTGGCGCAGCGTTTAATTTTGTCGGAGGGATGGATCTTCGCGAGACCGATCCGATGATGGCTCGTCCGTTGAATACGTATGTGATTTCGCAATCGGGGGTTAGTGTATTTGCTCCGGCGAACGGGACTGCGATTTATGGGGTGTCGAATGCTGATGGACAGGAGTTGTGGCAAGTTGGATTGGAGGAGAGTTCCTCGTTTCGATTTGTTGCAGGCATCTGGAATGACATTGTTGTATTGGTGTATGCCCAAGAGTTGTTAGGGATCGATTTGAAGACTGGGCAGCCCGCTTGGCCTACTATTGGGTTTCCAAATGGGGCGCATGTAGTTGGCAAGTGTGTTCGATCCGATTCGAAGTTATTAGTGCCGCTTGCGAATCAGCAATTAGCCGAGATCGACTTGGTTCAAGGCACGATCATTTCGACGATGCGGACGGAGCGGGCGTTGGGGAATTTGGCGGTGGTTGGGACACAGTTATTAAGTGTTAGCCCGTATGAGTTGAGTTGTTACTCGATTCGTGACTCGTTTCAACAGGAGTTGTTAGAGGAGTTGAAGCGATCGGGAGAGACGGCGGGAACGATGCTCAAGCAGGGTGAGTTGGATTTGGCTTCTGGAGAGATCGATTCGGCGCTGACAAATCTCGAGCGAGCGTTGGAGCAATCTCCTAACGACAAGAATGTACAGCGATCGTTGGTTAAGGCAGCTTCGATCGCATTGCGATCGGACTTCGACAAGTATGTGGATCGGGTAAAGAAGTATCAAGCATTGACCTTTGATATGGATCGTCCTTCGTATTTGCGAATAGTGATTCATGGGTTGGAGAAGCAGGGGAAGTGGGATGAGGCGTTAGTGAAGCTTTTGGAGTTGTCGGATGGACGCATGAATCGCCGCGTGGATCAGTTGAATGATGGCCAGGACGTGGATATCAACAATCGTTGGTCGATTCAGGAGGATGTTTGGATTTCGGCACGATTAGCTAGGATTGCGGAGAGGGTTTCTGCAGAGGGGTGGGACAAGCTAAAGGTACAGATTGCGGAACGTCTTGCGCCGGAGGCGACTCGAGATCCGAGTGTGTTGCGGATGCGACTGCAGCATTTTGATGGATTGCCTTATACGGACGAAGCGAAGTTGAGGTACCTCAAGACGTTAGGGAATCGGAATTTGATTGATGCGGAGTACTTGCTCCCTGTCCTGCCGAATCCTTTGGGTGTGGCAGGTTGGTCGGAGGAAATGAAGGGAGAGATACAGCGAGCGAGAGCAGCAATTTATCTTCGGGGTGAGCGCCCGATGAAAGCTTGGTTAGAGCTGGGGCAAGATAATGCTGCGTTTATTGAGTTAGCCAAGTCTTTGACTGGCAGGTTTCAGCCGGGTGTTTTGCGGTTTAACGAGCAATCGAGTTTATTGGAGCGCTTTCAAACGCGTCAAGCGTTAGCGAGTCAGAATGTAACTTGGCCGACGGGTAAGGTGGTTGTTTCGACGACTTCGACCATGGATCCTCGCAATTTGCGGGAGGGGGCCGATGGCGTGCATGAGTCTTCGCATGCTTGCACGGTCGTTGAGCGTGTTGGGGCTTCGTTTGAGGGTTGGCAAGTGTATTACCATTCGGGTTTGTTGCAGTTGTTCAACCGCACGACCGGAGAAGACGTGCAGTACTTGCTGGATGTATCGCGACCGGACAAGTCGGTGATTCCACGGATTTATGCTTTGGAGAGTTTGTTGATTGTCGAGTTGAAGGATCAGTTGATTGCGATCGATTTGTTCCATGCAACCATGAGTGAGCAGGACGGGCAGTTGTGGACATTGAGTTTTGGAAGTGATGCGACGGAGCCGATGTTGGAGCGTGGTCGTGGACGATCCAACACGATCGAGCGAAACAGTTGGGGGATGCCGGTTCAGCGGCGAGCGTTTCGAATTGCGACTCTCTCTCGCCACGGGGTAGTAGTTCAGTCGAATGATGAATTGGTTGCTTACCATCCATTGACTGGAATACGGCAGTGGGTATTGCAGGGTTTCAAGAACGCTTCGTTTATCCGTAAAGACAATTTGTTGTATGCCGTGGTACCTGGTGCGAACAAGATTCAAGTGATCGATTTGCGTGATGGGTTTGTCACGAAGGAGATCAGTACGGACCAAGAGGGGTGGGCTCCGATTGCTACGGTGGCGAATCGATGGCTGTTTAGTCCGATTCGTACTGGGAACAACGACGTTGCAAATCGCATGCGATTACGATTGGTCGAGCCGACGACGGGAGAGGTGGTGTTGAAGGGTGATCACACGATCGATACACGGTTGGCAATTGCAGAGGACTTTGGCGCGATCGCTTTGCGTACCGATGGTACGATGACATATTGGAACGCAAAGACGGGCGAAGAAGTTATTCAGAAGGTGGAAGTGGAAGGGAAGTTTAGCAGTATCACAGCACAGGTGTTTGGTGATATCGCGATGGTATTGCCTTATGCGGGTTCAATGGAGCTTGAGCGGGTCGTTGTGGCGCCACAAATGCGGACGGACCCGACTGTAGCGGGTTGTGCCGGTCGTGTCTTCGCGGTGAATTTAAAAGATGGTTCATTGGCTTGGGAGAAGAGTCTTCCGGTTAAACATTTCTTGTTTCCGCTGAGTCAAAATCGCGAGTCACCAGCCGCAGTTTTTCTGCGTAGCTTGAACTTGGCGAACGTCCGTGGGATGACGATGAACTTCACAAGTATCGCTTTGGTGGATGTACGAACGGGTCGTCTGTTGTATCAGAAGCATGATTTGCCGGCGCAGTTGGGAGATTCATTTCGGCAACAGCTATATCCAGCGATTGCGGAGATGCAGTTTCGCTATTTAGGGAATTTAGTAAAAGTTCGATGGAGCGATGAAGCTTGGGAGGAGCAGCAAGTGGATGATTCGCTAGTGGTTGGCGAACTCGATTTTGAGTCGTTCAAGTCGACAGCGGAGTCGATGGTTGAAAAGTTAAAAGCTCAAGGGGGATTGCCTGGTAATGGCGGGCAGGGTCCTCAGCCACAGTTGCCTCAGGTTCCACCTATTCGATGAGAATAACATCACTGCCTCGGTATTACCGAAATCTCAAGCGATGGCGCGAAATCATTCTGATTTTGCGTCGTTATGGTTTGGCAGACTGGATGAGTCGCTTGCCGTTGGAGATGGTGCGAGATTGGATTAAGGATGATCAAGGGGTGCCGTTGGCAAGTTATACGCGTGCAGCGCGGATACGGATGGCGTTAACGGATCTTGGGCCGACATTTATCAAGCTAGGGCAGGTGCTTTCTTTGAGGCCGGATTTGGTGGGGAGTGAGTTGGCTGCTGAATTGCAGTTATTGCAATCGCATGTGCCTGCGGATCCGTTTTCGGCGGTAGAGAAGATGGTGGAGGGGGAGTTTCACAAGCCACTCAGAGAGTTGTATTCGGACTTTGAGCCTGTGGCGATGGCTTCTGCATCTATCGGTCAGGCGCATCGCGCTCGGCTTATGGATGGCACACAAGTGGTTGTGAAGGTTCAGCATGAGAATATTCGCCCAAAGATCTATGAGGACTTGGAGGTCCTAGCGGGATTGGCTTCTTTATCGGAACGATTGCCTGAGTTTGCGGTTTGGAGGCCTCGGGAGATCGTCTCGCAGTTAGCAAGATCGCTCAAACGTGAGCTGAGTTTTTCGCAGGAACAAGCGAACTTGATGATGCTCAGCCAGGCGTTGGAGTCATTTCCTGGGGTCGTAATTCCGAAAGCTTACCCGAGTCATTCGAGTGCACGGGTGATGACGATGGGGTTGCTGACCGGTGAGTCCATTCACGAAGTTGGCAATGAAAGCAAGTTTCCGGAGTTGGATCGGGAAGCTTTAGCGAAGCGAATTGCGGCGTTGTATGTCGAGATGATTTTCGTGAAAGGGCTGTACCATGCGGATCCACATCCTGGAAACATTTTGGTACAGTCGGATGGCACGGTTGGGTTGTTAGATTTTGGCATGGTTGGCCGCATCGATGATCGGTTGCGCGAGAGCATTGAGGAGATGTTGTGGGCTTTGTCGTTGCAAGATTCAGCATTGCTAACTTCGATCATCAAACGGGTCGGCAAAGTGCCGCCTGGGGTAGATGAAGCAACCTTGTCGAATGACGTTACCGATTTGATTGCGACGTATGGGAATCAGCCTGTTGATCGGATTGATTTAGCTTCGGCGTTGAACGAAGCGACGGACATATTGCATCGGCATAGGATTGTATTGCCTAATCAGTTAGGGATGTTGATCAAGACGTTGGTGACCTTGCAGGGAACATTGAAGCAGACGAGTCCAACATTTAGTTTGTTGGAGGTGATTGAGCCGATGTTTAAGCGTCTGTGGCGAAGTCGGCTTTCGCCATGGAGGCAAGCGAGGCGATTGCGTCGATTGGTAGTTGAGGTGGAGGGGTTGGTGGAGAAGTTGCCTGGGCAGATCAGCAATTTGATGGAGTTGGTTCAGTCTGGAAAGCTTGATGTCCACTTGTCGCACCGTGGGTTGAGTCCGTCGATCAATCGATTGGTGTTGGGTTTGCTTACGAGTTCCTTGTTGCTCGGTTCGTCGATATTGATGGCGTCGAAAGTGCCACCGTTGTTGTTTATCAATGGAGGTCCGTTGGGGTTAAAGGACTTGTCTCTGATCGGTTTGGGTGGTTTTGCGGTCAGTTTGATTGTTACGATACGGATTTTGTTGGCGATCAATCGGTCGGGGCATTTGGATCCGCAAGGGGATAGCGACGACGCTGAGTTGCCTTGGAGGTGATTGGTGCGAGCCTACGGCTCGAGAAAGTTGATAGGAGAAAGTTGAGAGTAGATGAAGGCGCGAGCCGATGGCTCGGTGGTCTTCTTTGCGTGAGATGTTCAACCAAATCACGGTACGCCTTCGGCTGACTGCTAAACGAAATCGCTGCTCTCCGCGTTAGCTTTGCACATACTTTTCGCTGTCTTGGCCGAGGGAAAGTTTTGGCTGTTTCAAGCCCGGAGGGCTGGCACATCCTCTGCCGGTGGTGGTAACCACCGGTAAGAGTCGCCACTGAAGCGCTAAGCCCGGAGGGCTGGTACAACAAAAGGGGAGAATGGACTGAGCACATGATGATGGAAGAGAGCAATGAAAGCGGCATAATTTGAGTGGGCTTTCTCGTTCTTACTGTGCCGGCCTTCCAGGCCTGAAGATGTTTATTTATCAGGTCACCGAGGCCTACGACCCCGGCAGAGGTTGTGCCGGCCTTCCAGGCCTTAACGCCTTAGGCTCCGTCGGGTAGGTTTGCGGGCACTTTCACCTTCGCGGCTTCCTGTTGCTCTTCTTCCTCTTCCTCTTCCTCTTCTTCGGATTCGTTTTCTGAGGCATCTCCGGTCCAGACATCGTATTCTTCACTTAGGCCTGTGAGCTCTGATTGGATCGGGAGATTTGGGTCGGAGATGACTTTCAGTTCTTGGGTGAACTCTTTTCCGTCGACGGTTAATACGACTCGGTAGGTTCCCGACGAGACTGTGCGTCCGCGACCGAAACCCCCAAATCCTCCGCCACCACCTCCTCCGCCGCCGCCACGACGCCCTTGCCCTGCAGTTGCGGCTTGCCCGCTTGTTGCTTGCCCACTTGCTTCGGTGGCTTGGCCTGATTCACCACCGGCCGCTGCCGGGGTTGAGCCTCCAGTGCCTTCACCGCTCGTTGTAGATGGGGGCGTTGCAGCTGGGGTAGCTGTGGATTCCGGGGTCGATGCTGCTCCGGTTGACGGATTCGTCCCGGCTGCACCACCGCGATTTCCTCGCCCAGTGCCGGCTTGAGCACCCGCGGTTCCTCCACTGCCACTTGCTCCGCCTCCCTGTCCTCGTCCACCACCTTGAGCGATGAAGTCCCAAGTGACCCGTTGCAGGCCCGCTTCGTTACTTCCGCGTATTTCGCGTAGTGTTTGACCGGATACGTCGATGATTTTCACGGAGACGGTTTCAGCTTTCTTTGGCAAGGTGTAGTAGATCACCGCGCCTGCTGGCGGATTTTCACCGATGAAGCGACGGTTTGTCGTTCCTCGGGACGCTTCACGACGCCATCGGATTGCAGTGGTTGGTTTGTAAAGGTTTGGCGATTCGGTTAGGTGAGCGGGTGCGAGCTGGTGCAGAGCGGTGATGTCACCGATCCACAAGCTGCGTCCGTGGGTTGCCAGGACGACTTCTCCGTTGTTTGGATGGAAGGCCAAATCGAAGATTGCAACGGTTGGGAGATTCGAGTTCAAGGAACTCCATGTTTCGCCTCGGTTGGCAGTCGCAAACAATCCGAACTCGGTACCTACGAGAAGTACGTTCTCGTTGAAGGGGCTTTCGCGCAAGCATCTTGTTGATCCCCACGGTAGATTCGCACGGATGGACTTGAAGGTCTTGCCGTAATCTTCGGAGACCATGACGTATGGGTCGTCGTCATTGGATCGGTGTCCATCGAGGCAGACGTAAACTCGTCCTTCTTCAAAGCGAGAGGCTTCGATGGTCGAGACCCAGCGAGGTGCGATAAGTCCTAGGTTTTTGGTGATGTCAGTCCAAGTCTTACCGGCATCGCGGGTGACCCACAGAGCTCCATCGTCGGTGCCGACATAAAGCACATTTGGGCTACGTGGCGATTCTGAGAGAGCGGTGGCTGATCCACGTTTGGTGAGAGTGATTTCCGGGGAGATTTTTTCGAGGTTGCTACCGCGATCCCACGAACGGAAGACATAGTTGCCCGCAGCGTAGAAGACACGGGAGTTGAAGTTCGAGAGGATGAACGGAGTGTTCCAATTGAATCGGTAAGCGGGTTCACCCTCTGGTGCCACAGCTCGGATAGAGCCTCGTTCACCGGTTTTCATATTTCGGCGACCCATATTACCGTCTTGGCTGGTCCAGTAGACCAACTCGGGATCATTGGGGTCGACACGGCACATGAATCCATCGCCACCGCCGACGCTTAGCCAGTCTTCGTTGACAGGGCCAGATCCATTGAGCGAGATCGCCGGGCCACCCCAAGTGCCGTTATCTTGCAAGCCACCGTAGACGTAGTAGGGGTACTTTGGTGCTATAGCAACGTGATAGAACTGACCGAGTGCCAGGGTGTTCAAATGATCCCAGCGGTTACCGCGATCGTAGGTGGTATACACACCGCCATCGACCCCGATGATCATGTGTCGTCCATCGCGGGGGTCAATCCAAAGAGCGTGACCGTCTGCGTGGACAGCGCGTCCGAGATTCGCATCAAAGGTGATTCCACCATCGGAGGATTTGAACTGGGATACACCTAACAAGTAGACATTTTTATCATCGTTTGGATCGACGCGAACGACGCTGAAGTACATGGGGCGGGAGTGAAGGCTATTGATTCGAGTCCAGGATTCACCGCCATCGACGGACTTGTAGATCCCGCCATATTCGTATCCTTTTGCTCCTTGTTGATCTTGGATGTTGGGGGCTTGGCCGCCGAGGGAAGCGGTGTAGGGACGTACTGGGCCGGGGCGGTTTTCGAAGGTGACTTCGATTTCTTTATTTTCTTCGCCACGTTTGATTTTGAGTTTGACTTTGTCGCCGACACGTTTGCCGCGAAGCGCATCGAGGGTTGCGCGATAGTCAGGTACATCTTTATCGTTGATGGCGACGATGACATCTCCTTTGAGTACACCTGCTTTTTCGGCGGGTCCACCTTCGGTGACGTTTGAGAGTTTCGCACCACCGTCTGGACCGGTATCACCGGTGATACCGATGTACGTGCTCGATTGCGCAGGGGGGCTTTGTCCGCCACCGGCACTGCCCGCGCCGCCGGCACTGCCCGCGCCGCCGGCACTGCCCGCGCCACCGGCACTGCCTCCGCCGCCTGGGCCACCTTGGCGTGCTTCGAGGGTTACCTCGATTTCTTTGCTTTCGCCAAGTCGAATGTATTTGACTTTGACTTTATCACCTGCGTTTTTACTGCCGAGTTGTTCGAGGAGGTCTTCCCAAGATTGGGATTTCTTACCGTCGAATTCCGTGATGATATCTTCTGCTTGGATGCCGGCTTTCTGCGCGGCGCTCTCTGGGAAGATTGTCGAGATCTTGAGTCCTTCGTCGGCATCTTCGCCGAAGGCACCGAAGAGTCCGAGGGTACGCATGGATCCGCCACCACCTCCGGATTCTCCGGAACGGTTTGCACCGCGAGCGACCAGAGTGTATTCGAGAGTGATGGATTCGGCACCGCGTTTGATAGCGGTCTTGAACGTGTCTCCCGCTTTCTTATCGCGGATGGTATCGAGGATACGGTCGAAGTCCGTGATCGCTTCTTCGTTTAGTGATTCGATGATGTCACCAACTTTCAAGCCTGCTTTCGCGGCTGGGCTGTTGGCATAGACTTGTGTGACCGTGACTTGGTTCTCGCGGTTTTCGCCGACGGCACCCCAGAGTACGTTTAAGGGTGCTGGGCCTTTGCCGATGTTTTCGCAGTCGACAACAGCGAAAAGGACATTGGGATCTTTTCGGTACCAATCGATCCCGATGCGTCCCATTTGGCTTGTAGGTAGACCTTTGGTGAGCTTTTTCCAGTTTTTGCCACCGTCGGTCGTTTTGTACAGACCGCTACCTGGCCCCCACTTGCGAATTGGGTCGTATCCGCCGTAGCCTTCGGGGATTGGAATTTCGCTACCGGGCCAGCTATCGAATCCATCGCGGAGGCGTTCCCAAGCGGTGACGATGAGTGTTTCTGGATCGGCAGGGCTCATTTGCATTTCGATGATGCCGGTACGGTCATCGATATAGAAGCAGCGTTCCCAAGTTTTCCCGCCATCGACTGTTTTGAAGACACCTCGTTCTTCGTTGTTGCCATAGAGGCGACCAAGAGCGCCGACGTAGACGATATCCGGGTTGGTTGGATGGATAACGATTTCACCGATTTGGAAGGTCTTCTTCAGGCCCATGTTGGCCCAAGTTTTCCCGCCGTCTGTGGATTTGTAGACCCCATCTCCGTAGCTGACCGAGTTACGAGGGTTGTTTTCACCGGTGCCTACCCAGAGGATGTCCGGATTGCTGGCGCTGACTGCGACTGCGCCGATCGAAACTGTTGCCTCGCGGTCGAATTGATGGACGAAGGAGTTACCGTTGTTGGTGGTTTTGATCAAGCCACCGGAAGCGGTAGCGGCCCACCAAGTGTTTGGATCACGTTCGTTGACGGCGAGGTCGACGATACGTCCTCCCATGTTCGCAGGACCGATACTTCTCCAACGAATGCCTTTGGTCCATTCCTTGGGAATTGAGCCGTCCCACTTGGGTTTAGCGGCTTCTTTTTCTTTGTTCGCCGATTCTTTGGCGTTAGGGTCTTTGGCGTTGGAGTCTTTCGATGAGGAGCCTTCTGATTTCGCACCTTCTGCAGGCTTGATTCCTTGGAGCATTTTGGCGATTTCGCCGAGTTGTTTTTCGATAGCGTTCAATCGATTATCGACGGAGGGGGCTTTTTCAGCCGGCGGAGTGGCGACTTCTTGCTTGTTTTCTGCGGGGGGGTTATTGCCTTCGGCTGGCTTGGTTTCCGCCGGAGGTTGCTCAGTGGCCGTGGTGGGTTCAGTGGCCGTGGTGGGTTCAGTGGCCGTGGTGGGTTTGGTTTCGTTTTGTTTTGCTGGATCTTGGGCCGTTTCCGTCGGTCGTTGGCCGAAGCGGCGTCGTTGTGGGCGATTGCCTGATTCTTGGCGAGCTGGAGGTTGGGGGGTAGGTTCGCTGGCAGCAGGTTCAGCGGGACTAGCGGGTTCGGCTGGTTTCGGTTCGGCTGGTGGTGCGGGGGTGTCTTGGGCGCTAGCCGTCCCCGGTTCTAGGTGAAGTTCTAACAATGAGAGGACTGCAAGACAGGCTCCGGCGTATCGGAGGTATTTAATCAAGTTGCTCATCGAAATCCTTGCTCCGTATTTATCATGTCCAGCCGCTCGGATTGCTTGGTTCCGAGGGGCGATGTGGATCAATCGTTTACTCCAACCGATAGAATCACCGCATTTTGCTTGCAGATCTCACAAACTTCAAGGAAATACGGAGGGCTCTTGGTCGTTTTTCTGGAGGACTTGCGAATGAACTCCCTAAGATAAACGCGTTGTAATATGCTGGTGTGGATGGATCACATATGGTTTGCCGGTGGGACGGAATGTGGGGTTCGTCTGTCGAAATTTGGCTGTTTCCTATAAAACTAGGACACAGAACTTTTTGAGAGCCCTGAAGAAGTTGCTCATAGCTAGGTGAGAGCCAGTAGGAAGCCGTCGCGAAGGCGGGCCGAATTTGAAAGGTGTAATTCCATGCGAACCGAACGAGTGGGATGTTGGTTGTGGGCGTTTCCGGTCTGGATGATGTGTTCTGCTTTAGTGGCAGTGATGAGCTTGGGTTGGATCATCCAGGAAGCTAACGGTTCTACGGATGGGGAGTTAGCCGTTCGGGGAAATGACGGCCAAGCGATTGAATGGAGAGACGGCACTAAGGTGCGGGTGTGGGTGTTTTTGGGGTGTGATTGTCCGGTGGCGAAGTTGTACGCGCGTCGTATTGAGGAGTTACAGGATCGGTACCGTACTTCGGGAGTCGAGTGGGTTGGGGTGATGAGTAACTTGCAGGACACGCAGGATGACATTGCTCGGTTTGCCAAGGAGGTCGGGTTAACGATAGCGATGGTCAAGGATGAGGATCAAGCGTTAGCGCGGAAGTGGCAGGTGACGCGAACGGCTGAGGTGGTTATGGTCGATCGTCAGGGGGATTTGAAGTATCGGGGGCGGATCGACGATCAGTATTCACCGGGAGTGACCAAGTCGAAGGTAGCGCGTGAGGATCTTGCGATAGCGATCGACGCGGCGCTGCGTGGGGAGTCACCGCAGATAGCGATTACAGAGCCTGTGGGATGCAAAATTGCGTTTGATCGCAAGTTCATGGGGAATCGGGAGGATTCAAACAGAGGTGATTCAGCTCCGAGTGAGGTGACTTATGCCAATCAGGTAGCCGCGATATTGAACAAACACTGCACGGAGTGTCATCGTCCTGGAGAGATTGGACCGTTTGACATTACGGATGTAGCGGAGTTACCGGGATGGTCGGAGATGATTTTAGAGGTGATTGATAATGGCCGCATGCCTCCTTGGCATGCGGATCCCAAGCATGGAGTGTTTAAGAATTCGCGATCGATGAGTCGAGAGGAGGTAGAGGTAGTACGGCAGTGGGTTCGGGCGGGAGCGCCGATTGGGGACACAACGTCGTTGCAGGCACCATCCATTGCGACTGGTGGGTGGCGATTGGAGCGGGAGCCGGAATTGGTGGTTTCGATGCGTCAGGCCCCTTACAAGATCCCTGCGAGTGGGACGGTGGATTATCAGTACTTTGTCGTTGATCCTAAGATTGAGGAAGACCGGTGGGTATCGGCAGCGCAGGTGATTCCTGGGGATCCATCGGTAGTGCATCATGCGATCGTGTTTATACGTCCTCCGGATGATGCAGAGTTTTTGGGGATAGGGTGGTTGACGGCTTATGTTCCCGGGCAGATGGCTACACGATTCCCACCTGGGTATGCGAGAAAGATTCCGGCGGGTTCCAAATTCGTTTTTCAGATGCATTACACTCCGAATGGGAGACCTACGAGCGACTTGTCCAAGATCGGCATGACGTTTGTTGATCCTAAGACGGTAACGCACGAAGTATTTACGGTGGTGGGGATTGACCAAGACTTTGAAATTCCGCCCGGTGTGTCGGATCATCGGGTAACAGCGAGGGTTCCGCGTTTTCCGAAGGATGGAGAGTTGTTAGCGGTATCGCCGCATATGCATTTGCGTGGAAAGTCGTTTGAGCTTCGAGCGTTGCGAGGTTCGCAGGCGGAGACATTGTTAAGTGTGCCGAGGTACGATTTCAATTGGCAGCACACCTATGAATGGGTCGATCGAATTCCGCTTGCGGATGTCGACTCTTTAGACTTTACGGTTTCGTTTGATAACTCCGAGAGCAATCCAGCCAATCCATCGGCGGAAGAGTACGTGATGTGGGGCGATCAGACTTGGGAGGAGATGGCGGTAGCTTTTTTTGAGGTGTCGCGGCCACTTGAGACAAGCGGAGTGAATGCACCAGCGCGTTCAATTTCGCAGCGGAGTGAGGGGAGTGTTTCGAGTAGCGGGGGGAAGCCGGAGTTGATGGAGGGATCGCCTGGTGCTCGGGAGTATGCAGACAAGTATCTGAGCGATTGGGATGTGAATGGAGACGGAGTGGTGAGTTGGGAGGAGGCACCTAAGGTGCTGCGAGATTTCGGATTCTTTCGTGTTGATACGGATAGCAATCGCGAGTTGTCTCATGAGGAGTTGATGCGTGCGGCCCGAAAGCGAGATCGCTGATTTAAGCGAGATAGGCCGAAATACTCATGCATTCCAACAAGTCAGATGAGACACCGCAAGTCAGTACCGTAAGCCGGCTCTTTGCCTCGGTGATGGATTATCCTCGCTGGTGTTTAGGGCTATTGATTTTATTGACTGCATTGGCGATTGGAGGTTATGTCGATTCAGAATGGCCTCAGAAGCTTCGCTCTAGGTTGGGGTTTGGAGGATCGGAAGCCACGGAGGGTAGCGAAGGGGGGAGCCGAAGCGCAGGTGGTAGTGGAGTGGGGAGTCAGGGGACGCAGCCTCCGCGTCGGTTTGGTCGTCGGGGAGGATTTGGAGGGGTGGGTCGTGCGGAAGCGGTATTGGTGGTGAAGTGTCCGAAGATTTTTACTCCGGAGGGTTCACAGGCATTTCGCGAGGTGTACGAAGAGGTTGGTAAGTTAGACATGGTGGCTTCGGTTCGTTCGTTGGATCAAGCACCCCCGCTAAACATTTTTGGTTTGAGTGAGCCGATCTTACCGCGAGCGAATGCAACGCAGCAGCGGTTTGACGTTGCGAAGCAGAAGGCGGTGAATCATCCGTTGGTTGTCGGGCAGATGCTTTCATCTGACGCGCAGACAGCATTGATGGAGATTCAGTACGATTGGGTATTCATTCAGAAGAACTCCGACTGTACAGAGCCGATATTGCGCAGGGCGAGAGAGGTTGCTGGCCGCTACCCTCAGGTTCCGATGGAGTTTCACATGACGGGAGCGGTGCCGCTTCGTGTGGTGTTGCTTCAGAACAATCGCAGTAATGAGGTACGGTATCAGATCATCGGTTATGGGATGATTTTATTGATGGCAACGATTTTGTTTCGGGGGTTGTCAGTAGTCTTAGCGGTGGCAGCGGCACCATTTTTGGGCGTGTTCTGGACGCTTGGGTTTCTGCGTTATTTTGATCTTCAAGAGAATCCGTTTACTTTTGTTATTCTGCCTGTTTTGCTCAGTCTCGTCGGTTTTACCGATGGTGTGCACATGATGATTCACATTCGCAAGTGCATGACGGAGGGGATGCCTGCTCGTGATGCGTGTAAGCGAACGCTGGAGTTGGTTGGAATAGCTTGTTTTTTAACTTCGTTAACGACGGCCATTGGAATGGGCTCTCTGGCTTGGGCAAATCATGAAGTCGTACGTGAGTTTGGGTGGGCTTGTGTGCTCGGAGTTATTGCGACTTGGATCTCGGTGATGTTGGTATTGCCGTTGCTGAGTATGACATCTTGGAGCAAGCGATTTACGCGTGGATCGGAGCGAGATTTGCTGAATCAAGTCTTGAGACGATTTGATCCGATGATTCGATGGATACTTGATCATCGAGTTTCCATGAGTGCCTTTGCTATTTTGCTGACGTTGGTGCTTGGAGGGGTTGCCTCGACGCTGCGTCCCGATGATCGCAAATCGACAGCTTTTCCTACGGGCAGTGATGCGCAGCGTTCGTTGGAGCATCTCGATCAGGCTTTGGGTGGATTGGACGTATGTACCGTCAATTTAAAATGGTCCGTCGAAAAGATTGGGAAGGAGCAAGTGGTTAGTGCGATCAGCGAAGTTGAAGCTTTATTGAATCAAGAGTCATTGATTGGGCATCCGCTGTCGTTGGTAACACTTTTGAATGCGTTGCCTGGAGAGGGAACGGCGGTAGACAAGGTCTCTATGGCGGACTTATTACCTCCACCTCTGAAGCAGCGGCTTCTAGATGAAGACCAAGGAGTTGGAGCGATTACGTTTCGCTGCAAGGATCTTGGTACTGCTACTTATCAATCAACCTTTGAGAGGATCGAAGAGGGTGTTCAGTCGATCGCATCGAGGACTCCTGGTCTTGAAATGGAATTGCAGGGCGAAGCGATTTGGCGATGGCGGAATTTATACACTATTGTCACGGACTTAACGAAGAGCCTTGGAAGTGCTGCTTTGGTGATCTTTGCGGTGTTGGCTATCGCATATCGTTCGCTGCGACTGGGATTGATTGCGATCATTCCTAATATGTTGCCTCTGTTGGCGTCAGCGACTTATATGGTTGTTACGAAGCAGCCTTTAGAGGTTGTCAGTGTTTGTTGTTTTACGATTTGTCTTGGGATTGCTGTCGATGATACCATCCACTTCATGTCTCGATATCTCGAAGAGTTCCGGAGTGGTGGAACACAATCCGAGGTGATTGAAAGATCGTTTAAGGAGGTGGGGACCGGGATGATGATGACAACGATTGTCTTGGTCGCTGGATTCAGTTCGGTGTTAACCAGTGATACTCGAGACCATCGAGTTTTTGGGGCTTTAGGAGCGATCACTCTAATCACTGCCTTATTGTGCGATTTGTTTCTACTCCCTGCGATGTTGGCTACGTTTGACAGAAAGCGAGCGACTCATGCCGGATAGTACTCAGCGTCTGTTGGCGGCTTGGCAAGTTCATCAGCAGGGGAATGCTGCTGGTGCTTTGGGGGAGTACCAAGCGATTGTTCGCGGTGAGCCAAACAACGCGAATGCTTGGTGTTTTCTAGGGATGGCATTGCATGATTTGAAGCGATTTCAAGAGGCCTCCGAGGCTTATGAGCAAGCGTTGAAGATACAGCCGAATTTTCCGATTGCGCTGAACAATCTGGGGAATACCTTGCGGTACTTGGGAAGGATTAATGAAGCGGATCGCAGGTTTCAGCAGGCGATAGACCTACAGCCGGATTACTTCAACGCTTTTCGCAATCGCGGTACTTTGCACGCTTGGTCGGGACGAATTGATTTGGCGTTGAGATATTACGCTGATGCGATGCGGTTGCATCCACAGGATGCGGAGTTGCATCGCAATTTAGGAGTTATCAGTTTGCTCCAAGGGGACTTTGAGGTTGGCTGGAAAGAGTATCGTCATCGTTGGAACTGCAACGATGCGCATCAGCCTCGCTATGCGCAGCCCAAGTGGACTGGGCAAGACTTGCGAGGGAAAACGATACTTCTGTATGCCGAGCAAGGGTTAGGAGACACGTTGCATTTTGTGCGGTTTGCGAAGATTCTTAAACATGCAGGTGCTCGCACGATTGTGCACTGCCAAGCATCTTTGGGGGCGATCCTGCAGGGGTGTGATGGGATTTCATCCTTGATTCCGAACACTTGGAAGGTACCCGAGCCTTTCGATTATCATTGTTCATTGATGGACGTGGCGGATGTCTTGCAGATCAATCTCAGCAACATTCCGGGGCAGACACCTTATCTCAAGTCGCCACCGAATTTGGTCGGATATTGGAAACGTCGACTCGATGAGATTTTCCCTCCTGCAAAGTATCGGATAGGTTTGGTTTGGCAGGGGAACCCGGATCATCAAGCCGACATGTTCCGTTCGTTTCCGTTGGAGTCATTGGAGCCACTTTGTGCGTTGCCAGATGTGCAATTGATCAGTTTGCAATTTGGGAAGGGAGCGGAGCAGATATCGCAGTGGAAGGGGAGCAAGCCCATTTATCGATTGCCAGCGGATTTAGATCAATCGAGTGGTGCGTTCATGGATACGGCAGCTATCTTGCATCACTTGGATTGGATCGTCACGAGCGATACGTCGCTGGTGCATCTTGCGGGTGCATTGGCGAGGCCAACGGTATTGATGTTAGGATTCACACCGGACTGGCGTTGGTTGTTAGACCGAACGGATAGTCCTTGGTATCCTAGTTTGCACTTAGTACGACAAACCACGATCGGGCAATGGAAGCCGGTGGCCGAGCAGGCTGCGTCATTTCTTGCTTCTCAGTTGCAGTTGGCGTCCAAAGTCTAGTGGATTCACGAATTTATTACGCAGTGTTTAATACGCAATGCGGGGTGTCCTTTTAGAATTTTATGACAACTACAGTGACTACGACGGAAAAAGCTTTGCCCAAGTGGGATTTGAAGATCGGTAAAGTCCACATTGGGTTTCCGGTGGTACAAGCGGCGTTGAGTGGATATAGCGATTGGGCGATGCGTGTGATTGCGCGTCGCGCGGGGGCTTCGTATTCATTGTGCGAAGTGATGCTCGACCAGTTCTTGGTGAGTCTTAAGGATCGCAAGAAAACGCAGCACTTTCTTTACAACACTCCGGACGAGCAACCTGTTGCTGGGCAGCTTATGGGTGCGGAGCCTGAGCAGTTTGCGCTTGGGGCCCAGAAGCTGGTTGAAGCTGGGTTTGCGGTGATCGACATCAATTTTGGATGTCCGGTACGGAAAGTCTTGGGTCGCTGTCGTGGTGGATTTCATTTGAGTCAACCCGATGTGGCTTTGGAGATTGTCCGGCGTACGCGTGACATCGTGCCACCGGATATTCCGGTGACGATCAAGATGCGACGTGGGCTCGACGACAGTCCCGAGAGTCGTGATCGCTTTTATGAGATATTAGATGGCGCGTTTGCGTATGGGATATCGGGCATCACCGTGCATGGTAGAACGGTTCAGCAACGTTATATCGGGCCGAGTCGCTGGGAGTTTCTCAAGGAGGTCAAGCAGCACGTCGGACCGGATCGGATCATTCTCGGTAGTGGGGATTTGTTCTCTGCGCAAGATTGTTTGAGGATGATGCAAGAAACCGGCGTGGATGGGGTAACGGTTGCAAGAGGTTGTATTGGCAATCCATGGGTGTTTAGTCAGGCCCAAGCGATATTCCGGGGAGAGCCCTTGCCGGCTCCACCGACCGTATTTGAGCAGCGTGAGGTGATGTTAGAGCACTTTCGGCTTGCCGAGCAGCTTTATGGGCCGGAGCGAGCCGGGGTACCGATGCGGAAATTTGGAATTAAGTATTCTGCATCCCACCCGCAGAACCTGGAGGTTCGAAATCAATTTGTACGAGTCAAGAACTTCGAAGAGTGGAAAGCCGTCCTTGATCGCTGGTACAGCGATGATGCTCCGGGGGTGTACCCGAGCAGAAGTTTGTACGAGCAAGAGCAAGAGTGTGGCTGAGATACTATTGGAATGAAACCTCAACGGCCTTCCCATCGGATTTCCATCACCAAGGCTTGTAAACCACTGGCCGAGTTCCCTTCAAGCGGGCTTGAGCGTTGGTTTCACAAGCCCAGCAATTTGAGTTCCAAGGCAACGGTGAAGCTGCATCTTCGCACGGAGTTGGCTTTGGAGTCCGCGACGATCAATTTGCACCGCCTCGAGAGTAGGGTGGTGGTCGGTGTTGTTCATGAAGAGGGATTGTCGCAGCAAGTGGAGGGAAGAGGGCCTGAGAATTCCGAGAAAATCGACTATCATTGGGATATTACGCGCGAGTTGGTTCAGCGGAATCATTTGGTTTTGATTTGGCCTTCGGCGGTGTTTCCCTCCCACGTATTCCCTCCTTGGTTTGACTTATGGCTAGAAATCTTCGATCACGATCCAATCACTTAAAAGCTGTGCCGACCCAGAAACTACGGTCGAACTTCCTTTGGCAGCAAGTTGATTTTTTGCGAGTGGGTCTGTTAACTGCGGTGTGTGGGGCGATGGTTGGGTGTTCGGGCCCTATCGCAACGGCACCTGTGGATCTAGTAGCGACTGTTGCAGCGGAGGCAGGTAGTGAGTCGGGCGAACCGCAAGACCCGAAGAAGGCTGAAGGATCGCAACCTGCGGCGAAACCAGCGGCGGATGCAAAGCCAGAAGCGCCGCTGGACTATTCGGTGGATGTCGAAGGGCTGTTGGCTGCTCGGCTGACCCCTGAGGACTTGGACTTGGGATGGATCCGATTGTTCGACGGTCAATCGTTGCTTGGGTGGAAAGCCACGAGCAATGCCAATTGGAAAATCGAGAATGGTGAGATCGTCGCGACGGAGGGGGATGCCGGTTTCTTGATGACCGATGTTCGCTTTAGCGATTACGAAATCGAATTGGAATTTCTGGCGGACGAGAACACCAATAGTGGATTATTTCTTCGGACTTCCGATACCCCTGAGGATCCGGCCAAGGATTGTTTCGAGCTCAACATTGCCCCGTCGGATAATCCCTTTCCGACCGGTTCTCTGGTTGCGCGTGCAAAGGTCTCCGAACAAGTCGATGAACCGGTGTCGCAAGAGTGGCATTCATTGCATGCGTTGGTTGATCAAGGGCATATTCAATGTTGGGTCAATGGGCAGCAGTCAGTCGATTACAACGACACGACGGGTTTGACCGCAGGGAAAATTGGATTGCAATTCCGAGAGGGAGCGATTCGATTCCGCAACATTCGTATCCGCCCCATCGGTTATAGCGTGTTGCCGAATGCGACGAAGAGTGACTGGAATGAACCAGCAGGATCGATTGAGGCGAATTTTACCGAAGCGGGGACAATCAAGCTCAAGGGTGGGCGTGGGCATATCGAGTTGTTGCAACCTCATGCCAACGTTTGCTTGCAGGCCAAAGCGTTGACGCTTACGGAAAACGTCAACTCGGGTATTTTCTTTCGCTGTATTCCTGGTGAGGACATGAATGGTTACGAGTGTCAGATACACCATGGATTTAAGGACGATCGGCGTCGCGCGGTCGATGCAGGATCTGGTTCGATTTTTCGTCGTCAGAATGCAAAAGCGGTGTTGAGTGACGAGGGTAAGCCCGTGCATGTGACCATCGTCGCTGATGGTCCAACCATTGCGACTTGGGTTGAAGGTGTACCGGTCGTTTCGTGGACCGATACGCGAGCTCCAAACGATAATCCGCGTAAAGGGCTACGTACGGAAGCTGGAACCATCATGTTGCAAGGGCATGATCCGGGATCGGAAGTTGAGTTTCAGTCGATGTTGATTTGTCCGTTGCCTTGATTGCCTTCGGCTTGATTGTCGAAGAACCATCCTCCCGGCTATTGCTCCCATCCATTGCTTTCATCTATTGCTCCATCTGGAGACCATTCCATGCAGTTACTCCTGCCGAGCGTGCGTGTTGTACTGTTGAGCCTTCGCGGAGTTGTTGGCTTGATCTTGGGGCTAAGTGCAATTTTTAGCGATGCTGTCATGGCTGCAGAGCCGCAGCGGATCTTCGATGGAAAGACGTTGCAGGGGTGGGAGGGGGATCCCAATCATTGGCGTGTAGAGCAAGGTGCGATTGTCGGAGAGATACCGGTTGGTAAAACGCTCAACAAGAATACGTGGTTGGTGTATCGCGGGCCGGGTGTGACGGGTGATTCTAAGAAGAACGAAGCACCTAGCGGAGCGGTGTTGAAAGATTTTGAGCTCAGGTTGCAATTCCAACTCTCCGGATTGCCTGCGGCCAATTCAGGTATCCAGATACGATGCCAAGTTGACCATATCGATCATGTTTCGGGATACCAAGCGGACCTTGATATGGGGAGCACTTGGTTGGGTCGTATTTACGACGAGCACGGTCGGGCTTTGTTGGTCGAGCGAGGAGAGCGTGTACAGCTTTTACCGGATGGGAAAAAGCGAGCAAAACGTTTTGCACCCTTGCATCAGTATCCGGTACTGTTTCGTGAGAACGCTTGGAACGATTATCGCATTGTTGCGATTGGCGAGCAGATCGATATTTATGTCAACGGGACGTTGTTTTCTTCGCTACTCGATCAGCAGATTTCGGATCGGGATCTTGAGGGGAGTTTAGCACTCCAATTGCATTCTGGTCCTGAGACGAGAATTGCATTTCGCGATGTGACATTGGAGACCCTTACGGAGGCGGATCGGGAGCGGTTGGTGCCCTTTGACTTGCCTGAGGAGTCGGACGAGGTGCAAAAGGAGCAGTTTGGTGTGGTCCCGGTAGGGAAGAACAACGAGCCGTTGAATTTGGGGTTTGAGAAGGGGACATTGGAGGGTTGGACAGCAAGTGGCAATGCCTTTGATAAGCAGCCTGTCAATCAAGATGGAATCAACAAGCGATGGCCGACGCAGCAGAGCAACAAGGAAGGGGATTTCTTTATCGGAGGTTATGAGATTGTTCAGGATGCTGGGGTTGGATCGCTTGAATCGTCTCCGTTTGATGTGACACATCCGTATGCGGGTTTTCTGTTTGGAGGAGGAGAGGGGAATAGCACGCGGGTTGAAGTGCTTTTGGTGGATTCATTGAATCAGGACGAAGTTGAGGCGAAACCTTCTGAGAAGGTGATAGCGAAGGTTTCAGGAAATAACCAAGAGCAGATGCGGCGAATGGCAGTGGACTTGCGGGACCACATCGGCAAGAAGATCCGCGTTAGGCTTGTTGATGAAAGCGCTGGTGGTTGGGGGCATTTGAACTTTGACGACTTTCGTTTTTACGATGTGGCACCTGCGGTAACGGCGTCTGCCGATATCGGACCTCGGAGCACATTCAATGTTGTATTGCAGCATTTGGTACCCAACCCGACATCGGCCGGGACTAGCCAAACAGAAGGGATGGCATTGGCGTACAAGTCTTTGCAGTCGATGCATGTGCCCAAGGGTTTTTCCGTAGATTTGATTGCCGCAGAGCCAGACATTCATCAACCGGTCGCTTTTGCATTTGATCCTCGAGGAAGGTTATGGGTACTTGAAGCGCATTCGTATCCGCAAAAGCGTCCGGAGGGTCAAGGGTTGGATCGGATTGTGATTCTGGAAGATCGCGATGCGGATGGTTCTTTTGAGACACGCAGTGTGTTTTACGAGGGGTTGAATCTTGCTAGTGGGATTGAGGTGGGGCATGGAGGTGTGTGGATAGGTGCTGCGCCGGAATTGTTGTTTATTCCGGATCGCAACGGGGACGATAAGCCGGATAGTGCGCCGCAAGTGTTGCTCGAGGGATTTGGGTATGGGGATACCCATGAGACACTGAATAGTTTTGTGTGGGGACCGGATGGTTGGTTGTATGGTACTCAGGGTGTATTTAATACATCGATGGTACGCAAGCCGGGAGTCGATGAAGCGGAAGGGACCTATTTAGCGGCGGGTGTTTGGCGGTACGATCCGATCGAGCATCGGTTTGAGGTATTTGCGCACGGTACTAGTAATCCTTGGGGATTGGATTACGACGAGCATGGTCAGTTCTTTATGACACATTGCAGAAGTTTCTGGGGCAAGGGTGGGACGACCCATGTTATGCATGGAGGTCACTATTGGAATCAGGTAAATAGTGGGTATGCGACCTTTATCTCGAATACGGGAGTTCCTACAGCGCCACATCTACAGAACTTTTTATTAGCTGCGGCGCGTTATGATTCGGGTGAAGGTGGTGCGGGCAAGCCTGGGACGGGAGAGGTCTACGGGGGGCATTCGCATGTTGGTACGGCGATCTATTTGGGAGATAATTGGCCTGCGGAGTATCGCAACCGTTTGCTCACTCATAACTTGCATGGCCATCAGCTCAATCAACAAGTATTGCGGCGCGAGCAAGGTGGCTACAACGCCTTGCATGCGGGGCAGGATGTCTTTCTATGCAGTGATCCAGCTTTTGTCGGAGTTGACTTAGCGGTTGGTCCTGATGGAGCGGTGTACATGACCGACTGGGTCGATTTGCGACACTGCCACAATCCGGGAGTGGAAGTATGGGATCGTGGAAACGGTCGTGTGTATCGGATGAAGTACGATGCGACTTACCGACCTTCGACGAGCAATTGGTCGACGGCGAGCGATGATGAGTTGGTTGCGGCTTTGCAGCACGCGAGCGACTGGCATGTACGGGCAGCGAGGTTGGTTCTAGCAGAGCGATATGCAGGGCGAGAGGTGCCAGCAGGGGTTTTGGAATCGATACGAAAACTGGGGAGAGATTCGGGTGAAAATGCAGCGGGTGTGCGATCCCGATTGAGCTCACTTTGGGCCTTGCAGACGCTTCGCGCTGTTGAGTCGCAGGATATCGCGCGTTGGCTAGAGGACTCGGACGAGATGGTCCGAGCTTGGACTGTGCGGTTGTTAAGTGATACTACTGAATTATCGGCGTTAGCTTCTCGTGATCGTTCGCTGTTGGTGCGTCGTGAGATTGCGTTGGCAGCGGGGCGTATGGGTAATGAAGAATCCATGCGGGATGGGGCTTGGCAAGCGATCGAGACATTGAGTTTGCAAGGAGAGAATCAGCAGGATCGCGATTTACCGGTGATTCTTTGGCAGGCCATAGGGAAGTTGTGGGATGAGAACGAGTACAAAGCGTTGAGTTTGTCGTCTACGACACCATTGCCGAGTTTGCGTGACAACATCCTTTGGTATGCAGCGAAGACCACAGATGCAGGCCGAACGGCTTTATCTGCTGGGATGCATCAGGGTGGAATCAGTGCGTTGCGAAAGAACCTTGAGATTTTCGAGTTAGCGATACGAGGTCAGCGGATCACTCGACCCGTTCTCGCTTGGAATACCTTAGCACCGAAGCTCTATCAATCTGAGGATGCAGAGATACGCAATTTGGCGGAGAAGATCGGTGCACAGCTTGGGGACACTACGTTATTTGCTCGGTTGCGGGAGAGGATGCAGAGCGACGTTTCGGTTGCGACCCGCGCAGCGGCGATGGAGATTCTACAGAGAGATTCTTCGCCGGCAAACGTGCCGTTATTTCTCGATGCGCTGCGAGAGCCCAAATTAGCGAGTCGCGCGTTGACGCTGTTGCGGCAGTACGAAGCGCCGGGAATTGCAACTCAAGTGCTGGATCGATTTGGTGAGTTGAAGAGTGAGTCGATTCCGGCTGCGATGGATCTGCTGACTAGTCGGGTGGTTTGGGCAAACACGTTGCTCGATGGGTTGGGGGCGAAGCGTATTCCGAGGGATGCTTTGACTGCTTTTTATGCTCGGCAGATGGCTTTGTTGGGGGACGAAAAACTCATGGAGCGGATCGCTAAGGAATGGGGACAGGTTCGGGTTGGCAACGAATCGATGAAAGAAGAGATACGAAAGACGGTACAAGCATATAAGGGAGCACCACTTTGGGCTTTCGACGCGGGTGCCGGCAAGAAACATTTCGATAAGCTTTGTGCAGCTTGCCATTCACCTGCCGATTCTAAGGTGGAGTTTGCGCCGAAGTTGCAGGGGACGGGAGCGAAGGGAATTGAGTATGCGATCGAGAACGTCATCGATCCGAATGCGGTGATTGGGCGGGATTATCAAGCGAGAGTGGTGCGAACGAATGATGGGCAAGTAATCACAGGGTTATTGCTGAGTGAAGGGAATAGCAGCTTAACGATACGAACTGCGACAGAAACCATCGAGGTATCCAAGTCGGATGTGGAAGAGTCCAAAGTATCTGAGAATTCGTTTATGCCGGTAGGGTTGCTCGATACTCTCGATGAACGCCAGCGGATTGAGTTGTTCAAGTATTTGCTGTCGCTTTAATTTTTACCGAAATGACGAATGTCGCAACTAACACGAGATGCACTTGAGATTTGGCGGGCTGGGGTGGATGCGGTTCGCGCGGACCGTGTGATTAGCGCGAACTGTACATGGGACGGAAGGTGGTTTACCGTTCAAGGAGAGTCGCTGGACTTGTCTCTTGCTAGGCGATTGGTTGTGATTGGAGCGGGTAAGGCTGGGGCGGGGATGTTAGCTGGATTGCTGAGCGTCCTTAGGACCTCGGAAGGAAGTTTGCCACAGATCGTCGGCTGGTTGAATGTTCCGGAGGGATCGGTGCCTGGTGGGCTGGTGATGGATGGGCGGGTGCCTGAGACGGAGATCACCGTTTTGGAAGCTCGTCCAGCGGGGGTCAACGCCCCCACGCCATTGGTGGTTCAGGGGACGCAGCGCATTTTAGAATTGCTGTCAGAATGCGTGCCTGAGGATGTCGTGATTTTTTTGCTTAGCGGAGGAGGCTCGGCGTTGTTATGTGCTCCGATCGAGGGGCTAGAGCTTTCTACGAAGGTTCGTTTGTCTTCTGCGCTATCGTTGCGTGGAGCGACGATTCAGGAGCTCAATGCGGTACGACGTTGTTTGAGCGAGGTCAAGGGTGGAGGGATATCGCGGCGATGTCGAGCGAAGACCTTGATGACACTTTTGATTTCGGATGTGTTGGGGGATCCCATTGAGATGATTGGCTCTGGGCCAACGATCGAGGAGCCTGCGCCGGATCCGGAGCTTGCGCTGCGCGTTTTGGATCGGTTCGTTCCTGGAGAGTTTGAGGAGGTTCGGTTGTTACTGAAATCGCAGCAACCGTTACGAGCCGCAGGGAGGCATGAAGCGGTGGACCGACCTGTTTTTGTATTGGCCAACAACAGGACAGCGGTTAATGCGGCGGCGAAGAAAGCGGAGGCGTTGGGGTACAACGTTCGGTCCGAATCGAATGTTGCAGGGGAAGGAAGCGTCGATCGTTTTGGTGCTTTGTTGGTGAATGAAATGGTTTCCTTGGGGAGTGGGATGGGGGTGGTTTCGGGTGGTGAACCGACGGTTGCTTTGCCATCTCCAAGCGTGACTTTTGGAGCGGTGGAGGGGGGCAATGAAGGTGGGCGTGGCGGAAGGAATCAGCATTTGGTGCTAACGGTCGGTTGGGAATTGTTATGTGGGGTAAAGACAGGTGAGTTTCAGAAGAGTGCTGATGTTGCGAGTTTTGTCGGCGAGGTGATTAGAGGTGAGCGAGAGTTCGCGGTTGTATGTGGGGGGACAGATGGGGAAGATGGAAACACGCAGAGTGCGGGAGGGTGGATCGATCATCAATGGTTGATTTCCAGTTTAGGGAATCCTGGAGTTGTGTTGGACACGTTAAACCGTTTTGATTCTCATACGTTGTTGGGACAAACGGGGAATTTGCTTGAGACGGGGCCGACTCACACCAATGTTTGCGATTTGCGGGTGGTATTAACACGTCGACAATCACGCTAGGGAGAACGATTCATGCGGTGGGAATACAAGTCCGTTCAGATGGAGACTAAAGGGTTTTGGGGAGGAAAGGTAGAGGGCAGTGAATTGGATCGATTGATGAACGATCTAGGAGAGTTGGGTTGGGAATTGGTATCTGCGTTTGATACAAATGAAGCCAACGGCCGTTCTAGAAGTGTTGTTTTGTTATTTAAGCGACTAAAGCAATCCTGAGTTATAGGTGGAGGGGGTGGAGGTGATTCAAGATTTTGGACTAACAGGTTTGAACTTTTCTTTGCGAGCAATTGGCATGGTTACCACCGATGACTTCTGTTGAGCCAAAACGGGAGGCGGCTGTGGACCGCAGGCATGGTTATGATGCTTTTCGATTTCTGGCTTTGGTGTTGGTCGTTTTACGGCACTTGAAGTCGTTATTTGATATTTCTATTGAGACCGAGTTTTTTGGTTGGGATATTGGCCAGATTGGGGTAGCGATTTTTTTGGCAATCAGTGGAGTGTTGATTGGTGGGGATTCTCGCTCATCGGCGGACTGGTTGCTTGCTCGGTTAGTTCGGGTTTATCCCGCGTATTGGATTGTGACGTTATTGGCTTTTGCGTTGACAGCGTTTTCCGGTTACAAGCCAACGAGCATCGTTCAGTTTATTTGGCAAATGACGGGGTTAGGTTTGTATTTCATCCCTGAGTTGGTCAACGTAGCGACTTGGTTTATCGGATTATTGCTTGCGCTTTACTTCAGTATCTTTTTGATGAAAAAGGTGGGGTTTTACAACCCTGGGGTTTGGTGCGCGAGTGCGGTGTGTTGCGTTTTATTGGTGATCAATCCTTATGAGATGTACTTTGTGCATGCTTTGGCGTTTTACTTGTCGATTTCGATTTCTCGATCAAGAAACCAGGCTGCAGTTAGCTGGGTATGTATTTTGGCGTTGTTGTTGTGCGCGCTGAGAATGAGGGTTTTTGGGTATGCCGCATTAGGGCTCGTTACAATCCCTTTGGCGGAGTGGATTGCAAGGGTTCCGGCATGGTTGATGTTCTTTGCGAAGTACTCTTACGAGTTTTATTTAGTTCATGGGATTGTTTTTGTTGGAGTGCGTCGGTTATTTGGAACAAATCCATGGTTTGCGATTGGATTGGGCATTGTGGTTGGTTGGATCGTTGCGATGGTGCTTCAGAAGGGAGTATCATGGGGATTGCGGTCAGCGAGTATTTCTCGTTGGCTACAGCAAATATCGGATCGACAAACAACTCTTGATTCAACGCGCTCGAAATGAATAAAGACTTTGGATACGTTTGGACTTGTGTTTTGGGGAGTTTGGCAATGTGGCGGCAATGTGTTTTGCTGGTGTGTTTCGCTTTGAACTTCATCGTTTCTGACTCAAACGTTTGGAGTTGGCATGATGGAGAGGAGCACGACCACAAGCCGCGGCAGGTAAAGCCAGCGGAGATGTTTGCTCCATCGAATCTTCCCGATCGAGTGATATTGACATTTTGTGGAGATCCGAGGACTACCCAGGCGGTGACTTGGCGCACCAGTACGGAGATTGTCAAAGGGTTGGCGGAAATCGCGGTGGCGACACATGGACCGGAGTTCAGCAAGCAAGTCAAGGGTGTAGAGGCGGTAACCAGCGCGTTGGTGAGCGATCTGAATTCCTCGCATTATCACAGTGTTGTATTTCGGGATTTAGAGCCTGGTACGAAGTATGCGTATCGGGTTGGAGATGGGGTGAATTGGAGTGAATGGTTTCACTTTAGTACGGCATCTGACGAGCCTGAGCCGTTTTCATTCATCTACTTCGGCGATGCTCAGAACAATCTGCGTTCCATGTGGTCACGGGTAATTCGCGAAGCGTATAGTGATGCACCGAAGGCGAAGTTTTTGTTGCATGCTGGGGATTTGATCAATATTGCCCAGTCCGATGCGGATTGGGGAGAGTGGTTTGGGGCGGGTGGTTGGCTCAATGCAACGGTTCCGAGCGTGCCGGTAGTCGGGAACCACGAGCAGCATAAAAGGGAGGACGGAACACGAGGTTTAACTCATCATTGGCGACCTCAGTTTACGCTACCTGAGCAAGGTCCTGCGGGGTTGGAAGAGACCGTGTATAGTTTTGACTATCAGAATGCGAAGATCATCATTTTGAACAGCAATACGCAGCATGCGGAGCAAGGGGTGTGGTTAGAAGAGGTGTTGAGCAGGAATATGCAGCCTTGGGTAATAGTTTCCTTTCATCATCCGATATTTTCGACGGCGAAAGATAGAGATAACGCCGGTTTACGTGCTGCTTGGAAGCCGATATTGGACAAGTATCAAGTTGACTTGGTTTTGCAAGGGCACGATCACTCGTATGGCCGAACAGGATTGACTACGCCGTTGGATCTACCTAAGGATCTACCAAAGAGCGATGTTGCAAATGTACCGACGGGGCTCACTGCGCGCGACGAGCATCATGGAACAGTTTATGTAGTCAGTGTCAGTGGTCCGAAAATGTACAATGTCGATCAGAAACCATTTATGGTTCGGATGGCGGAGGATACCCAGTTGTATCAAGTCATCAAAGTTGAGGGGATGAAGTTGACCTATGAAGCGAGGACAGCTGTAGGTGCTTTGTACGATACGTTTGAGTTGCACAAGGATGCATTGGTGTCGGGCGAGGCGAACGGTTTAGCTGCAGGCAAGCGGGGACCGAATCGTATTGTGGAAGGTGCACCGGTGATCCCTGAGCGACGGCGGTAGTGCGGATCATGGTTCGTGGGCTATTGGCAGAGGCGAGTTGCCAAGCACGAGCAATTGGTGGAGGGCTGAAGGTGTTAGATAAAGAGTTGCTTTATCGGCTGTCCCATGTCGGTGATTGGCACAGGGCGATCGCCGTCGTATAGATTTCTGCGGTAGTCGATACCGAGGCTTGCGTGAATCGTCGCGAAGAAATCGGGGACGCTTACTGGGTCAGAGATGATCTTTTTCCCGAGTTCATCGGTTTGTCCATAGGCACCGTTGTGACGCAATCCACCACCTGCAAGTACGCAGGTGAAAGCGGTGGCTTGATGTCCGCGTCCGCCGCCACTGTCGAATTCGGGGGGGCGGCCAAACTCCGTTGTAATAACGATTAGGGTACGATCCAGTTGTTTTTTAGTGTTTAAATCAGCGATCAAGGCGGACACGGCGGTGTCTAGTTCTTGGATCAGAGCGTGTTGTTGTAGGATTCCTTCGTTGTGGACATCCCAACCGGCACCGTTTAGAAAATTCAAATTGTGGGAGACTTCAATGAATCGAACTCCACGTTCAGTTAATCTTCGAGCTAGTAAGCAACGTTGACCGAACTCTCCGCCATAGCTTTCTCTAAGCGAGTCAGGTTCGAGTTTCAAGTCGAATGCTTTCGAGAACTCGGGGCTGCTCCACCGGAAGCTTTCGTCAATGGCTTTACGGTAATCCGCAACGTCTGCAGATGATGGGTTGGTGGATTTGGTTCTTAACTTTTTGAACCACTCTTGACGACGTTGCATTCGGCTTGGTTCAACACCTTCAGGGGTAGAGAGGCCGGCTGGTCCTTGGCTGGTATCGGTCAGATAGAGGTATCCATCTTTTGCACCCAAGAAGCCGGGTCCACGCGTAACGTTTGGGTATCCGATGAGTACGTAGGGCGGGACACCGGTTTGAGCGGCACCACGTTGATTTGCGACTACGGATCCGAGCGAAGGGTACATCACCGTACCGCTGATGGGTCGTCCGGTGTGCATGCGGTTGGTTGCGGCTGCGTGTTCGTCGATGACATCGTGGTGTACTGATCGCACGGCAGATACTTGGTGCATCCAGCGGGCTAGTTTGGGCAGGTGTTCACAGACGGATACACCGGGGACGGATGTATCTATCGCATCGTAATAGGATCCAGCTTTTTTAGCCTTTGGATCCCCTTTGGGTTTAGGGTCAAAGGTATCGAGAGCGCCCATACCCCCGCCGAGCCAAATCGAGATCACATGCTCCGCTTGTCCTGTTAGGAGTTTGGATGGTTCTTGACCAGCGGAGGGTCCAGCAATGTTTGTTGCGATCGCGGCGGCAGTAGTTGCTTGAAGAAACGCTCGTCGATCCATTGCTTCACCGTCGCTTGAGTAAACTTCTAGGAGATCAGGGTAGCCACACGAATTCGTCTTGATTGATCATACACCAAACCACATCTTCAAACCGCTCGCGCCAGTCCTTTTCCAGTCGCGGGTCAGGGGTTGGTCCGCGTCGAGCGATTCGTTCGAGTTCGATAGCGATTTCGTTGGCTTCTGGCCTGAGATGGTTCGACCAAGTCACTTTTGGGAATGCACCCAAAGGTTGGGGAATTGGGAAGGGTTTGTTGATTTTTAGGGGTTCTACTGGATCTAGGGGCGCGATGCGGTTTTCAAATCCATCTCGGAGGACTTCGCAGAACTGCTCGCGTTCACTTTCGTTGGGCAGGCGACTGAGGTATCTCAAATAGAGTTGCTGGACCAGTTCTTCGGGAGATGTAGCTTCGATTGCCAAGTTCGCAAGATCGCTTCCTTCGACCGCGCGAATGAAATGTTGGATAGCAATACTGTTGGACATCATTCCGGGTTGCAGGGCGTTGGGTGCGGTCTCTCGGTCGGTACGTGGATTTTGCCTTGCTCCGTTCCAACCAAAAGCGAGGAGCAAATCTGCGATGAGTTGTGCGCGTGGAAGGTTTAAAGAAGGTCGATCACGTTCGTTGGCGAGGTTGGCAAACTGCCAAGCACGGGTTGGAATACCGAGCGTCAGGCGATTGTTTGCGGGGCGTCGTGCGTCGGGATCGAAGGTTAGTTCCTCGACATCCAATGGACATCCAGAGGATTGGACGAGGGCGTCGACGATCTGTTCTGCGTCAAGTCGTCGAGGATCGGGTGCGTTAAAGAATCGACGTTCTGCAGTCGCCTTGCGATTGCTACCAACAGATTCACGCTGATAGGCTTGGCTTGTGACGATTGTTCGTACGAGCGATTTCGAATCGTAACCAGACTGCATCAGTTCGTTGGCCAGCCAATCTAGCAATTGGGGGTGACTGGGCTTTGCGTTTTCCCAGTCGGCGGGAGGTTCGACGATTCCGGCACCGAAGAGGCGTCGCCAGATGCGATTGACGAAGACTTTTGCGAAGCGATTGTTTTCGGGAGTGGTTACGTATAAGGCGAGTTGTTCTCGTGTTGAGTTAGGTGTATTGGGGAGTGAATTGGGTACTGCGTCGAGCAGTTCCGGCCAAGGCCACTGGGGGGTGACGGGTTTCTCCAAGTCCAAGGTGACCTGGATCAATGGTTCTCTGGTATTGCTTGTAAAGAAAGCGGCTGGAACTCGGCTGGATTTAGGCACTGACAGCGGTTTTTGTTCGAGCATCGCAGCGATCGAGAATAGGTCTTTTTGGGTTGAACTGTGATAAGGTGAGTCGTGGCATCGGGCGCATTGAGTTTCGATTCCGAGAAATGCGCTTGAAAGTATTTGCGCTTTGGCAGCTTGTGGTGCGTCGTTGTCTCCAGCGAGCGAGAATCCGGCGCTTCCACCTTCGTGTGGGCTACCTCGCATGAGGATCAATTCGGTTACCCATCGATCGACGGGTTTATTGTCGCGAAAGGCATCGTAGAGAAACCAGCGGAACGGCCCGGTGGTATTGAGGCTGGCATTGATTAGGGTGGGGTTCTCCGCGAGTACGTCTTGCCAGTATCCCATTGAGGCATCCGCGTATCGCAAGTCGTTGAGGAGTCGATCGATAGCACGTTCGCGTTTATCGATTTTTGTGTCTGCGACAAATTCGACGATGTCTTGTTCGGTTGGGGGTAATCCAATCAGATCGTAAGTGAGTTTGCGCAAGAACTTTTCGTCGTCGAGTGTTGGGGAAAGTACCAGTTGACTCTCGTCGATCGGTTCATCTGACCATGATGCACCGTTGGCGATCCATTTTTCTAGCGAGTCGATTTGATCGGGGGAGAGGGGTTGGTCACCTGGAGGCATTCGTTGGCTAGGATCATCAGCAAGGACACGTTGAATGATCAAGCTTTGGGAAGGGTTACCTGGGATGAGGGCAGGTTCACCGGAATCGCCACCGGCAAGCATGCTCGTAAGGTTTCCCAATCCGAGGCCACCTTGGTCATTCTCTATGTGGCATCGACCGCATTTCGAGGAAAGCAGAGGTTGGATGGAATCACGAAAGAGCTTCGCATTGTTTTCGTCGCTGGGGGGTGGGGTGGCTTTGTTCTTTTGGATGAGGGTTCGAGCTTGTTGAATTTTTTCGTCTAAGAAGGCATCGATTGGATGTTGGTTGAGCGAGGGATTGGGAGTTGGGACTGTGACGGGGTGTTCGGCAACCCATTGTTTCGCTTGCTCGTGGCGTTGCTTCCAGTGGGGGGCTTGAGACTGCGCAAGTGTCTGTCTGAGGTTGTTTTCGAAGTTTTGTAGGGTTGTTTCAACTCGATTTAGTTCTGCGACGGCGAAGGAGTCATCGAAGGCTTGCCAACGATTAGAGTTTCCCCACGATACGAGTTTCATTTGTTGTGAGTGAGAATCGATCCAACCGATGCAAGTTTCACCGGGGTCGGTACGGAAGCCTTTGCCGCCGACGATTGTTTCAAGGACGATACGGAGTTTTCCATCGGTGGGAACATCGATGTTGGCTTGGATTTGTTTTTGGCGATGTTCAGCTAGACGGGTATGGGGGAAGGGGGCTGGCGTGATTGGCGTCATGGGTTCTTCGCCGCTTGGGGAACCGGTGATCGAGTCGCTACGTGCAACGAGTTGATTGTTGCACCAGAGTCGCGAGAGGCCACGGACACGCATGACAAGGGTTTGTGGGCCAGGTGGCAGTTCGATATCTGCAGCGAGGCGAAGGAGTACGGGGTCGGCCCAAGCCGACCTTACTCCCCACTCGTCGTAGCGTTGCGGTAATCGGTTCAGTAAAAAAGAGTCGACGGGTAACTGCACAGAAGGTGTTGAGAATGACTCATCTTCGTTAAGCCAACGCGTGTGACTGGGGAGTGATTCGTGCAGCGATACGAGGACGGTGTTTGGTGGTACATCGATAGCGGGCATCGATTCGGGTGCAAGTTTTTTGGGTAACTCGACATCGGTGGTTTTATAGCGTCGCGCCATGGATGCGTCGTCGAAAAGATGACGGTGAACGGCGATGGAATCCAGGGATCCACGGAAGCTGTTTCCGGGTGATCCTCCGCGTGAGGAGCCGATCCAAATCGCATCGTCATCGACGGTAGGTGCTTGGGTGGTTTTGCCACCCATGTCCCAGTCACCTTGGACAGGTTTCCCATCGATCCAGCATCGAATGGAATCAGGTTGACCGAAGAGGTAGCTTACGGCGATATGTTGCCAGAGTTTTCCGGGTTTGAAACCGGAGTGGCTTGTCCAGCGATGCCAATGGGAGTCGTTGTTCGTCTGATTTTCTGGTTTCGGTGTTGCGAACAGGAAGCTAACACATCCTTGTTGGTTGCGTTCCCGGATGCGCAGTGCCCAGTTTTGGTTTTCGCTATTTGGTCCTGATGGAGCGGTTCTACCTTTGCTCACCACGTAGACGAATTCGCCTGGGCGGAGCGTGTCGATTTGGACCCAGGCTTCGAGGGAAATTGGATCTTGGTTCGCAAAGTCGAAATCGCTTTGTGGTCCAGGATCATCGAAAACGAGGTGGCTACCTGATCCATCGAGTTGAATTGCGGTGTTATTGGCATCGAAGTCTGGGTATAGAGGTGATCTTGGTCCTGGTACATCGCGGTGAACTGTTCCCACGGGTAGAAGTTTTGATGTTTCTTCGGAGTGAAATTCCCAGCGTATGACAGTTGTATTTTGAGATTGCGCGGCGGTGCTTGTCGGAAAGGTGCTTTTCGGAAAGGTGCTTTTCGGAAAGAGCAGACCGATAGCTATCGGAAGAAGCAGGAGGGTTGCGTCAAGGAGTTTTCGGAGGGGCTTCATACCTTAAAGATAGCAAGTTCGCTGGCGTTCTGCGACAAATGACGATCCTTTACTTCCAAGTTGATTGCGGCAAAGGTGTTGAGGTCTGCATAGTTGTCTCCAGTGAGTACAGCTTCCAATACTTGCATTTTTCTTCGCTTTTTGTAGTCTACAGATGGTCAACCTTAATCGTCGAGGATTGCTAGTGAGTGATTACAAGATCTAGCGGGTACTCATGGGGCGTTGCATCCATACGTTTCTGAGCAACGGCTGATTCGGTTAGGGCCACAGAACGGGGATGGAGGGTATCTACTCCCTGATGCATTGGAGGGAGTTATTGCATGTTTTTCGCCGGGAGTGAGCCACGTATCTGGGTTTGAGAAAGACTGCGCGGAGATGGGTATGAAGGTCTTTATGGCTGACCATTCCGTTGATGCACCTGCGGAGGAGCATCCCAGTTTTCATTTCATCAAGAAGTTCGTTGGTGGAACGACCAGTGGCATCTATATTTCTCTGGATGATTGGGTTCGGGAGACATTGCCGACTGATCGGGGCGATTTGCTACTTCAGATGGACATTGAGGGGCAGGAATACGAGGTTATTTTTTCTGCTTCTGAGTAAATACTGAATCGTTTTAGAATCATGGTTATCGAGTTCCACGATTTGAATCAGCTATTTAGTCGACCGTTTTTTCAGATTGCATCGCGTGTCTTTGAAAAGTTGCTGTTGCAGTTTTACCAATTCGGCAAGTAGTGATCCCACCAGGGTAAACCGATTGCGAGTGTTGGCGAGAGGGCGTTGGTGATCTTCGGGATCCAAGAGGTGTGGAATGCGACAAAATCGATACCGAAACCGTGGATATTCGCTGAGAGTCTTGAGCCATCAGGGCGGTAACTGATATCGTTTCGTTGACCGATGAGAAACTCCGATTCGTCCAGCGCTGCGACACGTTCCGCGAGGGCTTGGTTTGCCGAGGGAG
Source organism: Pirellula sp. (assembly GCA_040373655.1). GTDB lineage: Bacteria > Planctomycetota > Planctomycetia > Pirellulales > Pirellulaceae > JBKCUI01. The sequence goes on along the minus strand of JBEICB010000015.1, from coordinate 258 downwards.
CAAGCCGGATACCGTCAAATTGACGTAGGTGCGCTGCCTTTTGTGGTTGGCATCGATCGAGGATCTGCTCGTAGCCACCGCTCGCCAGACGGTGGGGAGAGCCGTTGGCTCTCAGAGAGTTGAGTGTAGAAAGTGGAAAGTAGAAGCGGGCGGGCAAATCGCACTGCGATCTTTTTTGCGTCTTGGCGCGTTTACCCGTAGCCACCGCTCGCCAGACGGTGGATATCGTCAAATTGACGTAGGTGCGCTGCCTTTTGT
>JBEICB010000182.1:0-9679 GCA_040373655.1 Pirellula sp. | reverse complement strand
CCTGCAATCGGCCAAGCCCTCACTCCCGGAGCCAATACCGTCCGATCGACCCTACGATTGGTTGCAAAAATGCTTCTAAAGCCCAACATCGCGAACGCAGTTATAGTCCTCGATACCCACTTAAATTCATCCGTACAACGATCAGAAAGCGATAAGTGGCTTCCCGACACGAATAGCGAAGCTTGGATTGGACCCGAATTAGAGGGACTCCTTAGAGTTTGGCTGAGGATATGGCACTTTCACGGTACCAGCCGCCCAATTGATTTGTGGACGCGTCTATGCGATGGACATAGAACCGGAGATGTTAGCTAACACGGGTGAAAAAGCCAAAGCACTCGGAGTATAGAAAATCGAACTGTTGGAACTTGATTTTGTTGCGGACGGCTGTGGTCTAGCAGACACACCGGCCGATTAAGTCACGCTTTTCAACATCCTTCATGCTGAGAAACGAATGGCTCGTCTTCAGAAAGCAAGACGAGTACATCAACCAAAAGGGAAAATCGCGATCATCCACTGGAACTTCGATGCCTCAACGCCCAGTGGACCAAGCATGAGCATTCGTCCGAAACCTGGGCAGTGCCGAGCAAGGGCTGAGGAAGTTGGTTCTACAGCCGTCTTACCCGCTGACATTAACCTACCTCCTTATCACTATGGATTATTGCTGGAACGAGATCGAGACGATCAACGCCGATCCGACAGAAGTTCATTTCACGCTGAACCTAACCATGACTCTAATCTAACGACGATTAACGCACCGGACCCACCATGAATTCGCAAAAACAAATCCACCAAAATTTTAAGAATTCTTTCCGCTTCGTTTTTCCTTTGCGTTTTAGACGATAGGGAGACGGTTCACAAAAGGTAACCCGTCGCAGCCCTTTTCATATTTTCGCAAATGTTTTTCAGGAGGAACTGAATGATGAAGGCTCAAATCTCTGCGTGGATGCTTTCTGTTGGTTCGATAGTTGGAATCTGCAGCAACCTTCAGGCTGGCACTGTGACGTTTGGCTCTGGAACGAATTCGTTCCAGATGGAATTTGTCACGATTGGCAATCCAGGAAATGCTGCTGACACCACGGGAATACCAAACCCAGTCGGAAGTGTCGGGTACATCTACGAGATGGGAAAATACGAGGTAAGTGAACAAATGATCACTAAGTACAATGCTGAATTTGGAAACGAGAATTCGCTAGTAGTCACCCATCTAAATCAAGGTCCTAATAGACCCGCAACAAGTATAACGTGGAATGAAGCGGCTCGATTTATCAACTGGCTAAATACAAGTACTGGTGGTTTTGCAGCCTATAAATTTGGCTCAACTGGTGTTAATGACGCACCCGTTCTATGGACTGTCTCAGACCTTCTGGATTACGACGCTTCGAATCCATACAGAAGCAAAAGAACCCGATTTGTTCTACCCACCTCAAACGAGTGGTACAAAGCCGCCTATTTCAATCCGAGTAATGGTACGTACTACGATTTCCCAACGGGTAGCAACACGGCTCCAGTGGCAGTAAGTAGCGGCACATTAGCTAACACGGCGGTCTATGGACAGTCACAATTTCAAGGATCAGCGGAGGTAGACAAAGCCGGTGGACTGAGTCCATACGGTGTTATGGGCTTCGGTGGGAACGTATGGGAATGGGAAGAGACCTCTTTTGATCTAAATAATAATAGTGGCTCGAAAGACCGAGCGCTACGCGGTGGACACTGGTATGAAGGCTCTTCCTATCTGTCTTCTACATTTAGGGGAAACGGTGGGGGACCATTTTTTTCCGATGGCAGGGCTGGCTTCCGTGTCGCAATGGTCACTCCATCTAGCGGAGAAGTCCCCGAGCCAACATCGATAGCTATCTTCGGACTCGGGGCACTGGGCTTGGCGTATCACGCTCGGCGAAAAGCCAAGGCTTAGTCATTGGCTATCTGATCACATTGAGACCTCAATACAACGGGCAAGCCAATGGCTGCCCGTTGGCGTCGGCTTTTGACGTCAGTCAATCCAAAATCGAATGAAGGATCAAGTACAACTACCCAGGGACATTTGGCAAGCGACCAAAAGTTGTGAATGAAGCGATTGGAACACAAACGGTGTTGACTCCATGATCTGGGCAGTTCACTCGAGGAACACGGCCTATGTGGATTGTCTTAAACTGGCATGAGTCCAAATACCTCCATCTGCGCTCTTAAGCATGGTCATAACAAGCGAGCTGTTTTTGGCACTCTGGGCAACAAAACTTGGTACCAACTGGGTGTTCGACCCTCACCTGGATCTCTTCATCCTGCATGTTCAGTTTGACCTCGGAAACGGTCCAAGGGGATGTCAGTCCTAGGATATGTTGGTAGAGCGCTTTGTCTTGCATCGCTGGGTCTTGCATCGCTGGGGGTTCTTTCCCAAACAATTGTACCATCACCCACGATAGTGCCGGATGGACTACAATCATATGATGGATTTTATTCGTGAGCTTGCATACGCCAGCTTGCGAAGATTGCATGTCACTGTCGATAAGAGTAACGTGTTACTGGCACGCCCGGATTGATGAAAAAACGGACTTCTCATCGGCAGCGATGCAAACTATTTGTAGGCCCCTCATTTCTGGCAGACGCAATCGATGTTTGAAAGAAGTCGACGAAAGATACACCAAATCGCAAATTACTTCATGAGAATCCAAGGCTCTGGTGCATGGCTTTGTATCCTTGACTCCCTGTTGAACAGAGAGGTATTACGACTCGTTTCCATAAAAGGCACTCAAGTATATGTTCGCTCGAATACGCCTGACCTAGAAGTGGCTTTCAGCAGTCTGTATGACGAGGAATTTGGTTCTATTCGCTTGCCACACCCGAAGATAATTATTGATGCTGGTGCCAATATCGGCACGAGTTCGATTTTCTTCGCGCGAAAGTTTCCTGACGCAAAAATCTTTGCCGTGGAGCCGGAAGCGAGCAATTTTCAGATGCTTCGAAAAAACCTCAAGCAATACCCTAACGTCGTTGTGGTCCAGGCCGCATTCTGGGGGACAATTGGAACGAGAAAGATTCGGAACAGATTTACTGGCCACTGGGGATACACGGTGGCGGAAACGACAAATAGAACCCAAGAAACGGGGCAAGAGATTAACTGCGTGACCATCGATTCCTTCATGAAGGAACACGGGATTGAATCTATCGACTTACTAAAAATGGACATCGAGGGTGGAGAGAAGGATGTGTTGGAGAATTCGCAAGGATGGATAGATTCTGTGAGCACGATGACTGTCGAGTTGCATGACAGAATAAGTATGGGATGCAGCAGAGCATTCTACCTCGCAACCAAAGATTTTCATGTCTTCGAGGAGCATGGTGAGAAGGTCACGGCATACAGAAATTGAAGAGCATTTGGCCTTCGAGCGCCTTTAGGTCGCTGTTTTGGTCAATCCTAGCTCGCATGCCAATTCTATGGATCCATTGATGTTTGCGAGTTGGATGCCGATGACAGAAATGTCGCCCTTGTGACTCGCTAGCTTGGTTTTGCATGCAACTGCCATAGGCCATTACGTTTGTCGCAAAAAATTCAGCATCTCAAAAGGGTCGACGATTTTGAATTGCCAGTCCAGCTTTTCAAAGTTCCGGGATAGCCGCTGTTTGGCGTGAAGTACTGGTAGAAATTCGATCTTCACTTCATCGAGGATGCCCTTGGTAACCACCATCGATGCACCACTGCAATGGGTCGAAACCGTTGCTACGCTCAAACTGCCAGACCAAGCAGACCGGCAATTGCAGTATTTGGTGGATCGTAACAACGAGGAAACCCGCTCGTCTCGCGGACTATTTATGCGTGCCGTCGGGACTCGACGGCGGCAGTCTAAACGATAATGGCTTTTACCACTTCACCATGGACGTCGGTCAGGCGATAATCCCGCCCTTGGAATCGATACGTCAGTCGCGTGTGGTCGAATCCGAGTTGATGCAGGATAGTTGCTTGCAAATCATGGACATGAACCTTGTCCCTGACAATGCTGAATCCCAGTTCGTCCGTCTCGCCGTAGGACATCCCTCCACGGATCCCGCCCCCAGCCAATATCATACAATTGCAATCGGGGTAATGATCGCGTCCAAGAACGCTGCCGTTTGCAGTGCGACCTTCGCGAAAGGGGGTGCGTCCAAACTCACCCCCACACACAATCAACGTTTCATCCAGTAAACCTCGTTGTCGAAGTTCCTTGATGAGTGCCGAAATTGGCTTGTCCATGGTGCTGCACTTGTTGGTTAGTCCATCGCGAATATCCTCCGCCGGTCCTGTCCCGTGGAAGTCCCATCCCCAATCGAACAGCTGTACATAACGGACGCCTTGTTCAACCAGTCGTCGAGCGAGCAAGCAGTTGTTCGCCAAACTTGAGGTACCCGGCTTGGCTCCGTAAGCTTCGAGCACTTCGGCAGGCTCCTTTGAAATGTCCATCACTTCCGGAACCGACATTTGCATACGAAAAGCGAGTTCGTACTGTGCGATACGAGTCGCCGTTTCGGGATGCCCCATCTCCGCAGCCTGCTTTTGATTCAATTCCCCGATCGCATCAAGAGTTAAACGACGCATTTGTCGATCCATGCCGGGAGGATCGGTAACATAAAGAACGGGATCGCCTTGCGATCGACATTGAACGCCTTGATACACGCTAGGCAAGAAACCGCTACCGAATGAGTTCTTGCCTCCATTGGGCTGGACCCCGCTGGAAATTAGTACCACGAACCCTGGTAGATTTTCGTTTTCCGAACCCAGACCGTATGTAATCCAGGTACCCATCGAAGGACGTCCCGATCGTGGGGAACCTGTGTAGAGCAAAAGTTCTGCAGGTGCATGATTGAACTGCTCGGTGAACATCGACTTGATGACGCACATCTCGTCGGCAACACCGTGAAAGTTCGGCAAAGCATCGCTCATCCAAGTCCCGCCAGAGCCGTATTGAGCAAACTTGCGAGGTGTCCCCAACAATTTTGGTACACCCATGGTGAAAGCGAACGTACGACCTTTGAGAAACGAATCTGGGCAATCCTCCCCCGATCGCTTGACCAGTTCCGGCTTGTAGTCATACAAATCCAGATGAGGTGGGGAGCCGGTCAAATGGATATAGATCACTCGCTTGGCTTTGGCTGCGAAGTGAGGCTTTCGCGGAGCCAACGGATTGATAACACCCGAGTTCGCTCCCGGTGGATCGGCTGTAACTCCTTGACCCAACAGCGAGGAGAGCGCTACCGCTCCCAAACCAAGTGCGGAATCCTTCAGGAAGTGACGCCGAGTCTGCCAAGCAATTCGCTCGACACGAGGATCATTCCAATTCGTCGTCATAGGATTCTCCAACTTGTTTCGAACTTGTTTTGATGATTACTTATCGAACAAAATGATGGCGAGGACAGTGCTTGAGATCATCGTCGCATCAAGAACTCATCTAGGTTCAAGATCGCATTAGCGACCACGGTCCAAGCTGCCATTTCGGCCGCATCCATCCCTTCGGGTAATGCCCCCAAAGGATCGGTGGCCATTTTATTTGCTGCTTCCCGTTGCGCGCTGAACAACACGAATGACTTGCCGTGCAGTTTTTGCAAGACGTCAATTTCCTCCGCTTGAATGGGACGACACAAGGCTGCTTTCAGACCGAACTCGATTCGCTCGGCGTCGGAGTCGGCAGCTTTGAACATCTTTCTTCCCAGTGCTTGTGCCGCTTCGATGTACACCGGGTCATTGAGCGTAACGAGCGCCTGCAGAGGCGTATTTGTCCGCACGCGTCGAAGTGTGCACACTTCTCGATTCGGCGCATCGAAGGCGCTCATGGAGGGATATGGATTGGAACGACGCCATGTGGTGTAAATACCTCGCCGGTATCGATCGTCACCCGCGCTGGTAGCCCAGTCGGTACTGGAACCGAACGCAGCGGATAAACCCATTGCTGGTTGCGGCGGCTTTACGGGTGGCCCATTCATCTTCGTGCTCAATAATCCAGCCACAGCGATCGCTTGATCGCGAATGGTTTCCGCAGGGAGGCGAAAACGTGGGCCGCGCGCCAGCAGTCGATTGTCAGGATCTAACTGCACCAAATCGCTGGTAACCTTCGAAGACTGACGATACGTCGCACTTGTTAACAATGTCCGTAACAACTGCTTCATATCCCAACCGTTCTCGACAAACTCGATTGCCAACCAATCGAGCAGTTCCGGATGGCTTGGCAAGTCACCTTGCGATCCAAACTCTTCTGCCGTTGCCACCAGTCCCGTTCCGAAGACTTGCTCCCAGTATCGATTGACAGTCACCCGGGCCGTCAGCGGATTGTCCTTAGAAACGATCCATTTGGCTAACTCTAGCCGATTGCTCACCTGCAATTCTCCCGCCTTAAACACGCCGGGAATGCCCGGCATGACCACGTCTCCCGTGTCGAGATAGTTACCTCGATATTGCAGTTTGGTGACCCGCTTTCGATCCTTCGGTAACTCTCGCAGAATCGGTACGGTTGTGGTTGGTTTGAGTGCAGCCAATTCGGCTCGCGTGCCCTTCAAACGCTTGCGCACGTCGGCTAGTTCCGGTGCGATCGAGCGATAGAAGGTAGCGACAGCAGTTTTCTGTGCTTCGGTTCGATCTCCTTCGGACGATTGCACGATGGATTGAATGTCTCCGGGAATCTTCGCCCACTCGAAAACAGCAGGATCACCGGTAACCGATAATCGAACACGACCGATTATGTGATACACATGCTGTGATTGCTGAATCAAAGCGACTCGCAGACGACTTCCCTCGGGTATATCGACCGGTTCTGAAGCCACCAATGTGACTCGGTTATCTCGTCCATAGGATCCAGCTACAGCCCATCCCTTGTTCGGATCGATTTTCTTGCTGACGAGATTTGCTGCGACAAAATCGTCTTGTTGGAAATCGGCAAAGGCTGCGGCAAAAGTAATGGACCGTGAGCCATCGATATTCCAAGCTACATCCCCCTTGGAAGTGTCCTCGATCGTTTTTTCCCAGAGCACTTTCTTGTCCTCGCCCAGGACCTTTACCAGTGCCCCCTTGAGCCTGTCGGAGATAGCGGCTCCGCCGTCCGTTCGATTCCAAACAGCAATCTTGTCAATCGCCTGGACAGATCCAAGATCCACTTCCCACCAGAGATTGTTGTCATTGGTAGCGGAGTGCGTTACCGAGTTCGCCTCGAAATAATTTCCATTGGTGTTTCCATCGATCGCTCGCGCAGCAGCACCTTCAAAAGCGACACTGCTTTGGGTTGCTGTGCCTTTCCTTGCGATGTTTTCGTCCTTCGCGAACACTTCGACTTCAGCCAGGGAAAGAATCTTGTCGGAACCTGGCAACTCGACCCGCACATAGCGTCCGCTGAGTTTCGTTCCTTCGGAAGGCAGCAGCGTCGCTCGCAGCTCGGTCAGAACAAAATTTCCATTGTTCCAGCCTGGCCCTCTGTTAGGCAGGCGGTCGTCGGCCAGAGTTTCCAAGCTAATCGCGGCAACTTGTGACGTACCAGTCGCCCTGATATTGGCCAAATCCAGATCGACATGAAAATTGTCTTTCCCTGCACCTGAAGCACTACTTACGATATCGGTGATTGGATCGATAGTCATTGTTACGCCAGCTTCACTGGTGGCCGATACCACTTTCGGGATCGACCAAGCGGGCTTCGTCGGCAAGCTGCGTTCGAATGCCTTACGCGACGCTTCCAATTCTGGTGTCATCGTATCGAGAATCTTAACGTCGGCAGCGATTTGTTCATTGAGCGTTGCGCGGCGTTTGAGCTGCTCGTCGGTCCAGAATTCGTACAACGGTGATTCATCACCACGGTCTGCGTCTTCCGTGTTGTTGAATATGGCGAAGGACTGAAAGTATTCCTGTTGACTGATCGGGTCGTATTTGTGGCTATGACACTGAGCACAGGCCATCGTTGTACCCATCCAAACAGCATAGGTAGTATTCACTCGATCCACGACCGCTACATTGCGAAACTCTTCATCGTTGGTTCCACCTTCATTGTTTGTCAGTGTGTTGCGATGAAAAGCTGTAGCAATCAGTTGCTCTGCAGAAGGACTGGGGAGCAGATCACCCGCCAATTGTTCGATCGTGAATTGATCGAAGGGCAAATTGCGATTGAAGGCTCCGATCACATAATCGCGATAAGCCCAAATGGTCCGGGCTGGGTCGTCGGCGTAGCCAGATGAGTCGGCGTACCTCGCCATATCGAGCCACATTCTCGCCCAGTGTTCACCGTAGGTCTCTTTGGCGAGAAATCGATCGACCATTTTTTCATAAGAATCGCCTGAATCATCTTCGATGAACTGCTTGATTTCCTCTTGGGTTGGTGGCAAGCCGGTGATATCGAGCGCGACTCGACGAATCAGTGCGTATCGATCCGCTTCCGGTTGTGGCACGAGCCCTTCGCGCCTTAGCTGTGCCACGACGAGTTGGTCCAGGGGACTTTTCGTCCAATTCTTTTCTCTATCAGAGGTCAGTTCGGGGAGGGGAGGTCGTTGGGGTACGCGATAAGACCAGTGGGTCGCAAACGGTGCGTTTTCGCGAACCCAGCTTTCTAGAAGTGCGATCTCAGCTTCGCTGAGTTTGGGACCCGTTTCCGGAGGGGGCATGACGCTTGATGCATCTTGCGATTTGATTCGCAAGATGAGTTCGCTCTGCTCGGGTTTCCCAGGCACGACGGCGAAATTCCCCCCCAAGTCTTCGGCGACTCCTTCGGGGGTGTCGAGTCTCAAGCCGGATTTGCCACCACCTTGCCGCTCCTTTTCGTCAGGTCCGTGGCAACGAAAACATCGATTGGAAAGAATCGGGCGGATATCGCGATTGAAGTCAAGGCTTTTTTCGTTAGGTGTCTCGCCTGATACTATCGAGACAGGGAGTATCGAGACGATCATCGCCAACAATACTGTGGCTAAGAATTGTGTCCGCTGCATGTCAAACTCGAGGCGGGGATGTGGGCAGGATTGTAGCCAATTATGACCTTTTCACTTAGGTCAGTATAGCAGGCAACGGTACATCCGATCTACCTGATTCCGAGGCGAACTCGGCTTTCTTAGTTAGGAACTACTTGCAAAACCACAGCCGATACCCGCTGTTTGGCGTAGGACCATATAGGAATTTTGACCTTCACTACATCGAGAACTCACGTGGTAACCACAGTCGATGCACCACTGCAATGGGGCGAAACCGTTGCTACACTCAAACTGCCAGACCAAGCTGACCGGCACCTGCAGTATTTGATGGATCGTAACAACGAGGGAAAACTAACCGTTCAAGAGCGAGCGGATTTGGCCACGTTGGCAGAGTTGAGTGAACGATTCTCACTTGTGCGGGCAGAGGCTCTTTATCTATTGGGTCGCAACTATTCGGTCTATTCCCGCCAGATCGTACCAACGAATAAGGCCTTGCTGTCTTACGAGACTACTCCATCAGCATTTATCAGCTTTTATCAGCGTTCATCAGTGGTCTGAGCGGCTACTCTGAAGTTTCCCATGAGCGGTGCAACGATCAGCGCATCAGCGGTCATCAAAGTCTGCTTTGCACGATCCCGGGACCCGAATGGCCTAGTTTTTCATACCACTGCCATAGGCCATTTTCACTAAAAATTCGACAGGCGACTAAATCGAAAATATCCATGTTTTTATATGGTGAAATGCCCCGGGACTCGTTTGGGGGTGAGTCCCTCGATTT
>JBEICB010000041.1:0-28830 GCA_040373655.1 Pirellula sp. | reverse complement strand
TTGGAAATTGAACCTTCAACACTCGACACGATGGATGGCTTCTACAAAAAAGCATACGAAGTTCTTACTTCGCCAGAAGCCCAACGAGCCTTCTCTTTCGAAGGTGAAACAGAAGAGACATTTGCACTTTACGGCACAGAAGTCACAGGCAAAGTACGAGCCCCTGACAACAAATATCATCCCAAGGGACTGGCCGAGAGATTGATCATCGCGAGGCGACTCGTCGAGGCCGGAACACGATTCGTCACCATCGATTATGGAGCATGGGATTGCCACGTCGACGTGAAAAAATGCTGCGACGATTATATGCCTCCCCTAGATCATGCCATCGCCGGACTTGTTACCGATCTCGATCGCCGTGGCTTGCTCGACTCCACGTTGTTCTGGGTAACCTCTGAGTTTGGACGTACTCCCAAAATCAACAAAGACTCGGGGCGCGATCACCACGCTCGATGCTATTCCATGATGCTTGCAGGAGGTGGCTTTCAACCAGGATTGATCCACGGAACTAGCGATTCCGTAGCAAACGAACCCGCTCGCGACGCTCTACCACTCGAAGACCTCCTCTACACGATCTACCATTCCTTAGGTATCGATGCCGATAAAGAACTAGTCGCCTTCGGCACACGCCCCATCGAGATTATCAAAGATGGACGGCTTGTTCCTGCAATCTTAAGCTGATCGCACCGCTTCAAGCCCCCCAAGGCGAACTACCACGATGCTCCCTTCACAACAACTTCCCCGAAGTACGAATACCGCTACGATTCCTTCCGCACTAGTCCATCGCAAGCCATTACGTTTGTTGGCTCTCGGACTCTGCTCGGTCGCAATGATATTGTCGTCCTATCCTGCGGCCCTCATCGCAGGTGATATGATGCGCGATGTCGAATGGGTCCGTCCAAGAATTGGTCAACGAGGCACAACCGTCGAAATTGTCATCCAAGGAAAATTCTTGGCAGAACCAAAGGAACTTGTTTTCTACAAGCCAGGGATCCGAACAGTTTCACTTGAAACCCTTCCAAATCTAACTCACCCCATCGGATTAGCGCATGGGGGCCGTATCGAAGAACAGCTCAAGGCCGTTCTGGAAATCGACAGCAACTGCGAACCAGGTGAACATCCGTTCCGCTTGCGAACCGCTACCGGACTGTCGCTTCTAACGACCTTCCACGTCTCCCCCTTTCCCGTAATCGAAGAAACTCAGCAACCCAACAATTCTATCGAGACCGCACAAAGCATTCCGATCAATACTACCGTGCTCGGAAAGGTCGATACCGATGTGTACCGTCTGGAAACCGCGCCAGGAGAGAGAATTTCCGTCGAAGTCGACTGCGTACGCATCGCTGATCAACATTATGGTGACGCGGAGTTTGATCTTGCTGTGCGCATCCTCGATAGCCAAGGACGTGAACTTGGTTCCAACGACGAAAATGCTCTGCATGTCCAAGACCCATTACTGAGTTTAGTGGTTCCACCAAGTGTCAACGACGGTCAAGTTTTCGTTGAGGTTCGGCAATCTGTACACTCTCCACGCGACATCCCCTACTGCATCCATATCGGAAACTATTTTCGACCGCTCGCCGCCTATCCTGCGGGTGGCCCCGCAGGCGAACAGGTCACGATTCAACTGCTCGGAGACCCGCAAGGAATCGTCTCACAAGCTATCCAGATTCCCAGCAATACCGGCACGTTTACTTGGAATGAACAAGCGCCCTCTGGGGTGTCCCTCAGGGCGTCAAACTTGGAGAACATTCTCGAAGCGACGGATGCTGAGATTACCAACGTCCCGTGGTTGCCAATGGCTTTAAATGGGATTATCGATCAACCCAATGACGTGGATGTGTTTCGCTTGCATGTCAATAAAGGATCGCGTTATCGCGTTCGTGTGTTTGCTGCGACCCTGGGACATCCGATCGATCCGGCTATTCTGTTGCGTCGCGTCGATGGCCAGAGCCCCAATGGTGTGATTGAACCACACGGCTTAATTGAGCAACACGGCTTAATTGAACTCGAGGCCGATGATGCAGATCCAAGGACTCTGAACGATCGAGATCTATTCGGCTCCTCCATTCGCTCCGGTGGGGGCTTTAAAGACGTCCTCGATCCTAGTGTCATCTGGGAACCTAAATCGGATGGAGAGTACTTGCTCGAAATCCGCGACACCTCCGGTCTCGGCTCATCCGAATCGATCTACCGAATAGAAATCGAGCCACCTCCCAACTCCGTTCACCCAGTACTCACAAGTCGATTTTTCGATTGGGTAGAAGGTTCCCGCGGTACGGGCTTGGCCGTCCCCCAAGGCAATCGCTGGACGATACTCGTCTCTTTACCCAAGGGGCAAGGAACATCCTACAACGGCCCCTTCGAACTTATTCCCGACGGACTACCAGATGGTGTTCGATTGCTCAGCCCCGAAGTGCCAGCACAAGCAAGTGTTTGGCCGATTCAACTGATCGCAGACGAAAATGCAGTGCAACAAGGAAAGACTTTTACATTGCGAGCGAAAGCTACGGATCCATCGGTAAATCTCGAGGGAGGTTGTCAACAAGTCGTACCATTCATCAATCATTCGGGTGGAGATGCTTGGCGAACTTTGAGGGTCGATCGATTCGCAATGGCAGTCACCTCCCCGGCTCCCTTTACAATCGATCTCGAGCAACCAACTATTTCCCTCGTTCGCGGCGGTGAACTGTTTATCCCTGTGCATCTTTCTCGTACAGAGGGCTTTCTGGGTGCGATCGAGTATCAAGCAGACTTTGGTCCCCAGGGAGTTAACTTACCCCCAAAAGAGACCATCGAATCAGGCCAAGATCACTCAGTATTACGCATCGCGGCTTCAAAAAATGCCCAGCTAGGTAAAGGCTGGCTCTATGTAATGGGGACCACTCTCGATGGCAGTGACTACCTCGGTCCCGGTCGTGTGCGAGTATCATCTCAATTGATCGAAATTCAAGTTGTCGAACCCTTCGTCGAACTCGCCAGCGAACCAATCAGCGTTCGACGAGGTGGAACATCGACACTGGCTTTCAAAGTCACATCAAAAAGCCCATTCGAAGGTGATGCCCAAGTTCAATTGTTGGGCTTGCCCAAGGGTGTTCAAACGGTAGGCACAATGCCGACGATTAACAAAAACACACAACGATTAGAATTCCAAATCACCGCAACCGACGAAGCCCTCTTGGGACCCAACACAGGTATCGAATGCGAACTTGTTGTCCGCACGGGTGACCAAGAAATCCGGCAACGAGCCGGAAACGCAAGTTTGAGGATCGATCCAAAATGATGTACCCATGGTATCTGTCCACTCTTTGCAAGAGGAACACCTTGCTCGAATGGTTCGGCATTCGTCTTCTATCCTTTTCCTTGTGCGCTGTAATTATCGCGACGACCACCGCGACTGGACAGGAATCGAAAACAGAACCCGCGAAGGCAGATCCCGTGGTTGCTCCACCCAGCTTTCGACTAGACATCATGCCCGTTTTGTTTCGCGCTGGGTGCAATAGCGGTCCGTGCCACGGTTCAGCTCGCGGTAAAGATGGTTACATGCTGTCGCTCTTTGGCTACGATCCGGCGGGGGATTACAGAAGAACTGTCGAGGAAATTCCAAACCGCAGAATTAATATCGCCGTCCCGAGTGAGAGCCTGCTGCTACTCAAGGCGACAGCAAGCGTCCCGCATACAGGCGGAAAACTCTTTGATACGGAGAGCGAACTCTACCGTGTCCTGCTTCGATGGATCGAAGCTGGAGCACCAGATGATCAACAAATGAACGCAACCACAGAAATAAGTGCAGCAAACAACTCGTCAAAAGGCATACCGGAAGTTCAAGGAATTGCGTTCTCACAAGACACTATTGTATTCGATTCCGACTCGCAAAAAATCGGACTTCGGCTTCTGGCAAACTACTCCGACGGGAGTGTCCGGGACGTCACTTCGCTCGGAAGGTACTTCTCCAACAACCCCGCAGTCTCGCAAATCGACAACGATGGAATCGTCAATGCTAAAGGTCCTGGGGACACGAACGTCTTTGGACGCTTTAGCCGCTTTACCGTTGGTGCCGAAGTTATCGTGTTACCTCCTGCAGAAGGCTTTTTATGGCCAAACCCTCCAGTCAATAACTACATCGACAAGCTCGTCTTTGATCGGCTTGAGAAGCTTCGTGTTGCACCTTCCGAACTATGCGATGACGACACCTTTCTCCGACGTGTGACACTTGATTTGATTGGACGCGCCCCGACAGAAGCCGAGTTCCACCAATTTGCAAACGATACGACAAGCTCAAAGCGAGAGAAACTGATCGATCGACTCTTGGAACTCGACGACTTCGCCGACTACCAAGCTGCTTTATGGGCTGAGCAGCTACGGGTCATCGGAGGAAACTACTCCACCGGTGCAACAGTAATCAAAGCAGCCGATCGCTTCGCGAATTGGATCCGAGATCAATTTCGCAAAAATCGACCACTCAATGAGTTCGTCGCTGAAATGACCGCTGCATCAGGTCCCAATATCGCAAACGGGCCAGTCAATCTCTACACGATGTTGGTACACAAGCCGCAAGTGGACCCAAAGATGCTCGCAGCGGACTACTCCCAAGTTTTCTTAGGGGTACAGATTCAATGCGCAGAGTGCCATAACCATCCATTCGATCGATGGAACATGGATGATTACTACGGGTTTGTCAGCTTCTTCACCGGAATCAAACGCAAACCAGGAGTCGAACCGAGAGAAAAAAGAATTTACTGGGACACAAAAAGCTCTCCTGCCGTCAACCCTGTAGATGGAAGACCTCGTCCCGCGAAACTCCTTGGCGTCTCGTCCGCAGTTCAAGAACCCGGTGATCCACGCCGTGCACTCGCGCAATGGATCTCGAACCCGAACAACGATTTGTTCGCTAAGAATATAGCAAACCGCATCTGGGCTCATTTAATGGGTCGCGGTGTGATTGAACCAATCGATGACATCCGCGTCAGCAATCCGCCGACCAATGCAAAGCTCCTAAATGGTCTTTCGGCTCGCCTCGTTGAACTGAAGTTTGACCTCAGAAGCTTTGTCCGAGAAATATGCAACTCTCGTGTCTATCAACTTTCTTCGGAACCCACCGACTCCAACGAGTCTGATACCCGTCAATTTTCACATGCCAAACTGCGTCGTCTTCGAGCCGACGTTTTGCTCGATTCCATCGTTACCGTCACCGGAGTTCCCAGAAACTTACCCGAATGGCCTGCTGGTACACGCGCTGTACTGTATTACCCCAGAGTTTCCGGAGACACCGAAGGACCACATCCGGGAGATCCCTTCTTCGAAACCTTTGGGCGTTCTACTCGAGGTACCGTCTGCGCTTGCGAAACGAAACGAGACCCAACTCTCTCGCAAACGATGCATCTGGTGGTCGGCGATACCATACGAGATCGTCTCAATGTCGGAGGACGTTTGCAAAAATTAATGGATGAACACCGCCCTGCCGACCAAATCATTGAACAGCTTTTTATTCGTGTTCTAAGTCGTCGCCCAAGCGAAAACGAATTGAACGGGATGCTACAGTGGGTCAAAGAATCATCCAATACTCTTGATGTATACGAAGACATCCTTTGGGGCATGCTCAACTCAACTGAATTCTTGTTCAATCACTAGAATAAGGAAGCATCGTCGATGCCGATATCCATGCCTCGTCTCACTTACCCCCACACATATTGGGTCGCTTGGGCAATCGCATGGCTGGGACTCTTTTTGTGGAGCCAAGAAACCTTCGCAGCACAATCGGATGAACCGAAGGAATCGCTCCACTACGAAGATTCGATTGCTGGGATCCTGAAATCGAAGTGTGGCGTTTGCCACGGAGATGGAAAACAGGAAGCTGGTCTAAGCCTCACATCTTATGCAGGCGTGATCCAGGGAAGCGGCGGAGGGAAAATTGTCGTAGCTGGCCAGTCGCAGCAGAGCAAGTTGATGGAAGTTATAACAACCGAGGATGACAGTTTAAGAATGCCGCCTGACGGTGACCCATTGACGAAGGAGCAAGTCAAAGAGATCCAGCAGTGGATCGATCAAGGGCTGCGAGAAAACGCCGGTAGCTCTGCCGCACAAATGCGGACACTCGGATTTGTACCTAACGCAAAGCTCTCAAGCGGTAGCGAAGACAGTATTCCGGCGGAACAACTGCTTCCGAAAAACTATCCGACCATTGAAGCCATCAAGACAAGTCGCCCGTTCCCAATATTGGGACTTGCCGCTAGCCCTAAAGCGCCCGTTGTTGCAGCTTCTCAGTATGGCTCGATTGCACTTTTTGATCCGAAGAACCTACAATCAATTGGTATCGTCCCGTTCGCAGAAGGTGAACCGCTAGTGCTTAGTTTTAGTCGCTCAGGACGGTTGCTTCTCGCGGCAGGTGGCAAGCCTGTTCGCCAGGGTTCCGCAGCCCTATACGATGTCGTCACAGGGAAACGGCTTGCAAGCGTCGGCGATGAGCCGGATACGCTTCAATCCGCCGATCTGTCCCCCGACGAAAGATTTATCGCTGTAGGATGCACATCGCGACTTGTAAAAATCTTTTCCACTGAAACGGGAGGTGTCACAACGACGATCGATAAACATACCGATTGGGTAACAGCCCTCGCGTATTCACCCGATGGAAAAATGTTGGCAACCGCCGATAGAATCGGAAACATCTATCTCTGGGACGGAGAATCGGGAGGGGCCTTGTTGAGTTTGAGTGCCCACAAAAAATCGGTGCGCAGTCTGCATTGGCGAAGCGACAGTCGTGTTGTCGTATCGTGCGGAGAAGACGGGATGATCGTTTGGTGGGATGCCAAAGATGGTTGGCCAACGATTCAAAAAACAGACGCGCATGGCCATGGAGTCCTTGATGCCAAGTTTGGGACACAAGGTGAACTGGCGACCTGCGGTCGAGACCGATTGATCAAACTCTGGTCAGCAGAAGGAACCGAACTCAAGCGATTCTCGATAGACTCCTCACTCCCGTTGCGTGTGAGCCTCACAGCAGATGGCGAATGGATAGTTGCCGGTGATTCAAGCGGTCGCCTTCATCATTGGCCATTGAAATAGAGAACTGGTATGTTCCGCGGTCTGTTGTCTGAACCTCACCCAATGAACGGATGTGTTGGGTGGATCGTGTGTTGCTTATTTTTAATCGCGGACCGCTGCACATACCCTACGTCGCGAGCCTACGGCTCGAGAAAGTTGAAAGGAGAAAGTTGAAAGTAGCTACAGACGCGACAAATGCACTGCGGTCTTCTTTGCGTGAGACATTGTTTTTGATTACGAGTACGCCTCCGGCTGACTGCTAAACGAAATCGCGGTTCGACATGCCATGAGTCTTGGCGTGAGACACTACCGCTAAGAGAAATACACGTTCAGTTCGCGGCGATACTCTGCCTCATACTTCGGAAATATCGCCTTAAAAGTCCCCTCGCTGACGGCCCCGTGTTGAAATCTGCGCTTCGGGAATACTGGCATCTTCACCCCGGTGACTTGCTCGACACCACTTTGTACTATCTGCCCCTTCAAGTCATACAGCTTGCCGTGATCCCAATCCGTTAAGTCAATAAATGGGATCCCCTCAGCGATTTCAATCACGCGAGGTAAAGCAAAAGGACTAAAGCCAGAAAAGCCAAGGTGCTTCGCGGGTGCCCAAGTCCGAACGTGGCCTCGGCTCTGCCCCCCGCTGTAAACCAATGAATGTTTGATCGCATGTACCCCCCAACCCTCTTGGTACAGCATCAAGTTGTTCAGCATACTGCGGATCGTCAATTCTGAATTCTCTTCAATGGGATAGTCTTTGAGGTTTTCATCCCCACCGTCACCATCGACCAAGTACTTCCAATCGGGATAACGATCGCGAATCCCTTGGCACAGTGCTAGCCCCATCGTTGCGGCTTGGATGTCCAACGGCTTATAGTCTTCCGTGATCCGAACAGCCTTTCTCCAATCCAATTTGGACTCTGGTACCTCGATCGCTTCCCAAAGCATTTGCAACCCACATTGCTGCAAGAAGGAATTGGCCTGATCCGCATCCTCTGAGCGCCCGTTAATCGCAAGCGAAAAAGCTTTCAGTCGCTGTGGAGCCTCCCCGCGGCGCAACAAAAGGTGATTCAACACCAATAACACCGCACCGCTGTCAATGCCTCCCGAAAACATCACACCGATGGGTGAGTCCTTCGGAATCCGATCCAACCATTGATTACACTCGTTGGCTAACTGTCCGATGTACTTCGCCCCAATCGCTTCAATATCGTTCCCCCATCGATTACGGCTAGGATTGAAGTAGCGAGTGTACTGCGGGTTCGGATCGGGACACCCGATCAACTCAAGCTCCACCACGTAGTGGGCAGGCACCATACGCGTGTACGACGGATGAAACTGATCTTCAATACCTAGCTCTGAAAGCTTCGCGCGAATCTCGTGCATCTGCTCCGCGACGATCAAACAGGGCCCGTCCACTTTCTTCGCGAGAAAGTAACGCATCGGACGACCGATCGAACGAGCCAATCGAACCGTCTTGCCCTGTGCCACACAAATCGCAAACTGCCCATCAATTTGTCCAACACGCAAAGCATCACCGCTTAGCACCGCCTGCTCCGCTTCCTCGATCGACATGTTCAGGAGAATGTTTCCCTTCGGATCCATCAAGTTTTCAATTCGGGAAATGTACTGGTGCGAATTGGGAATGGACGACGAACCGGATTCTGATGGATTTTTCGACATGACTTCAAACTAGTTGGATTGAAACGGATTTATGGATTCGCTTTGTTTTAGCCTACTTTTGGCTTGGATTGAAGCAGGAAAACAGCGCGTTGGGGGTTCCCTCAGAGCGAATTCGACTTATACTTCCCTGACCTATACGGTAGCTGAAATGCTCGTGAGGGGCTCCTGCGAGGGGGAAGCGTGAAACTGGTCAGGACTTAAGTGGAGCAGCCATAAGCGTCGGACTCTTGTGCGGGGGCCTCTCACGGGCATTTTTTCTTTTGTGCTCCTCTTTCTCGAGTACCCGCCCTCACAAATCTAAACCTAGCCCAAAACTCTGCTAGAACTCGGCACCCTCTGCCTGCCTCCCGCTCTTCCGCCCGAACCAAACCAGTGCATCGCAATAACTGCCGTGCAAAAAATCGTATGAAAATGGGGGCATGAAAATAAAAACCACTGAGAACAGAAATCAAATATCAAAAGCTAACGCCTGCTCTCCACAAAAGCCCTCCAGCTCCCGTTAATTTGCCCCACCATTTTCTTGCCACCATTTTCTTGCCACCATCTTCTTGCTTACAATCATTAAAAAACCGGCTCCCATACCAACCTTTAACAATGCCAACCACACAATCTTCACTACGGTCCCTGATCTACAAATCGCTAATCTTGTTGGGTTCCACCGTACCTTTCGGGTGGATTGGTTTTTCAAGCGGACTGCTCGCAACAGAACCCGCTACAGAGTCGATTGTGACATGGGACGCGACGACACTTCCAATTGAGCTAAGCGTTGGATATGCGGTACGGGCTGTCGACCTAAGTGGCGATGGCAAACTGGACATCGCGATTGTCGACAGCAAACGGATTGTTTGGCTGGAGAATCCGACTTGGAGGGTTCACACAATCTTTGAAACCCCTGCGCAATACGCCGACAATGTTTGCTTTGCTCCTATGGACATCGATCGCGATGGGGATCTAGATTTCGCCATTGGGACCGATTGGCAGCCTAACAACACGGCTACGGGGGGAGCAGTTGGGTGGATTGAATCACCAGCGAATCCGCGTGACCCTTGGACCTACCACCCTATCTTGGAACCAGAACCAACCGTGCATCGGATGTTATGGTGTGATTTCGATGCGGATGGCGAACAAGAATTGATCGTCGCACCACTGAAAGGACCAAAATCGACGGGACCCAAGTTTGAGGATGTACCGGTACGACTTTCTGCATTCAAACCCGGCAAAAACCCTAAGCAGGATGCATGGGAAAACCACACGTTAGATGTGCCCCTATTCGTAATGCATAACCTCGACAAAATCCAAGACGATGACAAACAGGGAGACGAACTGGTGACGGCTAGCTTCCAAGGTGTACACATCTTGAAGAAAGCGCCGGGAGCATCCAAGACCGAACTGACCGGGAAAACCCAACCATGGGATGTGCTACTGCGTCGCATCGGTAGTGGCTTCGAAGCCGACGCACCCGGGAAGGGAGCAAGTGAGGTTCGAATGAGCAAATTGAGCAACGATCGTCGCATCGTTGCAACCATCGAACCATGGCACGGCAATCAAGCAGTGGTTTATGAAGAGCCCCTACAAGCGACAAACAACTCCGGTCTTTGGCCTCGAAAAGTTCTCGATGATCAGCTCAAGTGGGGACATGCGGTCGTTTTCGCCAATCTCGACTCCGATTCCGATCCAGAGTTAGCCATCGGCGTCCGCGACGACATCGCCCCGCACCGCTGTGGAGTTCGAGTTTATGATCGCCAACCCGACGGCAACTGGACCCGAACACTCATTGAACCAGGTCAAGTTGCCGTTGAAGATCTCGTCGCCGCAGATTTAGATTCCGATGGGACCATTGAGCTCATTGCCGTAGGACGCGCAACGCACAATGCCGTCATCTACAAACAGTCCAAGCCATAGCCAACGAAGCACCTATTATTGAGTCGCTGGCTCAAAGAAAGCAGATTATTCTGGCCGCTCCAAGTTTCTGCGCTGAAAAAGATTACTTCTTTTTCAAGATCAAAACGGTATCGCAGGAATTTTTCGTTAGACGAACTCGTTCCTTGATGTCGTACCAAAAATCATAAACACCAACGAGTTCGAATTCTTTGGCTTTCGCAAGCAGCGACTTGATTTGTTCGACGTCGTAGAGCCGCAACTTGATGTGGTCCACGAGCAGATGCTCTTTGTTCCCTTGCTGCACCTTCATCGTAATTTTGAGAGTCTCGATCCGGTTCGGCTCGTCGATCTCCGTGACTGTCAGTGCATACTTGATAGAATACTCAGGCGTCTTTACAGACCAACGTTCTGTTCCCCACAAATCTCCGTCGTGCGGGACAAGGTGCAAAGACAAAATGAAAATCCCGCCGGTTCGAAGATTACTTGCGACGCATTTCAAGTGCTTGAGCGCGGCCTCTTCAGTCTCAAGATGGCGGAATGTATTGATCGCATTAAAAGCCGCATCAAATGGCTGATCGAACTTGAAACTGGTCATGTCTTGCTTGGCCAACACCGCGCGACAACCGATCTCTTTGAGTTTCTTGTCGCAGTATTTCAACGACTGCTCGTTAAGATCGATCCCGGTAACGGCATACCCTCGCTTGGCCATTTCCCGCACCAATCGACCAGAGCCACACCCAGCTTCTACAACTCGCTCGACAGGAAACGGTACGAACTTCTTAAAAGCATCCTCAAGGAACTTTGCTTCGTTCGGAGTCTCCTTGAGAAATCCTGCTTCGTACCATTCGGGATGATCATACCAATTGATCACATCATGCTTAGGCTTTTTACCGTCCGCCTTCTTCATATCGGCTTTCTTGGTTACCGCTTTTTTTGCCGCTGCTTTTTTGGTTGTATTACTCTTCACGATGTTCTTTCTTCGAGGTTACTTTCAAGACTAAGAGGATCAATGACAAAGATAATTTCGAGACACCTGAGCACCAATGCTCATCTCTGAATCGCTGTGGTTCGATCGCAAAACTTACATTCGCTCAGCGAGCTTCCGATGATCGTTTCGGAACCATCAGGACAATCAAGCGGTCAGTGGTAGGGAACTGTGCGAAAACTCGCTGATGCATTGTTGAGCTTGTTTTTCCGAAAGCGTTGACCGAGCCCCGACCAGAAGCAATCGGCCACGACGTATAACTCCTTTTTCCATGAACCTTCCGAACAACTCCAGATGCTTGAATTCACCGGAAGGACTTGTTTCGGTACGAGCATCGGCACGATCCAACGGATGAACCACCATGATCGAACGCTTGTCGGATGAGCAGACATACTCGGGATGGCATTTCCAAGCCCCAGCAGTCGAGGCGTTTCCTGCTTCTACAAGCCATAGTTCTGGGTTTGACTCCAGCATTGAAGTCTGAATACTCAACCACAACTCCACCACGAATTGTTCGACCGAGGTGGAAAGAACTCGCACGTCAATTTGATAAGAAAAGTTCCAAGGGTACTTCTGGGGGAACGAAGTGATCAAATCTTGCTGACGTACATACCGTTCCCCAGCGTCCGGATACGCCACTTCGCCAACTAAAGTCGAGTCCCGAGGAATCACTTGCCAATCGCAAAGCATTTGCTTTGCATGTTTCGATTCCGCGTCGCTTTCCAATCGAATTCTGGTGCGTTCTGCGTTGGATACCGTAAGGGTAAATCCATGTGCTGCAAATACACTGCAGTCATCTTTTAGCTTCCAAACCATATTCTTTGCCGTTACTAAATCTTTTCGCTACTCAGAGTCTTGGATCCAAACTATTAGGTCAAAACCCCTTTTTACTCGCAACGCCTTTACGTCCCAATCGGACGACTCCGTCACGCATTTCAACCAGACGGTGAGTATATCATCTTTACTGGACTTGTGGTGAATTGTCGCCAATCGGGTTTCGTCCTACTCCGATCAATACACTTCCGCTCTCTCGGTACGTATACTGCAAGCATGCTGTCGTGTTGAGCGCACTCGCGTTAAACTCTCCAAGAGTTACGACATATTCTAGATACCGCAGGCGGAGAACTGAAAATGGCTTGGTCAACGAACAATCCGATCCTCGTTCCTTATGATTTTTCCGCTCATTCTCGAGTTGCCGTCGATCGTGCACTGGAAATCGCCAGTTCGCCGTCCCAAGTGCACGTGCTGCATGTTCTTCCCACCTTCGTTCCACTAGCTCCCGAAGGTTTTCCTCTAGAAGCCATCGACGATCGTGTTCGGCTCGAAGCAGCCCATCAAGCCATGGAGGAAGAATTTGCCGACGCCAAGTATGCTCAGATCGTAAAAGAAGTACTGATCGGAGATCCAGGTACCGTCGCAGCCGAACGCGCGGCGGCCATCAAAGCCGATCTCATCATTCTACCTTCTCACGGACGTAGCGGATTCTCGAGGTTAATGCTCGGCTCCGTCGCTGAACGAATCGTTCGGTTATCCCAAGTCTCTGTGCTGGTCATCAAAATAAACGATTAGCATCGGCTCAGCTCTGAAGGCACTTAGACGATTTTGGCAAGAAAATGGGGGCATGAAAATAGAAGACCATCACATCCTATTTCCAAAATCATAAACGCCCGTTCAACGCACCAAACTCTTCAACTCCCGTTTAGCCGACTCCGTCCCCCATCTTCATGCCCCCATCTTCGTTATTACTCTTTAGGCTCCCCAAGCACTTGATCTAGAATTCCCATCAAGATCCCTCGGTAGATCCGTTCTAGCAACGGATTGGACTTAATCAGTTTCATTGTCTTATACAACCGCTCTCCATTCTCTGGATCGATGTCGATCTCTTGAGTCACCCCCTTCGCGTCTACCATCACCAACGTGTACGCAAATCCGCTCCCGCCATCCGATTCTCGCCGGACTTCGTGAATCTGGGCGGTAGAGACGTCAAACTCCTCTGTTTTCGCAGTCTCGACGGGTGCCGAAGCACGCTTGCCAAAGATCCCGCCGAAGTACTCACTCATCTCCTCGACCGATTTGGTCGAACTCGATCGATTCAACTCCTCGGTAAGCCTTTTGAGTCGCTCGATGTTCTCCTGATCCCCTCTCGCTTCAGCTTGCGCAATTTGTTGCTTGATGTCCCGCAACCACCGTTGCTTGTCCGTTACCCCATCTTCCTTGGAACGCAACTCAGCGTTCGCTTCGTCGACTCGCTCCCCAAGTGTCCCTTCGAGCGAGATCGACTCCGAAGTAGAATTAATCACGGGGGTATTAAGCAGAAAACCGACCAGTAGCCCCAATGCGGAGATATGCAGTACAACTGAAAGCCACCAGGAAAAAGCCCAAAGCCTTTTTCTGGAGTCCCGTTGAGAGCGAATTGGGTATTTGGCTGCCATACCCTTATTCTACATCGTCAACGGGATGATCAACTACTGCCTTTGCTAGCCGTATAACGTAAAAAACTTAAGACGCTGAAAAAACAGTCAGGTCTATCCCTGTGGCTCTGTCATCGAGAACGGATCAAGGGCCTTGGTTAACACGTCCGGTTCAAGGATCTTTTGCTCTAAACACAGTTCACGGATCGTCTTGCCCGACGCGAACGCTTCCTTGGTAAGTTTTGCAGCCTTTTCATAGCCGATGTAAGGATTGAGGCTAGTTACCATCGAGAGACTTTGCTCAACACTCGCTTCGCAAGCTTGCGGATTTGCTTCCAAGCCATCCATGCAGAATTCAATGAACGCGCTGATTCCATTGGACAAGAGGTGGATACTCTCTAGCATCGCATGCCCCATGACAGGCATCATGATGTTGAGCTGAAAATTACCGCCCGCTGCACCGGAAAGTGTCATCGTCGAATCGTTGCCGATAACCCGTGCAGTCAATTGCATCATGCTTTCGCACATCACCGGATTGACCTTACCGGGCATAATCGACGAGCCCGGTTGGCGGTCTGGCAAAATCACTTCGAAGAATCCGCAACGCGGGCCGGAACCAAGCCAACGGATATTGTTCGAGATATTAAACAGACTCATCGCAATTGTTTTGATTTGTCCGTGTGATTCCACCAAACCGTCCCGCTGCGCATTCGCTTCAAAGTGATCAGCAGCCTCGACAAACGGAATGTTCGTCTGCGCTGCGAGTGCTTCGCTAACTCGTCTTCCAAATTCTGGATGAGTGTTGATGCCACTACCGACGGCTGTTCCGCCAACAGGCAATTCCAATACAGCTTTTGCTGCAACCTTGGCTCGCTCAATCGATAACTCAATCTGCCTGGCGAACCCGCCAAACTCTTGACCAAGTCGCAACGGTGTCGCATCCATCAGGTGCGTACGGCCAATTTTAATGATCTTGTCCCAAGCCCGCGCCTTTTCGACAAAGGCCGCATGCAAGCGTTGCAACTGAGGAATGAGCCGGTGGTGAATCTCACAAGCGGTCGCGACATGGATGGCAGTCGGAAACGTGTCGTTCGTACTTTGCCCCATGTTCACGTGATCGTTCGGATGAATCGTCTTGACCTTCGACAACCGATCACCACCCAAAATCTCGATGGCACGGTTCGAGATCACTTCGTTGATGTTCATATTGCTCGAAGTCCCCGAGCCCGTCTGAAACACATCCACAGGGAATTGATTATCCATCTTGCCGTCAATCACCTCTTGGCAAGCCTCACACATCGCTCGCACTTGTTCTTCACTTAGCGGGTTCTTTCCCGTCCCCGTCAGCTTGCCCAACGAGTGGTTGGCGGTGGCACAAGCTAACTTCACGCGCCCCATCGCACGAATCAACGGAACGGGGAGCTGCCAGCCAGAAATTGGGAAATTTTCTACCGCCCTTTGAGTTTGGGCACTGTAATAAGCATGGGCAGGGACAAGCACTTCTCCCATCGAATCGACTTCGGTGCGAAATTCCGACATTGTTGGGGTCCTAAGGGGAAAAAGGTCAAAGTTGAATTCGGTCCGCTTTGTGGACCACTCTTGTTATATCACCCCGTCAAAATCTGACTATTCGTGTTGCAAGCCGCGCGGTTTACGCCCTTTTCCACCCCAGACCTTCGCATTTCCCCTAGCCGAAGCTGACTTGTCAATCTACCATTCCCACCAACTTGTGAAAACGCTTGGAAAGTTCACGGTTCACCCGGGGTGTACTGCGGTCCAGCCAACGAACGATTGTCGCAGTAAGCAATCGGTTCGAAGGTGCAAGGCTCCGCCAACAAAAAAGGGGTGCGAAGTCGATAACGAATCCGACTCCGCTCGCGAGAGTTCTTGCTCGCCTCCCCCCCACAAACTCACCCCAGAGCCTCACTTTCCTTCGTTCCACTCTCCCAACCGATCCATGGAGAGATACAGAAGCAAAGGTTCTTGACGGACAAGCTTCCTATCACCCACAGATCTCGGGAGAGTCGGTAGAGCACCGGAAAGTGAAGGCGATCTCAAAATCATTCGCCGTGGCATTGCCACGCAGCGGAATGCTCTTGGATTCCCATCATCAAGCTACCTCGTTGAAGGAGCATTCTGGATGGAAGCGAATACCCAAGGAATGGAGATCCAGTCGCTATTGCGACGGCATGTGCAATTACCTCGATCACTTACGGAATCTTAAATGAAACCTGTCGACCCTCAATCCGAAGACTTTGCTTTGGCCAACGAAATTATCGAGTCGCTTCCGATCGCCCCCCAAAATCCGGGCAAAAAGCCCAAAGGAAATGCCTCCACGCCAACCAGTAACACCCCCTCGTTTAAAGGCAATCTCAACAAAAACGAGAAGGGGACATTCTCGGAGAAAAATCATTCAGGGAAGCCTCACCCGGCGAAAGCTCGAACCGAGAAAGTTCAAGCCGAAAAACGAAATGGAAACAAACCCGGTATCGAACGACCAAACAACACAGACCGAACCCCACGCCCATACGATTCTATAAAGCTCGCTGAAAAACCTCGCAGCGCTGAAAAGAACAAAAACAAGAACAAGAAATTCGACCAGCACGAGAAGAAAGCCAAGCCGGTAGTGGCAAAGCTCGAAACTGCCAACGTTGAATCAGCACAAAGCGAAACATCAACCTTCCAACCGCAATCCATCGCGGCAATAACCCATCCAACGCAATCTATGAATTCACAAGTTAACGAACAAAATCACAACTCAGAAATCGAAACCTCTCCAATCCACGAAGAGACGCAACACCTTCAAGACTCCATCGCGACACTCGAAGCATCCACTGCTGTAATCGAAAAATTCTCGGACGACACGTTATCGGATGCCACCGAAGAATCGGAAGCCACCGAAGAATTCGAAGCCACCGAAGAATCGGAAGCCGTAAAGGAATTTGCAACAATCGAAAAGTTTGAACCAACGCAAGACGTGGTCCATGCCGAGGATGCGGTTGTCGACGAGAACACCTTTGCTCACCTTGGCCTGCAATACGAAATCGTCCGAGCTTTGGAAACTGCCGGATACGTCACACCGACGGACATCCAAGCAGCCACGATCCCGGCGTTACTCGAAGGACGCGACGTGTTGGGACAAGCCCAAACAGGAACTGGAAAAACCGCCGCTTTTGCGTTGCCTCTGCTGAGCAGAATTAATGTCGAAATCCCAGAAACACAAGTATTGGTACTCGCACCGACCCGCGAACTTGCCATCCAAGTATCCGAGTCCTTTTTGAAATATGGACAACACTTGCGCGGTTTGCGTGTAGCACCGATCTACGGAGGAAGTGGCTACACCGATCAAATCCACGCGCTGCGACGTGGCGCGCATGTTGTCGTTGGAACACCTGGCCGAGTGATGGATCACATGCGTGAGTCTCGACTTCGTATCGACACTCTTTCCGCTTTGGTACTCGACGAAGCAGACGAGATGTTGCGGATGGGATTCGTTGACGATGTGCAATGGATTCTCGATCAAAGTCCTGAGAACCGCCAGATCGCTTTGTTCTCTGCGACAATGCCCGAGCCCATTCGACAGATCGCGAATAAACACCTTAAGAACCCCAAAGTCGTCACGATCGCTTCGAAGCAGAGAACCGGCGACAACATCGAACAACGATTCCTCGTCGTCGATCCGAAACTTAAACTCGAGGCCCTCACACGGGTCATCGAAGCTGAAGAATTCGATGGCATGATCATCTTCGTGAAAACCAAGATCGGTACCGTCGAAGTTGCCGACTACTTGCGCGACCACGGATATCAAGCCGTAGCACTTAACGGTGATATCGCACAAGCACAACGGGAACGAACGATTGAACAACTCAAGGAAGGTGTGTTCAATATCCTCGTCGCGACCGATGTCGCCGCCCGGGGACTAGACGTTCAACGTATTACCCACGTAATTAACTTTGATCTACCGCCAGATGCGGAAGCTTACGTTCACCGAATTGGACGCACAGGTCGAGCCGGACGCCGAGGCCAAGCGATCGTGTTTGTCGCTCCAAAACAACGCGGATTCCTTCGGGAAATCGATCGTGTAGCCGGGGATTCCATCGAACCGATGGCGATACCAAGCGCAAAAGAAATAAACGCTTCTCGCGTTGATCGCTTCAAGGAACGCATGAAACAAGCTGCCGCAAAAGGTACCGAAAATCCTGAGCTGTTTTCCGTCTTCGAGAAGCTCATTTCCCAATGTGTGACCGAACAAGGACTCGATCCGCTCAAAGTCGCTACCGGACTGGCTGTATTGGCCCAAGGCGATCGAGCTTTCTATGTTCACGAACTACCGGAACGATTGCTTCAAGGACGAAACGGCAGAGATGACCGAAACCGGGATTTCTCTCGCCGCGACAATGATCGCGGTCCCCGTTCCGATTACCGGTCGGATCGTCCGAACCGATCCTCCTTCAGCGGCGGAGATCGAGGCGAATCCGGTGAGTCTTCTCGTGCCGAGACCTTCCGCGTAGAAGTCGGACGTGTGCACGGAGTCAAACCAGGAAACATCGTCGGCGCAATCGCTAACGAAATCGGGCTCGATCCAAACGATATCGGACAGATCCGCATCGAACATGACTACAGCACCGTCGACCTTCCCTCAGGTATGCCTCGAGAACTTTTTAAAACGCTCGGACGCGCATGGGTTCTAGGACGCCAACTGCGCATATCGAAACTCAAAGATCATCCGAACTTCCGCGAATCAGGATCAGATCGAGGATTCCGGCCTCGAAAACCAGGTGGCTTCTCCAGAGGAGAATCACGGGGAGATTCCAGAGGTGATTCACGGGGCGACTCTTCCGGCGGCCCAAGGCACAATCGGACGTCTCGAAGAAAGTAGTCCGGAAGAAAGTAGCCCGACAGTTTTCATTTCGCGACCATCGATGAGTTGACATGGAAAGTGATATTTCCACGAAGCGACTTGAACCCACGCAGCTGCAACAAGCCGCAAGCTTGCTGCAGCTCGGAGGAGTTGTCGCTTTTCCTACTGAAACGGTCTATGGTTTGGGTGCAAATGCATTTGCACCCAAAGCTATTGCTAAGATCTTCGAAGCCAAAGGTAGGCCATCAGATAACCCATTGATCGCGCATATCGCCGATATCGAACAACTCAGTCTCTTAGCCATCGAAGTGCCCGAGTTAGCAACCATCCTCCTGAACGCCTTCTGGCCGGGCCCCTTAACGTTGGTTCTTAAGAAACAACCCACCGTACCCAACGAAGTCACCGCAGGGCTCGATACCGTGGCAATTCGCATGCCCCGCGATCCTCTGGCTCGCGAACTAATACGACTCGCGGATACACCGTTGGTCGCCCCAAGCGCTAACCGGTCCGGAAAACCTTCGGCCACGACTTGGCAAACTGTCCTTGAAGACCTCGAAGGGCGCATCGATGCGGTTGTGTGTGGAGATCCAACCCAGTTGGGAATCGAAAGTACAGTAGTCGATGTCACATCCTATGCCCCAGTGATCCTAAGGCACGGTTCCATTACCGAGGAAATGATTGCTGAGGTACTGCGCAATGCCTCTTATCATAGTCCCAATCTCTTTCCGTCTCACCCGACAACTGCAGCGACTTTCGCTTCGAGCGACAAGGATTTGGAAAAGCGTTCCCCAGGAACACGACATCGACACTACCAACCACAAGCTCAAGTGCGAATTTATTCGTTTGATACACAAAAATGCAATCGCAATAAAAATTTAGAGTCCGCTCCCCCTTGGGCTTGGATCGGTCTGCATAGTGCTCCAAAGATTTTTGACAGCGTCCCGACGCACACGCTCGTTTGCGATTCCATGGAAGCCTACGCAGCCAAACTATATTCTTTCTTTCGCTCGTGTGATTCGCAAGGCATCAAAACGATCTACTGCGAACAGGTCCCCGCCGAAGGACTTGGTCGAGCACTGATGGATCGCTTGTCACGCGCTGCAACATCGTAATCCGCTCGCTGTAGACGGTGTATATCAAAATAAGCCCCGTCACCCGCTTCCTCAAGCTCAACCATTGCTTGGCAGATTTTCGCGACCGTTCGCCACTCGCATCCGCTGATAGACCAGCGGATGCCACCAAATAAAGTCTCCCGGAAACCCGGTCTACCTCTAGCGATCTCGGCGGTCTGGCGTTGCACCTGTACCACCAAAATCATCGGTATCGTTCAAGCTCGCAAAGAACCAGTCTTGGTTCAATCCGCCAGTTAACGAATCGATATCGCTGTCAGCAAAGACCGTGTCCGTGATGCCATCCGTGGGATCGCTATTGAAGAAATAGTTTTCATTCGCTCTCGGGGTTGTCCCATTGCCCCAGATATTAGCCGTCCGCTGCGCAAAGGTCCGCGCTGAAATCCACTCTGCGTAGATCTTGTACAGCGCTTCGCGATTCGTATCGTACGACGTAGTCCCTGAGACCATCAAGTCATCGCCATTTCCTCCAAGCACGGTGTCTGCACCGAGTCCGCCTAAGAGAATATCTCTCTGACTTCCGCCGACAAGCCTGTCGTTACCTCCAAGACCCACTAGGATCGTCGACTTCGCGGCCTGTCCAGTCAGTATGTCGTTGCCTGAACCACCCGTTACCATCTGAATGTTACTTGTAAGTCCGGCGATCCCCGTCGCATTTGCGACCGTGGTTACCGCTAGATTCACTGTGACACCTGTGCTCCATTGAGCATAACTGAGAGAATTAAGCCCCGTACCGGTGCCGCCATTGACAGCACCGCTGATCGCACCGCTAGGTTGGATTTCAAAGTGATCCAGTGCAGTATTGCCAGTGAGATTCTCCATCGAAGTAAAGGAGATCGTCGCTGCGGGAATAGCAAGCGTGCCGCTGTTAGCCCCGGTGATCGTCCAAGTGCTATCGACGGCCGGCCCACTGAGCGTATCAGCCAATGCTTGTGTATTACCCGCAATTGCCCCAACGCCACTATAGGTAACGTTGCTGACGAGAATCTGACCGAGCGTATTTACGACCCAAGTCGTCGCGATGTTGTTTACACGCGTGATCTTTGTCCCCGCAACTGAGTTGCCCAGAACCCGCTCGAACCCTGTGTAATTCCCAGCAATACTACCCGGGACCACGCTCGTCGTTGCAGATAAGCGGAAATCCAAAGCAGTCGTTTTGGCAGATAAATCCACTTGGTCAACCACACCCGTAGCCGTACCTCCATTGATCACTCCCGATACACTTCCCGCATCGGTAAAGACAAATGAATCAACGTTTGTTCCACCCGTCAGATTCTCGATTCCAGCAAAAGTTACCTTTGCCCCCTGGATCGCGAGCGAACCACCACCTGCCGAATCAATTGTCCAGATGCTACTGACTGACGGGCCGGTCAACGTGTCGGCGAGCGCCCCGGCATTCCCAACAATTGCTCCAACGCCGATGTATGTAACTGCACCTACAATGATGTCACCCGCGGCATTAACCGACCAAGCCGTCGCGATGTTGTTCACCCGGGTTACCCTACTCCCTAGCACATTGTTGCCCGTGACGATCTCAACCCCGGTGTAATTACCGTTGATCACCCCGGGTATCCTGCTGGTCGTAGCGTCCAGTCGGAAATCCAAAGCCGTCGGCTTGTTCGAAAGATCCATCCGATCGATCACACCAGTCGCAGTTCCACCTGTAAGCGTGCCAGTCAGACTGCCTCCGCTACTAATCTCAAACACATCCTCGGCTGTGCCTCCGGTGACACTCTCAAAACCACTGAAGTTCACCGCACCTGTCGGTGTACTAAATAGAGTTCCGGTGTTGGCACCATGAATCCTCCAAGCGGTCGAGCTGTTGGCACCAGTCAGAGCATCGAGAAGCGTAGCACTGCTACCACCGATGAATGACTCAATCCCACCAAAACCACCCGTAGAACTTGCGGTGTTGAGTTGCAGATTCACCGACTGCGCTGTGGTTTTTGCAGCAAAACTGATCGTATCGCTGCCATCACCACCAAGAACGCGGCTGGTAAGCGCACCTGACGCTCCAAACACAAATTGATCATCACCCGTGCCACCCCGCAATGATTCGACTCCTAGGAACGAGAAACTACCATTGAGATTACCAATTCCAGCACCGGTTACATTCCAAGTGTTCGCACCAGATACGGCTTCTAGAATATCAACTCCACCACCTCCGTCATATGAAGGGACCACGCCCGAAACAATAGGCTCCAATACCCGCATCGTGTCATCTCCAAGCCCTGCGACGGAACGCAAGTTTTCAATTCTTGGGAACTGTACGATCGCACCGTTCAGAGTTAAGCGGCTCGCTTCCTGTACATAAACGTCATTCGTAGCACGACCTATGACTTGCAAAGTGTCAGTGCCTGCTAATCCATCGACGATGAGGTTACCGGTAGCGTTAAAGGTTGCTGCGGCATTGATCTTCACGCTCCAAGTATGCGTCGTTCCATCTCCAAGATAGGTAACCAGAATCGTATCGGGCCCACTAGTTCCATTGATCAATACGCCCTCTGGAACATCTGTCACGCTGATCGTAAAGGCCTTCTCGGTAAACAAGCCCCCTTGATCGGTCGATCGAACACGAACGGTGTAACTCGACTTGGTTTCGAAATCGAAACTTGCGTTTGCACGCAAATTGTTTCCGTCGATATTGAAGGCGTTGTTATCAGCATCACCGGTACCAGCTACCAAGGTGTATGTGAAAGTATTCCCCGAGTCGGGATCCACTGTACTTAATGCCCCAACCGTCGCATTCGCACCTGCATTCTCAGCAATACTGTTCGATGAAAGTGCGATATCGGTCGGTCCTTCGTTGACGTTCAGCACGCTAATCGTGAACGCCTTTTCGGTGAATAAACCACCTTGGTCGGTCGATCGAACGCGTATCGTGTAACTCGATTTGGTCTCAAAATCGAAACTCGACACCGCTCGCAAACTGCTGCCATCGATGCTAAACGCGGCATTGTCCGCATCACCACTACCGGTGACCAGACTGTAGGTGAAAGTATCACCCGCATCAGGATCTGTCGTACTAAATCCTCCAACCAATGCATTGGCACCAGCATTCTCTTCGAAATCGATCGTTGCAAGCTGAATGTCAGTGGGGCTTTCGTTTACGTTAAGCACACTAATCGTGAACGCCTTTTCGATGAACATCCCACTTTGATCCGTGGACCGTACTCGAACGGTGTAGCTAGATTTCGTTTCAAAATCGAAACTCGCATTCGCGCGCAAATTGCTACCATCGAGATTGAACGCCGAGTTGTCGGTATCTCCCGTGCCTTCTACGAAAATGTAAGTGAACGAATTACCAGCATCAGGGTCTACCGTACTAAATGCCCCCACAACCGCATTTGCACCGGCATTTTCTTCGAAGTCAACCGAAGACAAATTGATATCCGTCGGAGCCTCGTTTTCATCCGTGACGCTGATGGTGAATGCCTTTTCTACAAACAAGCCCCCTTGATCGGTCGAACGCACTCGAATCGTATAACTCGATTTGGTCTCGAAATCAAAGCTCTGGTTCGCGCGTAAGCTGCTGCCTTCGATATTGAAGGCACCATTATCACCATCACCCGTACCTTCCACTAAACTGTAGGTGAACGTGGATCCAGCGTCGGAGTCGCTCGTCGCAAACAATCCAATCACCGCGTTCGCACCAGCGTTCTCGGAAAGGCTATTCGATGATAACGAAATGTCTGTAGGAACCTCATTCGTATTGGTCACCGTTACCAACAGAGCTTGAGAATCCAATCCTCCATTGCCGTCGTCGACAGTAACAGTTACCTCATACTGATTGTCTGAATTGGCATCCAGAGGATTCTCAAAATCGGGAGCCGTTGCAAAAGTCAGCACTCCAGATGCGGTGATCGCAAACTTATTCGCATCCGTTCCGCTGAGACTATAAGAAAGAGTCTGACCTGAGTCTGGATCCAATACCGTAACGGTGGTCACTGCAGTGGAGTTTTCAACAACCTCCACGCTAGCACTATCCCCACCTCCATTGCTGGTAATCGTAGGTGTATAGTTCGTTGAAGTGATAACAAGATTATCGATGGCCAGTGCGTCATCATTTCCAGCATCGTTAATATCGGTCCACCGCAAATACAACGCAGCACCCGGAGCCCAACTCAATCCAGTGATTGAACCACTGATATTCTTCTGATTTTCCGGAAGATTTCCATTAAGCGTAACGTCACCACCTACCGTCCCACCAATGGGAGCCGTAAAGTCCAACGCGGGTACAGACGTATACCCAGTATTCGCATTGATTGTCGTTGCGCTAGTGCTGTAAGCAAACGTTAGCTTATTCAGCACGGCAGTGGCACTGACGCCATTTTTCCACTGCTCACCTGTGTAGGAAACCGCGAGCGAATTGACGGTGCTTCCAGTCGTATTCACCAGAAACACACCATACTGCGATGAAAGACTTCCGGAGGAAAAAGACCCCAATCCCCTTTCGTTGCTCAGGGTAGCTCCAAACAGAAAACTATCTCCAGTCGTCGATGCACCATTGTCTATCTGAATGCTGTGTTCCGCGTTGCTTCCAGATTCTGCAATCAACCACCCCTGCGGTAACACCTGCGCCATCGGTAATGTTTGCCGGTCTCCAGGGACTGGAAGCGGCAGCAAATCGTCAAATCCTTGCGAATAACTGCCGGCAAAGTTTGCAGGTGCTGTCGCTTCTACGATCTTGATGCTCACAACTACGCCAGTAATCGTATTCGTTCCATCGGTGACGCTTACGGTAAAACTATCGCTATCCGCCTTCGCTGGAGCGGTATATCGGATCGCATTCCCAAGGGAACTGCTTGCAGATAAATCTGTAGAAGTAAAAGTAGTAATTGCGACATTGTTCTTCCTCAGCGTCCCGGCCGGCGCACTGGTTACGCTGTAGGTCAGAACGGCCAATTCCGGATCCGAAAAAGCCAATAACGCCGCTCCTAACTGCACCGTCTGGCCAGCTTGGACCACCAAAGTTCGATTGGTCACTTGTGACGGAGACTCATTCACGTTGGTGACCGTCACCTCTATCGCTTGCGTATCAACATTCGTCCCGTCGGTGACTTGTACTGTCACGTCATACACATTATTCGAATCGGAATCGAGGCGATTTTCAAAGTTCGGAGCAGCAAGAAACTCCAACACACCGCTAGCGCTATTGATCGCGAAGAATGCTGCATCTGCTCCTCCCGAGATGCTGTAAACCAAACTAGCACCCGCTTCAGGATCGGTTGCGGTCACTGTAGTGACAGCAGTGGTGTTCTCCGGCACGCTCACCGAAGCCCTCGCGCCACCTCCATTGCTTGTGATGACCGGCGCTTCGTTAACGTCCGTAACCGTAATCGCCAAATTCTGTGCGTCGGAACCACCGAACCCATCGCTAACCGTCACGGTAACCAAATAAACGTTATCGCCGTTGCTGTCGGCAGGAGCTTCAAAATTAGGCGAACTAGTGAACACTAATACACCGCTCGCACTGCCGATCGTAAACAACGATGCATCGACGCCGGAGATACTAAACGTAAGTGTCTGTCCCGAATCGGGATCATCCGCAGTAACGGTCGTAACAGCTGTCGTGTTTTCCTCAACGGCTAGACTTGCATTATCTCCTCCTCCATTGCTCGTAATCGTCGGTGGTGTGTTCTGAGAATCTTGAACGTCAGATACCGTAACAGAGATGAATTGTGCATCCGTCAATGCTCCATCGGAGACCTGAACAAGCACCTCATAAACATTGTCAGTATTCGCATCGAGCGGAGTTTCGAAATCAGGAGCAGAAATAAAAGTCAGCGCGCCAGAGCTGGTATCGATTTGAAATAAAGCCCGATCTGCACCACCCTGGATGCTATAGACTAGGTTTGCCCCAATATCTGGGTCCACTGCAGTTACCGTGGTGACCGCCATCGCATTCTCGTCAATCGTCACACTCGCATTGTCTCCACCACCATTGCTTGTGATCGTCGGAGACTCGTTTATGTCCGTTACCGAAATCGTGAAAGCTTTCTCGATGAAATACCCACCCTGATCGGTCGAACGAATCCGTATAACGTAACTTGACTTCGTTTCAAAATCGAGACTGTTTGTAGCCCGCAAACTGCTACCATCAATGCTGAATGCTCCATTGTCGGCGTCGCCGGTGCCAGCAACCAACGTATAGGTAAACGTATCTCCAGAATCCGGATCCGAAGTGCTCAGCGTCCCAACCAAAGCGTTTGCGCCAGAGTTTTCAGCTATCTGAGAACTAGAAAGCGTAATGTCGGTCGGAGCAGCGTTCCCTACCGAAAAGCTATTCAATGCGCCGATATCGTCAAGCGGCGACCCACCGTAAGCAGATGGACGACTAAACCCTCCAGTAGCCAACGATACCGTTGGCATCTGCCCTTCTAGTTCACCAACTACCCAGTCGGTGTTTTCGTTATTCACCAAACTGTAGCCGGTCGAGAGACCATTGCGAGCCATGTAGTCTGGATGATAACCTCCGAGATTAATAAGCGTCGAACCTGCAGGCACCAATCCGCTTCCGTTGCCCGATGTATTTAGCACGCCATAAGCCGTATCCGTGGCACCACCATCGATGTTACCAATCCGATCGCGAATTACCCAATTAGCGGCAGCACCGTCCAATTCACCGTCGTTGTTGCTATCAACATCACTATCGACAACAGGCGCTGCAACCGACAGAACAACAATCGCAGTCACACTACCGTTCTCAATATCTGTCGCACGACTCGACCAAGCCGCTCCCCAACCCTGTGAGGTCGCTGTCTCCACCGTCGCTTGGCCATCCGTCGTATAAGTACTCCCAAATTGACGCAATACTAAAAACCCATTGGATCCGAATTGCATGCCCCCAAGGTAGAAACGGTGATCGATCCCGCCCCGACCATCTTCGCTATCTCCCTCCAAAAGGAGTAGATAGGCAGTCCCTGGCAAGTATGCGTTTGGCTGTCCGCGAAGTTCGATATATTCTTCACCCGTATCCACCTCAGGTACCGGATCGAATGTGATTTCGCTCAAAAAGATCTCCGAAGAGACATTTACTATGTTGAAGTTCGTCGGAGATATAGGACCTAATGTATTACTGGTTGTCCAATTGCTGACTTCATTCAACACGGATCGAATCTCGCCCACGCTACCAACAAAATTGGGAGCAATAAATGCACCATTATCCACATCAGTAGCGGTGTTGGACAACGCGATCGCATTGACCCCTAACGTTAAAGCGGTAGGCAACTCCGACTCATTATTCGTTGCACCACTCGACCAGTTACGAGTATTGATGCCGGCAATCCAAGCGGTTGAATTGCCATCTGTCGGAGCCGAATTTCCTTGATAAGCAAGGAGCGAATCTCCGGAGGTAGCAAGTCCATTAATCGTACCAGTAACTAAACCTGCGGAATTTTGCGTACCTACAACCCGGAACGCCGGTGATGCCCCGCCATTGGTGTTAACAAAGTGTGTTCCTGCTGCCCATCCGGCCCCGTTGTTCGCAAAGGTCAGAATCAAGGTCGTCTCGTTCGCTGCCAGCACACCAGCATTGCTCCAGCGGTTGTCCGTAAACCGGATCTGCGTACCGTCGACAACATCCTTTAACAATACAAACGAGAAAGTATCCGGATCATCTGTTTGAATCCCCGTGAAGGCAATGTCTCCCGCCGTCAAACTCGTGACTGGATTGACCGTGATCGTGGTGTCATCAAGAACTGGTGGTACCAACGCGTTGCTTGCAAGATCCAAAATGGTTGCACCTTCTGGAATTCTTAATTGCAGCGTACCCGCCGAAGTCGGCGTCACAACCACCGTAATCACCCCGGGAGTCGGTTCTTGGATCGCACCGATCGAAATCGACGCAGTTCCCGCGTTATCAAAATCGGTAGCGTTTACCGTCGATAGTAGCACGTCTTCGCTGAAGGTGATGGTGTAGACGATGCTAAAATTGGCATTGATCGCTGCGCCAGAACGATCATCGGCGATGGAGACCACCGTAGGAGGCGTAACGTCGGGATCATTTACCGTCAGTGTGTCATTATCAACCACAGGGACCGTTAACAGATTCCCTGCAACATCTCGTATCTCCGCCCCTTCTGTGATCCGAAGAACAAGCGTTCCCGCCGTTGTCGGCGTGACTTGTACGGTAAACACGCCTGCCGAAGTCTCCGTGATTTGCCCGAACACCACGGATGCACTACCCGCGTTGTCAAAGTCACCTGCTGTGACCGTTGCGCCGTCCATGTCTTCGCTGAACACAATCGTGTAAGTCAGCAGGACATTAGTAAGGACCACGTTGTCCGCATCACCATCGTCAATCGAGACAACCGTCGGAGGTGTGGTATCAGCAACAGTTGTGAAATTCCATGTCTCTTTGTCCGTCGTCCCAACATAGAAATTGTTTGAAGCGTCTGAGAACGCAGTAGCCGGAATCTCGATGTAGTATCCAACACTGTTCCCCAAATCCGAAGCCGGGTTAATGGTCACTTGATTACCAGATACCGTCACTAACCCCGAAGCAACATCAATCGTCTGAACTACCGAGTCATCCAAGGTTCGCTTGACAAGAATATTCCCCGTACCCTTTACAACTTCCTCGTTAAAGGTGACCACTAAATCACTGGAAATCGCTACGTCGGTTGCATTATCTGCCGGGCTCAGCGATGTAATCGTCGGTGGAACTGTATCCCCCAGTGAAACCGTCTCGAAATTCCAAGTTGTCGTATCGGAAATTCCCGAGAAGAAATTGTTTGCAACGTCGCGAATCGCCGTTGCAGGAATTTGAATATAGTAGCTCACCCCATTCTGTAGATCGGAAGGAGGATCAATTGTCAATGACGCGCCAGAAACACTAAC
>JBEICB010000288.1:0-5223 GCA_040373655.1 Pirellula sp. | reverse complement strand
TGCCGGGAATCCATCCACTCCTAACCCCCATCGCGCGATATCGATCTCATGCGCCCCGTCATTACCGATGTCTCCGGTTCCGAAGTTGTGCCACCAGTGCCAGTTGTAGTGGAACCGATTTTCTTGATAAGGCATAAAGCTAGCCGGGCCAACCCAAGTATCGTAGTCAATGTACTCGGGGACTGATGTAGGAGTGGATTTCCCAATGTCTCTTCGGCGCTGAACGTTCCAAGCTCTCGCCATCAAAACTTCGCCGATGGCACCTTCTTTCAACATCTGAATCGCATCGACTACCAATCGGTTGCTGCGACTCTGTGTACCATGCTGCACGACCACTTTATTTTTTCTCGCCGCTGCGACCAACTTCTCCCCTTCGGCAAAACTATGGCTACATGGTTTTTCTACATACACGTGCTTACCTGCTTCACAAGCCATAATTGCTGCAGGCGCATGCCAGTGATCCGGAGTTGAAATCACGACTGCTTGGACGTCTTTATCGTCCAAGATTCTGCGCATGTCAGTCGTTCCCTTCGCTCCGGTCGCATTCTCGAAGTCCGCTAATCGTTTTTTATCGGGATCGCACACCCAAGCAATATCAGCAAGCTTCTGAAATTCATCCCGGTGTGAACCGGCTCTTCCTCCGCAACCAATCAATGCAACTTTGATTTTTGAATTGGACAATGTTGCGGCGCGAGCAGATTGCGTTAACCCTAGCGCTGCACTTGCAGCAACGCCCAGCAACGTCCGCCTCTGAAGCAGCTTACGATGTGTTCCGTAATGAGCCCCCTCTGCGATCGCCTTCGTTGCTCGCTGCAGTTCTCGCCCGTATTCGCTCATTACCGTTTCTCCGTTGACTAAACTTATGCCAAACCAACAAACCTACCACCATTCAAAACTTCGGTATCGAATTTGTCCGTCCCAAATTCGCGGCGGTTATGTAGTGTAAGATATTGACGTCCCTGATGGGGCCGCTCTTGTAGTTCTAAAGAAATTTTACATTCCACCTCTCCACTCTCCTATGCGATCCACAACCCATTCCTGCTCGTCTTCTCTTCTTGCTTACCTAACAAGTGGAATTGTTTGTAGCTGTCTCGCTTGGATCCCACTGTTTGTATCGACAGTGAATTGCCAAGGCCAAGAAACGCAAGCTCAGACAGCAATCCTGAAACTACGAAGCCCCGCGTGGAAGTCAATTGTTGTTTATCACGAAAGCTCCATCCTGTTGAAAGAAGGCGATGCGCAACCCAAGGCTCGCTTAGCGTTCGCGGCTGCCGAAGTCTTGGAAGTCCGATCAGCCCTTACGCACGAAAAATTCCAAGAGAATGTGCATTGGAAGTTACTACCGTCCGGCAATGAGATCGAGTGGATCGGCCCATCCCCCTGTGCCCCGATCTCCTCGACGGATTTGTTCCCACCTATCGGTGCACCGAATAGCTACAAACATCGCGCAAGTAACCCCGATCAAAATCTACTGTATGCTCCCGGCCGTTGGTTCCACGAACGAAATATTGAAATCACGTACAAACGCGTAAATTCAGAAAACAAACTGAGGTCACGAACAGACTCACCACTTAAAGAAACTCAAAACAAACTCCGTTCGAAGTCGAATCTGACCATCGCGATTAGCGGAGATAGTATCTCTACCGGTTTAGATGCTTCCGCCACCACTTCAACCCCACCAAATCAACCCGGCTATCCCGAACTTCTGGTTTCCCAACTCCAATCGGAATCCGGATCAAAGATCACGTTGGTCAACCGCTCCGTTCCCGGCTGGAGTATTGCAAACGGAGTAGAAGACCTCGACAAACTTCTCGAATCCAAACCCGACTTGCTCATTGTCGCGTATGGTATGAATGATGTCGGACGACGCAATCCTGCTTGGTTTACCGAACAAGCGATCAAAATACGGAACCGAGCAAGAGAATTGCTTCCGAACGTTGAGATCATTTGGGTCACCCCAATGCTCGGTAACCGTGAATGGGTTCATACGCCGCGAGAGATGTTCTTTCAGTACCAATCCGCACTACGGAAAACCATCGAGCAAGAGCAAGCGAGCGATGGAAAAGCAGACGCAATCGCTGATGTGACGCAAGTGTGGGAAGTCATGTCCAAACAAAAACATGATTTGGATTACACGGGTAACGGACTAAATCACCCTAATGATTTTGGACACCGACTTTACGCCCAAACCATTCTTGACCTATTACCCGCTCCCTAACCATTTTTGTCGCCAAGGCAGATTTTGGCATGAAGATGAGGCATGAAAATAGAAAACCAGAGGCCATAGAAATACGGATTCAGAATTTGTATCTACTAACCACACCAGACTCCTAAATTCTTGTTGGCACATCCGGCCGCCCCCCATTTTCTTGCCCCCATTTTCTTGCCCACTAAAGCCTTACAATTGGATTGAATTCCATCACCAGCCTTCATCGAGATAACAAATGATGCGACTCACACTCCACCAACCCATCGCAGAATATTTATTGCCAATACTATATGTCGCCTTGACATTCCTGCTACCAGTCGAAAAAGAACCAAACGTTCTCGACACTCCTGATGCTGTGAGGCAGGGAGAAGCCTCCGCGGACGATGATGCAGCCTCAAGCGATGTATCCCATCCAAAGATGAACATCTTATTTATTGGTTTCGATGATCTGCGACCGGAACTTCGTTGTTACGGTGCGACACACATGCACACCCCCAACATGGACGCATTAGCAAAAAGTGGCATGTTGTTCCGCCGAGCCTACTGCCAACAAGCGATCTGCGCAGCGTCCAGGTCCAGTTTATTGACCGGCTTGCGGCCTGACTCCACGGGCATCTACGACTTGAACCATCCGATGCGCGAGACGCTGCCCCAAGTGCAATCGATGCCCCGATTCTTTAAAGAACATGGGTACCGCACCGTCTCCCTCGGAAAGATCTATCACCATCCTCAAGACGATAAAGAGTATTGGGACGTTCTCGATAGCTGTTCCGCACCGGCGTATGCAAGTAAATCAAATCGAGAGATTGTCGAACAAAAGAAGTCCAATATCGCCGACCGAAACTTGACCAAGAAACAA
Source organism: Pirellula sp. (assembly GCA_040373655.1). GTDB lineage: Bacteria > Planctomycetota > Planctomycetia > Pirellulales > Pirellulaceae > JBKCUI01. Next base: position 2,155 of record JBEICB010000288.1, on the reverse strand, counting down.
GCTAGAGCTGTTGCAAAAGGGCCCGCCTGGGAAATGGCAGATGTCCCAGATGAGACGTACGGCGACGGCAAGATGACCGATGAAGCAATTCGTCAATTACAGAATGGAACAGAACAACCTTTCTTCATGGCAATTGGATTTCGCAAGCCCCATCTACCGTTTGTTGCACCCAAAAGATTTTGGGATCTCTACAACCGTGAAGATATCGAAATACCTTCTCGCGAAGCACCCGTCGGGGCACCGCCTGCGGCTTTTACAAATTGGGGAGAATTGCGAACTTACCACGCAATGCCTGCGACAGGAGATCTAAATGACGAACAAACAAGAGAACTCATTCACGGATATCGCGCATGCGTCTCCTACGTCGACGAACAACTCGGCCGAATTCTGAAAGAACTTGATCGTCTTCAACTACGCGACAATACGTTGATTGTCCTTTGGGGAGATCACGGCTGGAAACTTGGTGAATACGGCGACTGGTGCAAACACACCAATTGGGAACTCGATACGCATGTTCCACTAATCCTTAGCGGACCGAATATTCCCGCCGATTCGAAATGTGATGCACTTGTGGAATACATCGACCTTTTTCCCACTCTCGCTCAATTCAACGGACTCCAACCACCGCAATCCTGCGAAGGACGTAGCCTTCTACCACTGCTCAACGATCCCACTACCAAATGGGACTATCCCGCAATCAGCCAGTATCCTCGAAATGGTGGAATGGGATATACCGTCCGCTACGGGCACTGGAGATACACCGAATGGCGAGATAAACAAGGAAAGCTCGATACGGCAGAACTTTATGATCATCGGGAATCAGCGATCGCGCAATTCAGCGTGATCGATGAGCGCGAGCACCGAGAAACAGTCGAGCAATTGAAACGATTTCTTAAAGATCGCAAACCCAAACAAGCGGCCAAACAGGTAGCAGACGCAACGGAATAATTGCGCTTGAAAAAAATCTTTGACCATTTCGAAGGGAAAAAAACAAACGACGATAAAATCCATTTTGCACACACACTGTTCGATTTTTCTTTCAGTGGTATGAGGTACAAATATGGAACGGACAAGTCAACCAACTTCGTTGGTGGTCATCGATGGAACCGAGTGCAAGATCGTCAAACAAATCCATGACGATGTAGCAATCACAATACTCGCTCTCCTGTCCGATGATCCTTCCAAGTGGTCCGAGGCAATTAGCATTTGGCCGAGAGTCCAAACCAAACAGGTCGGAATTCGCGTTGAGGATCTGGCGTTTTTGCCACTCCTTCGCGATGAAATCGTGGCAGAGTTACAAGCTTCTAAGGCATGGCTTGCCATCGATTTCAACTCAAAACGCATCGTCTGCGGTGGAGATTTCGAGAATCTCAATCGCAACACCGAACTCGTCATGGGAAAAGACGAACGGGGGAAAGACGACGGTTTTGTCGCAATTCATTTGCCACCCTGGTGGGAACTACACTGCGACTGCGATCCCAGTCACCTTGATAATCCAAGAGAAACCCCAGTGAATAAACCGGTCGTCAATAGAGAAGTCCTCTACGGAGAACCTTTCTTACGAACAATGGCAACCCTCATCTTCAAAACTGCGACCTCGGCACGTTGGGAGCAAAAACACGCGGAGCGTAACAAACGCGAACGATACCCATTCACAATCAACCTCCATCGCGATTGGCTAATGACCCCGCGCGAAGATCTAAACGGTCGCACTCCTCGTGAACTCTTGCACGGCGCTACCCAGTGGAGCGATCGTATAACACACTTTCAAGAAGTCCGTTACATCAACGGTGAACCTTTGGTAGCTGTCCCAAATGATTGGTCAGGTTACCCAACCGCCCCCATGGGTAGCCAAGAGCTCATCATCTATTTCGGTTATTGCCGAGAAGTGATCTTAGCCGGTTGGGCTTGGTGTAGCAGCAACGAAGGAAAATACGTTATCAAAAAGAACAAAGATGTCATTCCAAGACTGACACGGTATCTTGGACGTATCGCGAACCGTTGGCTAGAGTCTCCGCTAGAAGATGGATCCTCACCAAACTTTATCATCGAATGTGATCGCAGAAGAGTACCTCGAGGGGAAAACATTCCGATCCAAGGTATCGATGGTGTAGAACCCTCTTCCCATATCATCGACTGCAATTGCCCTCTGTGC
>JBEICB010000421.1:0-1775 GCA_040373655.1 Pirellula sp. | reverse complement strand
TAACCCGACGCGTCAGCGAGGAAGCTGCCGTACACGCCCACCCTCTGAGTACTACGATCTTCGTGATATACACACGCAATTAGAGTGCAGCCCCCCGCCTCGGCTGCACCTGGTAGCGGCGTGATCTCCACTCCTGCCTCGTTTACACGTCGGGTTACCAATGCTCTACTCCTGCCTCGTTTACACTTTGGGTTACCGATGTGAATATCGTGTATCATGAGAAACGACCGATCCTCAATCGCAATCCATACAACGATAGAACTGTTTACGAGGTTAACATGTTTCGCAGGCAAGCGATTCAAATTGTTTCAGCTAGCATCCTGGCTAACAACGTCTTATTCGACCCCCTCGAAGAAGCTCTCGGCGCACACACGCATCCCTACTCAACCAAGCCACTACCCAACGATGCGACTCCAAAACACATCCTAGCAACCTCTCTCTTTGGTACCGAAAAACTCGAACGCATCCTGCCCCTCACCGAGCAACTTGGAATCGAATATATCGATCTGTGGCCCAAAATTCACGGTAGCCAACGCGAAGAACTCACGCAGATGGGCGAAGATCGCTTTGCAGAACTCCTTGCAAAACACAAACTCCAACTCGGATGTATCACGCAGTTCCCCCTAGGTCCCTTCGGGCTCGCAGACGAAATCCGCCTCTGCAATAGACTTCATTGTCCGACTATCGTTACCGGTTCTGGTGGAACTGCTGGTCTACATGGTCCCGAACTAAAGCAAGCTGTAGAGGAGTTCATCGAAAAGCTTAAACCACATTGGGAACTCGCTCGCGAACATCAAGTAACCATCGCTATCGAAAACCACAGCAAGAGCTTGTTAGACTCCCCTGACTCAATCCTTTGGTTTCATGAATTTCGAATGAGACACGCGGCGGGAGCTCCAGACGGGCTAGCCGTCGCTTTCGCCCCCTACCATCTCCCACAAAACGAAAAACTACTGACTGACCTACTTGCACAGACCCTACCAAGCATCGCTCTTTTCTACGCTTGGCAACACGGTAAAGGCTGCATGCAAGCCCAACCTAAAGAAGACGAACTCTTGCAACTTCCAGGCAAAGGGACGTTGGATTTCAAGCCCTTATTGAAAACACTTCGCGATGGGAAATACCAAGGCTGGACCGAAATCTTTATGCACCCCTTCCCGAGAGGAATTCCGATCCACAGCGATCTTAAGAAAGTTGCCGATGAGATTCGCACGGCTCAAGCATACATCGATGAAAACTGGTGATCTCACCAATCCAACTTGAGGTGATCGAGCTCCTGGCCGTTTCTCGTTGCCAACGCACGAATGACAACAGGGTCAGCGCTGTACACAAGAAAGCGAACCGATCCGTCGCCCAACAGCGTATTGCAACCACCCGCGTGAAAACTTGAAAACCCTCCCATTACCAAGCTTCCGTTATCTGGATTTGAATCCGTGGTCCAACGTTGGGAGTGATCCAATTTCCCTGGTTGACCAAAAGCTCCATATCGCAATGTTGCACGTGTTCCTGACATCCACCCTAAATCACCTCGCTCGGAGACTTTTTCCGATACGAAAATCGTATTCGAGGCCCCATCATCAATATCGCTGAACTTAGTCCTGCTGTTGCGATAGAATACGCCATTATTGTTGTCATCCACAGGGACTTCGCTATCGCCGTAGCAAGCCGCATATGTACTTGATCCGAGAAAGTTATCATCGACACCCGAATGCGATGGCAATGGAAACGAAGAACATACAAGACTAGCAATCTGCACCTTGCGGAATTGCAAATTC
>JBEICB010000160.1:0-10621 GCA_040373655.1 Pirellula sp. | reverse complement strand
TTTATTAGTTTATAGGGTGATTCGTGTTTAATCATAATTTCAAAGGCCAAGTATTTTTACTCTAAATATTCACTTGGTAAGAAATTTCAATATAATTTCAAAATCCATACTTCTTTGCTGAAAATTAGGATTTTGTTAAGATACAAAATCCTTGCTAGATCTTGCAAACTATAGATCTTGCAAGTAATAGTGAGTTCATCTTGCAAAAATTCTAATTGAAAGTTCTTGCAAGATCCCACAAGTCACACTTGCTAGATCCTGCTTAAGCAAGCGTGATACAAGAACCTACAAGTTCCTGTCACTTTCAAGGTCACTTGCAAGAGTGGATTCTTGGGAATTGCGGGTTAGGAGGAAGAACCATGGGGATTTGCATGCATATTGTACCGGTTGGGTATTTTATGAATTCTTTTCCATAACTCCCATTTTTTTCGTAGCTGCGACCCTTAACGGTCGATCCTTGTATGCGAAAGGTGCGCATGCGAACGCGCAGCGGGATTGTACTATGAAAATGAAACGAAGAACCCTTACACTGATCGTGGCCTCTCTGTGTGGAGTGGGAAATTCCGCGATTGGACAAGAGGAACCGAGCCAGGCTCTCAGGTCGGCGGCTGGTCGAATCGCGGATGGCGATGGGACCAAAGAAGCTCAGAGCGGAGCAAGCCAATCGATCTCGGATGTGGGCGATATAAAGAGTCCCTCGGATCGTTCGGCGACAGGTGTCGTCGGAACTGCACCGAAGGGATGGGCAACCGCGACGCCTGCAGTCGCTGTTCGTCGTCAAGGAGTCAGCGGCCTAGCTGGTGGCTCAGATTGCACTTCGCCAGGTTGCTCCACCGATGGGTGCACCGGAGTGGACTGCACTTCATTGGGTGGGGCCGGCTTAGGTGGGGCTAGCTTAGGTAGCCGCAATCCTGGCTTGCGATCCAATCATTCGCTTTTCGGTGGTTTGGCTGGTGGCCTAGGCTCGATTTGCGACAGTGACGGCTGCGGTAACTTGGGCTGGGCCGAAATGGACACACTTCTGTGGTGGGGCCGCGGTTTAAACCAATCGCCGGTAATCGTTGGTGGTAACTCACCAACAGTCCTTCCGACCAATCCACTCTTGGGAGGAACGGATAATCCACTCGGAACGGACATGCTTGTCGGTCTGCGTGGCAACGTCGGATTCTGGCTTGATGATTGCCAACAGTACGGGGTCGGTGGTCGCGCTTGGGGGATCGTTTCTAGCGATTCAGAACAAGTCATCACCAACGGAGGAAACTCCACCGGTATCGCTTTCTTCAACACGTCCTTGAATCAACCAGACACATACATTGTGAATTTGGACCGTGGTCCTTTCGGCAAGAATGTCGGTGAGATCGGTGTGACAAATGAATTGGATGTCTTTTCTGGAGACATTTATGGCCGCGCTCTGTTGCTCGGAGACCGTAATAATCGCACCGATTTGATCGGCGGGTACACCTTCTTGCGACTCGATTCGGGATACCAGTTGCGTTCCCGAGTTGTCGACGGTTGGACGGATGCCCCACCACCGGTGACTACCGTTACAAGCATCACCGACAGTTTCTCGACGAAGAACGAGTTTCATGGTGGGCATGTCGGATTGATGTCCAACATCACTCGAGGTCGCCTCGGCCTTGGTTTGATGGGTAAAGTAGCCATGGGTAACATGTCTTCGACCAGTGCGATCAGTGGTTCGTACAATCAAGTTCCACCGCCACCGTCAGTTCCTGATGTTCAGGCTCGCGGATTGTTCGCACAGTCGAGCAATATCGGAACGGTCACGCGGGACGCATTCACTTTCATTCCGGAAATGAATGGACGCGTGCGATATCAAGTTGGCCGGTTCCAACTTGGTGTTGGGTATACCATCGTAGTTCTGCCTGAGGTTGCGATGGCAGCGAGCCAAATTGATTCGAACATTGACGCGTTAGGAATTATCAATCCACCAACAACGTCGCCAGTGAATCGCTTCAACACGGAGTCCTACTTCCTCCACGGCATCGACTTGGGCGTCTCGTACAACTTCTAGACGCTGTTTCCTGGTCAGTTGAAAAGTCAAAGAGATGTTCTGCGATATTCGTTGCGGAACATCTCTTTCTTCCTTGATAGAGCGTTGGGCAATAGCTTCCCAATCCGATTTTCCGATTGTTTTGATCGTTTCTCGTATTGAGCTTTTCTAGGTATGGTTCCAGTTATCGTTCATCAAGTTGGCCAGTGGTTGGATCGTTTCGGTGAGACCCTCAAACTGTGGGAGCAACTGTTGTGCGATCTGCGTTCGGCTTATTTCCGACAGGATAGCGTTGAAGTAGAGAGGCTTTCTGTTTTGGTCGACGAAGCCAACGCAAGAATGGTTGAGGATAAAAAGGAGCGAGAACTGATTCTGGAGACGGCAAAAACACAAGGTGCAATTGCCAGCAATTTGAGAGAGCTATCTCGGATGCTAGACACCCAATGGCCGGCCTTATGGACACATCGTTTGCTTGCCATGGAGTCTCAATTAGGGCGTATCCAACACTTGGGCGTTAGTTTGTGGATCCATTCTGAAGAGTCGCGCGACCTCGTCAGCGGCATGATGCAATTGTTGGGCAACAGTAGGACCGCTCGCGGTTTGTTCGTGGATTCGTCTCATGTAACCATTCAGTCGGAAAGTGATGAATTTCAGGAAGCGGAGATCGGAAGTGGAGAGTCTGAACCGGGTCCGGTGATTTTGCCGTTTGTGCGTCGGGCTGGCTAAACATGTTGGGTAGGCTGAGGTTGAAATGCGACAATTGGTTTTTCAGGGCTCTTTGCGTCTTGGCTTCTTTGCATAAGACACACTGGGTCTGAACGCGGGACGCCTTCGGCTGACCGCTAAACGAAAAAACCAGCGGAATTCTTTGCGACTTTGGTTTTTGGCATGACACACTGAGCCGGGAGTTTCGGCATTGACCCCCCCGGGCCCTTCTAGGATACTTCCCCGGCGAGTTCTCCGCCCCTCAGCGATGATAGATGCCTCGAAATGAACGGTGTTTTGAATGGGCTGAAGCGTCTGATTTTTGGTTTGGCTCTCCCAATATTGGTTTTCTGCGATGCAATCGGTTTTTGGTTCGGGTAGCTCCGGTGAAATTCCTGGGCGAGTTACATATGCAACCGCGGACTCTCCGGCTGGTTCAAGCGGTTCCGATCTGGTATCGGTGTGTCTTGAGATGGGAAAGCGTGCCAAGCTCGCATCGCTAGATCTTCAGGATCTGTCGACGCGAGTGAAAAATCAATGGCTTTTAGCCTCTGCAAAAGCCATTCGTGGGGCGATCGAAGAGATCATGGCAGCGAATGCAAAAGATGTGGCACAAGCTCCTGCTTACGGACTCACATCTGCAGCAACTGATCGATTGATTCTCGACGCAAAGAGGATTGAGGGAATCTGTCGCGGACTAGAGGAACTTGCTGGATTGGCAGATCCGGTCGGAGAAATCGTCAGTGGGTCAACACGCCCGAACGGTTTGGAAATCAAAAAAGTTCGCGTTCCGATTGGCGTATTATTGTTCCTTTATGAATCTCGTCCGAATGTGACCGTCGATGCGGCCGCGATCGCGATCAAAAGCGGTAATGCAATCATTCTGCGTGGGGGCAAGGAAGCGTTTCATAGCTCTCGGGCACTGATCGATATTATGGTTCGCGAGGCGCTTCGGCTTGGGCTCCCCGAACATGCGGTCCAGTTAGTACCAACGGTCGATCGCGCAGCGGTTGGGGAATTGCTGAAACTATCCAAGTGGATCGACTTGGTAATCCCGCGCGGTGGTGAGTCTCTGGTGCGGAGAGTGGTGGAAGAAGCCACGATGCCGGTTCTTAAGCATTTTGATGGAAATTGCCACGTCTACATCGATCAGTTCGCTAATTTAGATAAAGGACTTCGAATCGTCGTGAACTCAAAGACGCAGCGTATGGGAGTTTGCAATGCAGCGGAGTCACTCATCGTGCATCGGGATGTTGCAAGTGTTTTTCTTCCTAATCTAGCCGATGCGTTACGTGATTTTGCCGTCGAATTACGTGGAGATGTTGCGACGAGAGAGATTTTAACCAATGCGGTAATGGCAACAGAGGACGATTGGGGGCGCGAGTATCTCGGGCCGATCCTCAGCGTTCGGATTGTAGAGTCGGTCGATCAAGCGGTCGAGCACATCAATACTTATGGCTCTAAACATACCGATGCAATTGTCACCGAAGACATTGCCACTGCGCGTCGCTTCACGGCGAAAGTTGATTCTGCCGCTGTGATGGTAAACGCTTCAACCCGATTTAATGACGGTGGTGAATTAGGGTTGGGGGCTGAAATTGGGATTAGTACGGATAAGCTCCACGCGCGTGGACCTTGTGGTTTGACCGAATTGACCACGACGAAATACATCGTCTATGGCGATGGACATGTTCGTGAAGGTTGATGCGGTCAACGATTAGCGAAGAATGGAGTGCGTGATGGTTTGCACACAAAATCAAAGACTGTATAAGCAACTCGAAGAGTATCTCCGACGTTGTTTCCAAAATTGGGCGTGTCATGCTCAAGACGAGTGGCGAAAGCTATCTCCCGCGACGTCGGTCGGTAGTGTGCAAATCGAAATAAAATCGGTTCGATGCCAAGAGCAACCAGGGATATTGATTACGGATGGCTCGCAAGATTTCGAAAAGGGATGGCAACAGGGCTTCAAGCGTTCCACGCGTATGGTCGAGTTCATGCCGGCAATAGATATTCATCCGAGCGCGACGGTGGCATTGCTCCAACTCGATCCGTCAGGCTTACTGCGATGTGTTGACCTGATGTTGGGCGGTTATGACGAGCCGAGCAACGCTTCAGGTAATGAAACCGTTTCCTCCGAGGATGTTCAGTGGACTTCCGTGGAGGATCGTATCGTCGATTGGTTGGTAACGCCATGGTGCAAGCAACTTGCAAACATCCTGGCTTCACCGTCCGTAAGTATTCGAACAGCAATTCCTGAGTCTGTTGTTGCACTTCATGAGCGATATCCAAATTCCGTGGATTACTTCGTTGTTGATTTCGAAGTGAAGCTTCGTGAGGCAACAGGTCAAAGTCATGTAGTTTCTGGGAAATGGAGTATATCGTCGCAGTCTTTGGCTCCTTACTTAGAGGCGGTCTTCGGCGGAGAGCGAACCGTAAGGCAACAACATGAGTTGGTCGCTGTTATGGCTCGTTCCACACTGACCGAAGAAGATATCCGGCAGATGGAAGTTGGGGACGTCATTGCAACGGAAGTTGATGCAAACGGTAGCTTCTCGCTGGAACTTTATGGGACTCCTTTATTTTCCATTGAACCGGGTGTGGTTCATGGTAGAAAGGCAATTCGAATCGTCCAGCATTGATGTATAAGTCGGCTGATTTTCGGGAGTTCAGCATCTATGGCTCAGTCTTTGTCGGGATCTTTGCGCACGAAAGCGACGCAGGTTGCTGGCTTCACCGCTTTGATTTGGGCGGTATTTTTCTGGGATTGGTTTTCAACTTCGGATCTTTCCCGCTGGGGGATAGTACCGCGTGATTTGGGGGGATTGCTGGGAATACTCTGTTCCCCATTTCTACATGCCAACTTTTCGCACCTTTTGAGCAATACGGTTCCGTTGGTGATACTTCTCGGATTGGTTTTAGCGACACAAGAGCGAGGCTGGGTTGTAGTTGCAGAGGTGATTCTCCTCGGTGGACTTCTTTTGTGGCTCTTTGGCCGTCCGGCATTTCATGTCGGGGCCAGTGGTTTGGTGTACGGGTTAATCGCATTTCTGCTCGTAGCGGGATTTCGCCAAGGTCGGCTTGGACCGGCAGCGGCAGCTTTAATAGTAGGATTTTTATACGGCGGAACCTTGATCTTTGGGGTGCTTCCCAGTGTCGGATCTGAGGTGTCTTGGGACGGGCACTTGTTCAGTGCAATTGCAGGAGGCCTTTTGGCTTACATTTCCCCGATGCGTGCCGCACCTTCGGATTCGATCGGAAACAACAACTTGTAAAAGAAAACCAATTGGTGAGGAGTTCGTAATGCGACCTTTGCAATTCAGCGTTAGGGCCCGGAGCGAAATCGGTTATACTCTCCATACGGGGTGTTAAACCGTGGGATGGCCCGAACGTAGTTTTGGTCAAACCCTTAGGGAGCAAAATCAAGGGACAGCATCTCGGATTGCCGGGACCGTTTTCCGTAATCAATGTCTCATACTGTCGAAAAGTTTCTCTTTCCTCTTCCACAATTCTCATTCCACTTACACTATGCAAAATTCCATTCATCGACGCCAAGTATTGGGTACTGGACTTGCTGCTACAGGCGGGTTGTTAACAAGTTACCGAGAGACGATTGCCGCATTGCAAGATAGTCCAAAGAAACGTGTTGGGCTGATCGGGACGGGATGGTATGGAAAAGCTGACTTGTTTCGCTTGATCCAAGTTGCACCGGTGGAGGTAGTGTCGCTCTGCGATGTCGACAGCAAGATGCTCAGCGAAGCTGCAGACATGGTGCAGTCGCGCCAAAAATCGGGGAATCGCCCTCGCACATACGGCGATTATCGAAAACTGCTCGCGGAGAAGGATTTGGACATCGTTCTGATCGCAACGCCGGATCATTGGCATGCGCTTCCGATGATTGAAGCGGTCAAGAACGGTGCGGATGTATACGTTCAAAAACCGATTAGCGTAGATGTTGTCGAAGGACAAGCTATGGTGGCTGCGGCTAGAAAATACAACAAGGTTGTTCAAGTCGGCACGCAACGCCGTAGCACTCCACACTTAGTAGAAGCCAAAGAGAAGATCATCGACAGTGGGCTATTAGGAAAGATCTCGCACGCGGAGGTTTACTGCTATTACCACATGCGTGCTCGAGAGAATCCGCCAAATACGGATCCACCTGCGAATCTTGACTATGAAATGTGGACAGGTCCCGCTCCACTTTTGCCCTATAACAAGTTGGTGCATCCGAGGTCATGGCGTGCGTTCAATGAGTATGGCAATGGTATTCTTGGCGATATGTGTATCCATATGCTCGATACTGTCCGATGGATGCTGCAACTTGGCTGGCCAACGCGAGTCTCAAGCCAAGGGGGGATCTTTGTAGATAAAGCTTCTCTCGCTAACATTTCCGATACGCAGACCGCCGTCTTCGAGTCCCCTGAGCTAAACGTTCTCTGGACGCATCGTACTTGGGGTGATGCTCCCGACCAAGCTTATCCATGGGGGGCAACCCTTTATGGCGAAAAAGGAACTTTGCGATTGAGCGTCATGAGTTACGATTTTCAGCCCCGTGGCGGAGATAGCAAACCAGTGCATCGGGATGTTACTTATGAACTGGAGCAGTTTCCCGAGGACAAGACAGAGAAGGATCTTGAACGACATGTCGCGCCGGCGATTCGGTATCATATGCTTGATTTCCTAAAAGCGATCGGCGACCGAAGTAAGCCTGTTGCAGACATTGAGCAAGGGCATATTTCGACCGCTTCATGCGTCCTAGCGAATCTATCAATGCAGCTTGGGCGTACATTGACCTTTGATCCAGGTAAACATGTTGTAGTCGGTGATGATCAAGCCACTTCGATGCTCAAGCGTTCATATCGAGCACCTTGGATTCACCCCGAAGCAGATAAAGTCTAACAGGTGGTTTAGCATATCCCTTAATTGCAATGGTCTATTTCTCGTTTGGCCATACGTCGTTGTGGCCCCAATCGGGACAGGAATGCAAATGCAAGTCGTTACGGTTGGCAAGTTTCTGGATGTGGTACGGCCGTGACGACTTATCAATTGCCACCGAAGGCCATTGTCGAGCTAATCGACACACCACCGGATCCGGTGGTGATCTGGAGTCCTGACGCACGTTTTGCGGTCTTGGCCTCGCGACTAGCCATGCCCGATTTGTCGGCCCTAGCTCGACGATTTCTACCGCTGGCTGGGTTGCGGATCGATCCTCAAGCGAACTGTCTTTTTCAGACGGAGTATTACAGCAATCTCGTTTTTTTGGAGCGAGAGTCGAATCGGCAAATCCCGTTGAGATTTTCCGAAGCAACCGCCGGAATAAAGACCTACAACGATCATCCTTCAGATCCGAAAATTGGATTTGTTTCCTGGTCGCACCGTAGCCATGGCTTTGTGTTTTCGCGAGTCACAGAGCGAGGTTCGCAATTGTGGTATGTGTCCGTTCAAAGCCCAGGTTCGCCGGTATTGCTGACCGAGCGACTTCACACGGTGCTTCAAGGAATTGACTGGATGCCCGATGGTGAACGCGTCCTGTGCGCTACTGTTCCCATGGAACGCAGTGACGAGCCCAAGAGAGAATCGGTTCCGGAGGGACCGAGTGTGCAAGAAGCGGATGGGCGAAAGGCTCCCGCAAGAACCTATCAGGATCTTCTGAACAATGCTTATGATGAGCTACTCTTTGAACATTACGCCAATTCACAATTAGCGATTCTTAGCCCTCATGCTCCACCGCAGATCGTTGGCGAACCATGCATGAATTGGTTTGCTGCATCGAGTCCTGATGGTGAGCATTTGTTGGCAGTACGGTTGAAGAAGCCGTTTTCTTTGTCGCTACCCGTAGATTTCTTTCCTAGGTCGATTGAAGTCCTGGGCCTCAACGGAAGGCAACTTGTATCTGTTGCTGACATACCTTTGAGCGACGCACTACCTATCGAAGGAGTTCGTTTAGGTCCGAGAGGAGTGCAATGGTGGCCGGGTAAAGCGGCTACGCTGGTTTGGGTTGAAGCGTTGGATGGAGGTGATCCAAGCCGAGAAGCGGAGTATCGGGAGGAGTTTAAGGTTTGGGGAGCACCTTTCGAGGGAACTGCTGTGTCTAAACTCAAGCTCAAAGGGCGATTCACTGGATTGACGTTCTTTCCGGATTCTTCACAGTGGATGACAAGTGAATACGATCGGGATCGCCGGTGGACTACCACTTTCTTTCATTGCGAATCTCAAAGTCTTTCGGAGATTCAGGGAAACGGTAATCCAAGTGCCGATTCCTTAGTGGATGCAAAATGTAGTATAGCATCTCGAGTTTTCTTTGATCGAAGTGTTCGAGATCGGTATGGCGATCCCGGACGTATTTTGTTGGAGGCTGATCAAGCTGGTTTCTCGGTTGCGAAGCAGTTCGGGAGGAATGTCTTATTAGCAGGGGTTGGAGCGAGTCCGGAAGGAAACCGACCGTTTCTGGACGAACGAAGCCTCGATACGTTGTCGACAACTCGTCGATGGCGTTGCCCGGCGGATTGTTCCGAGAACGTCGTGAGTGTTCTCGCTTGGGATGAGAGATCGCTGCAGCTACTTACGCGTCGTGAGAGTCCAAGCGATCCACCAAACTACTATCTGCATGAACTGCACAATGACCTATCGATCAACGTCGTGCAACAAACGAAATCCCGCCAACTTACACACTACGTCGATTCTACACCTCAGTTACGCAAGTATTCGAAACGTATTGTACGATACGAAAGAGCTGATGGGGTGCCTTTATCGGGTACGTTATATCTTCCTGATGAGGCTATACATGCAGGGCCCTATCCCTTGCTGCTATGGTCCTACCCTCTAGAATTCAATGATGCGAGTACGGCTGGACAGGTTGCAATTAATCCGAACGCGTTTTTGCGAGTCACCGGTTCGAATCATCTTGCGCTTTTAACCCAAGGATATGCAATTCTTGATGACGCGACGATGCCTGTGATCGGGGATCCCGAGACGATGAACGACACGTTTATCGAGCAGATCGTTGGGGCAGCGCATGCGGCAATCGATCATTTAGCAGTCCAAAAAGTGATCGATCCACAACGCGTGGCTATCGGCGGGCACAGTTACGGTGCGTTCATGACTGCGAATGTATTAGCGCATAGCGATCGGTTTCGAGCAGGCATCGCTCGCTCGGGGGCTTACAATCGAACGTTGACTCCTTTTGGGTTTCAGTCTGAGCGGAGACCATTATGGCAAGCCAAGGAGATCTATTCGAAGTTGTCACCACTGATGCAGGCGGATCGGATCAAAACCCCGCTGCTTTTGATACACGGAGAGCTCGATAGCAATCCAGGGACTTTCCCGATGCAGTCGCAAAGAATGTTTCAAGCGATTCGTGGCAATGGTGGGATCGCCAAACTAGTGATGCTGCCATTAGAAGGGCATTCATACCGTGCAAGGCAGTCGGTAATGCATGTTCAGTATGAAACAGCAGAATGGCTGAAAAGGTATATTTAATAGCCTCTTGGATTATGTCGAACCCTGATCTATTGAGTATTAGAGACGGCGGTTGAGCTCGTCGATCAGAAGCAGTACATCGAGGGGATCCAATGCACCGTCTCGATTCGGATCGACAAACAGAAGGTTCGCATCGTCGAGTGGATCGAGTATGCGAGATCCGTTTCGATTGATTTCGTCGATCATCATTAGTACATCTAAGGGGTTTACGTTTCCGGAATCGTCGACATCGAATCGATCGATTGGATTGGTCCAAATCGCTGGATCGTTATCTCGGACAATGAAATCAAAAGTTGTAGAGACAAGACCACTGCCGCTTGCCGAGAGAACGACATTTCGAGGATTCGAGGGGCGTTGGTCATTGACAGCAGTTACTGTAAACGTCGTTTGGGTGTTTCCAGCGGGAATTTGCACTGAGCTAGGAAACGC
>JBEICB010000147.1:0-11362 GCA_040373655.1 Pirellula sp. | reverse complement strand
CGGTCCACCTTCTGGTCGCGGTCCACCTTCTGGTCGCGGTCCACCTTCTGGTCGCGGTCCACCCTCCGGTCGCGGTCCACCTTCTGGTCGCGGGCCACCCTCCGGTCGCGGGCCACCTTCTGGTCGCGGGCCACCCTCTGGTCGCCCTTCACCTCGTTGCCCCTCACCCCGCGGAGCTGGCATCTCGCGAGCCATCTGAAGCAGTTCGTCTTTATCCAACATTCCGTCCCCATTGCGATCAAACCGCATCGCCATCTCGACGAATTGCTCAGGACTCGGTCGACCGCCTCGCCCCTGTGGTCCACCCGGTTGTGGCTCACGCCCTTCAGGGGGCTGAGCAGAAGCAGAACAAACAGATGCGCCGAAGAGCATCACAGCCATCAAAAATTTCTTCATCACGATTCGTATCCGATAGAAATGGAGTGGAAATGGCACCTTGTTAAGGATCAAGGATTCGTGGCACGCACACAATACAACTTTGCATCCGAACGCAGGAACATCTCCCCACGATCTACTGCTGGCGTCGCATTAAACATGCTCGTGTCAGACTCAAAGCGGTTGTGCGCCAAGATCTTTAAATCCGATCCCGGCGCGACAACAAACAACCCATCATAACGCGTTTGTAGATAGATCTGATTCGATATCGAAATCGGTGAAGCGTACACTGGGCGATCTCGATTGGTAATCTCCGTAACACGAGACCGCATGACAAGTTCCCCTGTTTTTGCGGAACTTACGTAATATGTCCCACGGTCATCCAACCAATACAACTTTCCCTCCACCAAAACCGGCGTCGAGACATAAGATGAATTGCGACTCGTCCAAACCGTATGTGTGGATGTAACGTTTCCCTTACCACCAAGCCGAACGGCTACAGAACCACTGCTGCGATACCCTCCAAATGCAATGACTATATCACCATCGAGTATCAAACTCGGGGATAAGTTCCCCGTCAAGGTTGTCTCCACATACCAAGTAAGTTTCCCAGTTCTGGGATTCACCCCCCATATCTCGCCCGGCACTGCAATTACCAAATCCGTACGGTCCTGATCCACTTTGGCCAAAATTGGAGTTCCGTAAGCTAACTCCAAAGCAGCCCCGGTCGCCTTCCACACTTCTTCTCCCGTGTCAGCTTTTAAAGCCCTAATTGACTGACTCTCCTCCGAAGCGTTAACGATCACTAGATCTTCAAACAAGATCAAACTCGCAGCGGTACCCCAAGCGCGGTTACCAGACTCTGTACCAACACTCGTCTGCCAAAGCTTGTTGCCTTCCAAATCAAAAGCCAAAACACCCGACTTGCCAAGAAAAGCAAATACACGCTTTCCGTCACATACAGGTGTATTCGTTGCATAACCATGTTCGGGAACCCCCATCCCACGATAAGGATCTTCTGGCTGCACTGCAGGCTCTTCTTGTATCCAAAGAATCGCACCATTCTCCCGTGCGACACACACCAGTTGACGCTTGAGATTGGACAACGAACCTGAACCGTCAATGCCGGTATAACAAGTCACAAACACGAGTTTGTCCGTCAGGATCGGACTCGAAGATCCAGCACCTGGTAACTCGATACTCCACTTCAAATTGCTTGTTTCCGACCAAGTCTGTGGAATGGCCGCGTCCTCAATGATCCCTGTCCCATTCGGACCACGAAATCGCCCCCAAGTAAGTTGCAAGTCGACCGATGATTTTGTATCGGCTTGCAGTTGCGAGTCCGACTGCGACTCTTCGGACGCCAACGCCCCGGACTCCAGATTCGCCTCCTGCTGTGCAGCCCTCAACGAGTCACTCACCGGCTGAATCAATCGGTCTTGCAAAGCTGGCCGTGGCGGCCTCCCCACCGACCTCCCACCTAACCCACCCAAAAATCCCCAAATCATGCCAACGATCGCAAAGCCAATCCCAAAGGCAATTCCCGCGATTCTCATCCTCCGACGTCGAGTAAGCACCATGATTTCCCCAATCAAATGCAACTATTATGAATCGAAACCTGCACCGCAAACCGCCGAAGTACGACCTGTTTTACACCACTTTCAAACCTAAAAACATAATCATGCTGAATTCAAGCCCTCGAAAACTCCCCTTCCAGATTCAACCCGGCCCCCAAGACAAAGTTTCAGTCTCGACGACATTTTGGTCGATACGCTATTAAAACAAGCAAGTACCTCTCCGAGATCCAGCTGAACTTTCTCCGACACATAGACCTTAACGCTACAAAACTAAACATTATGAAGATGTCCCGAAAAACAAGGAAAACGTCAGCGTTCGCCTCCTGTATAACCACAGCTTTGCTAGCTATTTCACATCCTGCTTGGGTACGCCAAACCCAAGCTCAAGAAAATACCAGAAACGGTGCAGTCATAGGCGGCGTAGCGGGCGCGGTAATTGGTGGCGTTGTCGGCCACAACCACAAAGACCAAACCGCCGAAGGAGCCCTTATTGGAGGGGCAGTCGGTGCCGTTGCCGGAGGAATCTTCGGAAACCAACGAGACAAACTCGAACGGCAACGACAAGCCTACGAACAACAACGCCAGCAGTTTTACCAACGACAGACCTATCACTATCCACCTGGCTACCAAGGTCGCCCGAACATCATCTATAGCAACCAACCCACTCCAAGGTACAACCCGCCAACACGATCCGTACGACGACCAGTCACGTACCCCGAAGTCATCCAAATGACACGCAGCGGTGTCAGCGAATCGGTTATCGTAGGACACATCCAAACCAACGGAGTCTGGGCAAGACCCGATGTCGACGAAGTCATCGCGCTGAGCCAAGAAGGGGTCAGCGACTATGTCATCCAAGCCATGCAAGCCGCAGTAGTCACTGGTGCTGGAACACCCCTCTATCCTCAAGCAAACACTCAACTAGCTCCTTCACCAAACCCACCTTTGGTACAACCCTCCTTACCTTACTCCAACAGCTCAACGACGCTTAGACCTACTTCGTCAAGAATCACTCCATCGAACGCAAATACCCCACGCTTCGAACCTCCACCACTACTCGAACGACGCGGCTTCTAGGATCTCTGAGAGCCAGCGACTCTCAGAATCTGCTACAATACTACAGGAGTCGCCAAGGCCTCGGTACCACTTCTCCCAAATGACCCAAAGGCCTGGAAGGCCGACACACCGAGAACTAGAAAGCCCACTCAAATCATGATGCGCACTTCTTGAACCAATCGAAATATCGATTTGACGGTGTTGAGCCTAAGCCTTAAGAATTTCTTGAACTACCTTGCCGTGGACATCGGTCAGCCTGTACTGACGACCTTGGTATCGGAACGTCAGCCGTTCGTGATCGATCCCGCATAGATGCATGATCGTCGCTTGCATGTCATGCACGTGAACCGGGGTCTCGGTGATGTTCCATCCGAACTCATCTGTCGCACCCACTACATGCCCTTGCCGCACACCACCACCAGCCATCCACCAACTGAATGCGCGACCAAAATGATCGCGACCGTTCGGCTTGTTAGGATCCCCTTGCCCAAACGGCGTCCGACCAAATTCACCTGCCCAGATCACTAGGGTATCATCAAGCATCCCACGTTCCTTGAGATCTTTGACCAACGCCGCCGCAGGACCTTCCGTGTCTTTGCACTGTTCTGCTAACTGCGTGTACAAGTTATTATGCTGATCCCACCCAGCATGCATCAACTGCACAAAGCGAACGCCTCGTTCAAGCAGCCGACGCGCGATCAAGCAGTTATTGGCAAACGAACCCTTATTCAAGGCATCCACCCCATAACGCTCAATCGTTGCCGCAGACTCATCGGAAAAGTCCAACAACTCCGGCACACTCGTCTGCATGCGATAGGACATCTCGTACTGGGATATCCGAGTCTCAATCTCTGGATCCCCAAAACTCTCCAAATGCATCTGATTCATCGCGGCTAGGTCATCCAACATCGCGCGACGAACCTCTCTTGAAACACCTTGTGGATTCGCCAAGTAAGGAACAGGATCACCCGTGTTGCGGAACCTCACCCCTTGATACCGACTCGGTAAAAATCCACTTCCCCAGTAATAGTCAAAAAACAACTGCCCACAAGTCTTCCCCTTGTCGCTCGAAGTCATCACCACAAACGTCGGCAAATTGTCTGTGTCACTTCCCAATCCATACGACAACCAAGCTCCCATGCTCGGACGACCAGGCACTTGAGCACCCGTCAAAAAGAAAGTCACTCCCGGCGCGTGATTCACTGCTTCGGTGTACATCGATCGCACTAACGTTATCTCATCGGCAATGCTACCGACATTTGGCAACATACTGCTCAACCGCATCCCGCACTTACCGTACGTCTCGAACGGCTTGATCGCAGGCAAACAAGGCCACTTCGCATAGCCGCTTGACATCGTCGATAGTCGCGTCGTTCCTCGAACCGAATCCGGTATGTCTTTCCCGGCCTGCTCAACCATGACGGGCTTCTCATCGAACAAGTCCGTATGCGAAGGTCCTCCACCTTGCCACAAAACCACCACCCGCTTCGCTCGCGGTGCATGGTGCGGTAAACCGGGCAGGCCTGCTTCACCAAGCCCAACCGTCGCGCCGCGAGCTATCGAGACCTGATCACGCCCCAACAAACTTGCCAATGCCGCTACTCCCAAGCCCTGTGCGCCTGCCCCAAATAATTGTCGGCGAGTCGATCGTGCAGCAGCCAAATTCCAAGCATTCTGCGTAGGATTCATAGTCGTCGGAGAGATTTCGAGGAAGGGAGCAAGCCAAAGGCGATACCAGGTTCTATCATACTCCAATCCATCAGGGATTGGACTACCGAGAAACAACGATCCGAATAAACTTAACGGCAACTTTCTCCCGACACCAACCAAGCGAACGCAACGCAATGAATAAAAAGAAACTGCTGGTAACCGCCGCGTTGCCCTACGCCAATGGCCATATCCATCTCGGCCACCTTGTCGAGTACATCCAAACCGACATCTGGGTCCGATTCCAAAAACTTCGTGGTCAACGCTGTATCTTCATCTGCGCCGATGATACCCACGGTACCGCAATCATGATCCGGGCACGTCAAGAAGGGCGTTCCGAGGAAGCCCTCATTGCGGAAATGAAGTCCGCACATGAAAAAGACTTCGCCGGGTTCGATATCGCATTCGATCATTACGGTAGTACCAACGCCCCCGAAAACTACGAACTCTGCAAACAGATTTGGGCATCGCTACGCCAAGCGAATTTGGTTCGCGAAGATGACGTCGAACAACTCTTCGACCCAGTCGCAGGTACCTTTCTAGCCGATCGCTTCGTCAAAGGGACGTGCCCTAACTGCAAAGCTCCCGACGAGTACGGTGACAACTGCTCCAAATGCGGCGCCACCTACTCTCCTACCGACTTGATCGATCCGGTCAGCACCCTCAGCGGCGCAACCCCGATCAAAAAATCCGCGAAACACCTCTTTGTTCAACTCGAACAACTCCACGACTTCCTCGATCAATGGACCCAGTCTGGAGAACACCTGCAACCCGAAGTCGCGAACTACCTAAAAGGTCACTTCCTCGGCAAGCCTCTCCGTGACTGGGACGTATCGCGACCTGCACCCTACTTCGGTTTCGCCATCCCAGATAGCCCCGGAAACTATTGGTATGTTTGGTTCGACGCCCCAATCGGCTACATCGCATCGACTTGGCAATGGTGCAAACAACACAACGAATCCCTCGACGACTGGTGGAAAAACCCCTCAACCGAAATCCATCACTTCATCGGTAAAGACATCACCTACTTCCACACCCTCTTCTGGCCAGGTGTACTCCACTCCTCTGGATTCTCTTTGCCGACCTTTGTTCATATCCACGGATTCCTTACCGTCGACAAAGAGAAGATGTCCAAGAGCAAAGGGACCATGGTGCGAGCAAGCAAATACCTCGAACACCTCGACCCCTCTTACCTTCGCTATTACTACGCCAGCAAACTCGGACCTCGTCTCGACGATATCGACCTAAATCTCACCGAGTTCGCTCAAAAAATCGACTCCGATCTCGTCGGTAAAGTAGTCAATCTCGCAAGCCGTACCGCTCGCTTCATCGAACAGACCGGCCTGTGCTCGACCTATCCAAATGATGAGGGGCTCTTCCAAGCTGCTAAAGATGCCGGCGAACGCATCGCGGAAGCCTATGAGCAAGGCGACTACTCACGAGCCATGCGAATCATCATGGAGCTCGCTGATGTTGCAAACGGATACGTCGAAAACAACGCCCCATGGACGCTGAAAAAAGATCCCGACAAACAAGTACGTTTACAAGAAGTATGCACCGTTGTTCTGAACCTATTCCGACAACTCTGTGTCTACCTTGCCCCAGTCTTACCTCGTCTCGCAAACCAATGCAGTGCACTGTTACAAAACGAAATTCAGTCTTGGAATGATGCTTACACCCCTCTGCTAGGAACTAAACTGTCCAAGTTCGAACACCTGATGCAACGCGTCGATTTTAAAAAGGTTGAACAAATGATTGAAGAAAGCAAAGACTCCACACCGGCAACGCCTGCAGCTACCCCTGCACCAGCAGATGCGAGCAATACGGCACCCTCTGGCGACTCCCCTGAACCTCTTGCAATGGAGCCACTCGCTCCAACCTGCACCATCGAAGACTTCGCCAAAGTCGACTTGCGCGTCGCACGCGTCATCAAAGCCGAAGAAGTCCCCGAAGCGAAGAAGCTCGTAAAGCTCACCGTCAGCCTCGGCGGTGATGTTACTCGAACGGTATTTGCAGGGATCAAAGCCGCATACTCACCGGCACAGCTTGAAGGACGTCTAGTGGTTATCGTCGCCAACCTACAACCCCGACAGATGAAGTTCGGATTGAGCGAAGGCATGGTGACCGCAGCAGGAGCCGGCGGCACCGAGGTCTTCCTACTAGGGGTAGACTCCGGCGCAAAACCCGGACACCGCGTCCACTAACCCCCCAGATTCTCGCGTATCATTAGTCTCTGATCATTGTCGCGGATCATTGTCGCGGATCGCTCCGTCGATCCGTCTGAGTGCCCTCGAAACTACTCACGCACAATCCTTTACCCGTAGCCCCAAAAATGCGTGAAACAACGGATCGCTTCATATGACCGTTTTCTTTGCATGAGAACATCGAGGTGAAGGAGGTACGCCTGCGGCTGACTGCTAAACGATTTCGCTGGTAAGCACGTCTTTGATTCTTATAACATCATCCTTCTCAACGTTGCTCGGCGGGCTCAGAGGCCCGCATTACGCAACTCAGTCCCCTAACACCTAACGTTTAAGGCCTACTGAAAGTGATCCGCTTCCAGTTCATAAAACACGCCATTTAAACCTTCAACCGGCTTGAGAAACGGCCGAACCGAAAGCGTACCAGCAAGCGAATGACGACGTAGCGACTTCGATGCAAACTCGTCGCCAGTCAACCGGACCTCAATCATGTGCGTCAAAGGTGGCTGCTCTCCAAAGCAACAAGTAGCCCAGTCAGGAACCAAAATAAAAGTCTTCGAAGCGTTGCTCGATAACGACGTGGGATGAATGTACCCTTTGACAAACACCTTCTTGCCATCCAACTCCACCGCCGTCTGCGGAGGATAATCCGGAGCACCCAATGGACTCTTCAACGCGGCAAACGAAATCCGCTCGTAACCGTCCGGCAATTCGGTGTAATACTCCACCGTGTGCTTGATCGGACTTCCAATCAAAGCCAATAAACTCAATGCACCACCTGTCCAAGCCACCGCGCGACCACTGAGCTCCGTGGGGTACTTACGCAAGTTACTAAACGCCACCAACGCAAAGATCGCACCTACCGCACAGAGAAACAACAGCAGCGGCGAATACCAACTCAGTAAACCCAGCAGCCCAAAGACAAGACTAAGCACTGCTGCCCGAGATACCGATCGGTAGCCGTACTCCAACTCGTCACTGTACGAAACATAAGTCCGATCAGTCCCTACCTGCTCTTCACCTTCTCGATGTGTCTCTGTCGCTTCCACCACCGGCTTGCTCATCTGTATCGCACCCAAGCCCCCAGTCGAGGACTTTTTCTTAAGATCGAGGAAGAAAAACACGGCGCAGAACCCAGTGTTCTTTGGAAAACATCCCCGTGAGTACCATCCACAAAAATGCCCCAAACGCCACGCCATTGAGGAGGATTACGGAAAGGACGATCCAAGAGTTCACGCCGAATTTACCTGGAGCCGAAGCCACAGAAGCCTCTCGCACAAAACTCGCTCCGCTGGCTAATACCTGATCCCCTAACGCCAATCCCCCGAAAATCGACTCGCGACGCACACTCTCACCAAGCTCCAACCTATCGAAAGCAACCAACTTGGCACCCTCAAGACGCCAACCGGACACCAACCGATTCCCGGAAAAACGCTCTACCCTCGCCAATCGACTCGTTCCTCGCATTCCCTGACCAGACTCTGGTCCCATCGGAACGACCGGGATCCAAGACGACGAAGAATTCGGAGCCGCCGGTGCCGGTTTTCCATCCTTCTTGTCCTTCTCTCCACTCTTGCCATCCCCATCCTTCGAACCGCCAGGTGCAGGAATCGGGAAGAATGTTGCTGCTCGCTTGACCGCCTTTGGATCAATCTTCTCTAATTCCGCCAGCCGCTCTTTCGCCTCCGGCAATGGACAAGCCCGCAGATAGTTCACGACCGGAACGCGAACCCACGAATTGTCATCATTCGCTTTCTTGAACAACTCGCTCAATCGATCAATCTGACTCCAATCTCCCCATCGAGCCAAATCAGGAATCACCAAATCCGCCAAATCCGGAGCCTCCAACAAATGACGCATCGAAGCCAAAATCGCCTCTTTCGGCAACCGCTCCGCTTCCGTCCCGTGAAAACGCAATGCCATCACGGACGAGTAAACGTCCGGATAAGTCGCCTTGCGATTCGCCAAGAACTGTTCGTTGATCAGCGGCAACCCCTCCGCCCCTCGCAACATCAAATACGCTGCAATCAACGCATCTAAACCTGCCCGCTTGTCCGGATCACTGCTTCGAATCATCGACTCGAATTCCACCGCGTCCGCTTCCGTACCGCAAATGCCTAACATCGTGTAATACAAACGCTTGCGATCCGGAGAAATCGCCGGATCGCGAACCCAGTCCATCAACTGCTCGCGATCCATCTTCGGCTTGAGCTTCTTGACGTCTTCATAAGGAGCCAATGCAAACTCGTCGTAACTATCACGCGCCAACAAAGAATCAGGATGCTCAAAATGCTTCTGGTAAAAATCAAGCCGCTCCACCGGGTCCTCAGGCAACTTCTGGATCGCGTCGATGTAATTCTCCGCATCCTTGGACAATGGTAATGGCGAAGACCAAACCAAATTGCGAGGATCTACTCCCAACAACAAAAACTTCTTGTCGGTCTTCCCCGGCCCAAAGTAATTGGCCTCAACCTTCTGCCCCTTCTCCAATAACGTTTCCCCTCGCAACACCCGCTCGACCACAAAAGTCGCATTGCCATCGATATCTAACCTTCCATCGGACTGAAGCGTCGCGATCGCGACCGCATCCATCGATAAACTTTCTTGCCGTAAAGTCTGCGAAGCAGCAGAACAGAAAGGGCAATTCGCGGCGCACTCGACCCCATAAACCTTCGAGTATCCCTGCCAGGAACCACTTAAGGCTACCAACCCCAACAGCCCACCTAAAAACCATTTCTTCAACATATTTCCACACTTTCATCGTTTTCGTAGGAATGGTGTCGGCATGGCTTTCCCGAACCTTCAAGGTAGACTATCCCGCACAACACCACCTTAATGTAAAGCAAAAGGGACTAAAATAGCCAGTGCTCCCCTCCTTTTTTCATTTTCTGTGCTTTCCCTCCTCCCACCCCCTACACGCCGCAAGACCCGCACAAACTAAGCCCACCAGCCCTACGAAATGGACTGGCAATTCAACCCATCCCCGATACAGTGCTATGAAGCCCCTGCGCGAATAGCCCAGTCGGCAACGCTTCCCCAAGAAGCGATCTCCAAAACTCGCCGGAATCGATCCACATGAACCAGGACAAAGCCGCACACAACAGCCTCTCGCTACCCGTCCTCGCCCCCAATCCGAACGGCTTGAATTTCAACCCAGACCAAACCACCACCGCGGCGGACTCCACCACTCAACGCATGGGTGGATGCGGCTCAATGGGTGGGACGATCCCAAACCAAAATAAACTCTTTGAACCCAGCCGACGACTTCCACCTTGGCTGCGCCGCGAAGTCCCTAAAGGCAACGGTAATCAATTCACCCACGGCCTACTCCGCGAACTCAAACTAGAAACTGTTTGTGAAAACGCTAAATGCCCGAACCGCATGGAATGCTATTCGCAAAAAACGGCAACATTCATGATCCTCGGCAACGTTTGTACCCGACCATGCGGCTTCTGCGCCGTCGCTCGCGGAAAACCCGAAGCCCTCGAAGACGATGAACCACAACGACTCGCCGAAGCCTCTGCAAGATTAGGTCTCCGCCACGTCGTTATCACTTCCGTGACCCGAGACGACCTACCCGACGGCGGTGGCGACCACTTCTACCGCTGCGTGATCGCCGTCCGCGAACGCACCGGAGCAACGGTCGAAGTCCTCACCCCCGACTTCGTGCGACATCGACACGGCCTCGACCGTGTCATCGATGCTGCACCCGAAGTCTTTAACCACAACATGGAAACTGTACCCCGCCTCTACCGAAGAGTTAGGGGCCCGAAAAGCGACTATCGCTGGACCCTCGGACTTCTTCAGCACGTCAAAGACCGCAACCCCAGCATCCGAACCAAAAGCGGCCTGATGCTTGGACTCGGCGAAACTCGCGAAGAACTCATCGATTGCCTCGCCGATCTACGTCGCTTCAACTGCGACTTCCTCACCCTCGGCCAATACCTTCAGCCCGGTCCCAGGTACCTTCCCGTCGAACGCTACGTTCCACCCGAAGAATTCGACGAACTTCGCTCCATCGCTAAATCCATGGGCTTCCTCAAAGTCGCATCCGGGCCATTCGTCCGCAGCTCCTATCACGCTCGCGAAATGGCAGATGCTTGATCCAAACACCGACCAAGCAAACCATTTCTCACGCCTGCTCCGCTCAAGACGCCAAGATCTTAAAGGGAAAGCAAATCAAACAGAGCCAAAACGCGAGTTCTTAGAAACGTCCCCCGCGTTCTCTACTTTCCACTTTCTCCTTTCAACTCTCTGAGAGCCAACGGCTCTCCGCGTGAGACACTGTTCGATTCCCACCCTCTCGGAGTTGCTCGGCGGGCTCGGAGGCCCACTCTACGCAACTCTATCGCGGCCCACTTTACGCAACTCTATCGCCTATCGCCTATCGCCTATCGCCTATCGCCTATCGCCTATCGCCTATCGCCTATCGCCTATCGCCTATCG
>JBEICB010000065.1:0-22765 GCA_040373655.1 Pirellula sp. | reverse complement strand
AGATAAGAAACATTCAACACACAATCGGTACAACCGCCGCAGACCACGACTACTGAACGGTCTTAGACAAATCTTTGAATTGACCGACTTTTAACGTTGGCGATTGCACCGACTTCTGCGTCGTAACGCTTGCCGAACCTGTCGATACCACTCCGCCCCTCGGTGAAGTACCGAGAAACCCAAGCCCGAGGGCGATCAGGATCGCAAGCATTACTGCATATTCAACAGGCCCAGGCCCATCTTCACTCTTGAAAATTCGATCCAACATCGCTGTTACACTCCAGCTTCGCGTAAGGGGGGAACCCGATGCGTGACAATCATTCTAATCGATACCCACTCTTCGTAGGATCTGTCTACACAGCGGCCCATCGGTCATCGGCAATCCTAGCGATAAAGCTACCCGTATTTTTTGTTATCCCCCCCATTGCACATATCCCGAATATCCCGAAGTGCTACGAAACCGGATGGCAAAAGCTCATCTAATCCCACATCATTCCGATCCAGCCCTCAGGCATACCCCACTTCTTGTTGACGGAGTCGCTGGATTGGTGAACAATGGCGTGGAATGTGTGCACCAGTCCATCTTTTGGCGACCAGGATTTGTTTTATTTATGTCAGATATCCGAACTCAAGACCCTGCGGTTTGGGAAGCGATTGAATCTGAGGCGAAGCGTCAGCGCGAAGGCCTCGAAATGATTGCCAGCGAGAACTACACCAGTTTTCCCGTAATGCAAGCCGTCGGAAGTGTGCTGACGAACAAGTACGCCGAAGGATATCCAGGCAGACGCTACTACGGCGGTTGCGAACATGTCGATGTCGTAGAAAACATCGCTATCGAACGAGCAAAAGAACTCTTCGGAGCAGATCACGCCAACGTGCAACCTCACTCCGGTTCCCAAGCCAACACAGCGGTCTATCTGTCCCAATTGCAACCCGGTGATGTCGTTCTAGGTTTGGATCTTGCTCAAGGTGGGCATTTGACTCACGGTATGAATTTGAATATCAGCGGTAAGCTCTACCGCTTTTTTTCCTACGGTGTCGATGCCAAAGACCATCGTATTAACTTTGACCAAGTTGTCGCGTTGGCGAAGGAACACAAGCCAAAGTTGATCGTAGCAGGCGCAAGCGCATACCCGCGTGAAATTCCTCACGATCGATTTGGAGAGATTGCAAAAGAGTTCGGTGCGAAACTCATGGTCGACATGGCCCACTACGCCGGGCTCGTCGCTGCTGGTGTCCACAATTCGCCGGTACCCCACGCAGATTTCGTCACGACGACCACCCATAAGACCTTGCGCGGTCCACGCAGTGGCCTCATCCTATGCAAATCCGAATACGCCAAAGCGATCAACAGCGCGGTATTCCCGGGCATTCAAGGTGGACCACTAATGCACGTCGTGGCAGGCAAAGCCGTTTGTTTCGGCGAAGCTCTCAAAACAGATTTCAAAGAGTACGGAAAACAAGTTATCGCTAACAGTCAAACCCTGGCAGAGGTCCTCCTTTCGCACGGATTGCGATTGATCAGCGGTGGAACCGACAACCACTTGGTACTCGTCGACGTGACCTCCTTGGGAATCGGTGGCAAGATCGCAGAAAAGACCTTGGACCGCTGCGGCATCACCGTCAACATGAACATGATCCCCTTCGATACTCGCAAACCGATGGATCCAAGTGGCATCCGAATCGGTAGCCCTGCTCTGACAACGCGAGGGCTCGGGCCCGATCAATTCCGCCAAGTGGGCCATTGGATTGTCGCCGCTCTAAAAGCGCACGACAATGACGAAGCTTTGGCGAGAATCCACGCGGAGGTCCAAGAGTTCGCAGGTGCATTTCCAGTCCCAGCAGGCATGGCGGCTACTGGCGCTTGATGCGTCTCGTAACCGAGGGTAATTCGTTTTCAACCGCAATTCGCATCGTGTTCCAGTGAGTTTTAAATTCCATGTCAACTCCGCGTATCCTCATCGCTGACGATAATGCTGCTAACCGTGAATTGCTTGAAGCACTCCTCGCTAAAATTGATTGCGATACCAAAATCGCGGTCGATGGCCAAGACACGATTGCCAAAGTCAAGTCCTTTAAACCAGACTTGATCCTGCTCGATGTCATGATGCCCAAACTCAACGGTTTCGAAGTATGCCGTGCCCTCAAGAGCAACCCAGAGACGGCTCGGATCATGATCCTGATGGTCACGGCCCTGAGCGAGCTCGGCGATATCGAAAGAGCGGTCGAAGCTGGTACCGACGACTTTCTCTCGAAACCTGTCAATTCACTGGAACTGCAACGACGCGTCAAAAACATGCTCAAGCTCAAGGGAACCGAGGATGAACTCGAACGCCTCAGAGCCTATATCCGGGAGATGGAAGAACGGGGCTAAGATGTTCACCGAAGTCGACCCGGTGGAATCCCAAAGATTGCTAAAACGACTCGAACGAACCGTCGAACTCGAGCACGGACGCGCAACGATCGCAGGTAAGGACTACCCTTGGGTCAAAGTTATCAACCCCGATCGACTTCTAGAAAAAGCTCTCGCAGGGAATCAACCCGAAGTCGTCGAACTCGACCCATTTTGGGCTGCAACTTGGAGGGCCGCTCAGGGACTCGACGAATTCCTAGGACGCATACCAAACCTCCACCAAAACCCAATCTTGGAACTCGGTGGCGGTAGCGGGCGGGCAGGAATCTCCGCAGCCCTTCGCGGCGCGAACGTTTGCATCACCGATGCCTCGAGCATGGCCATGATTATGTGCCGTTACAACGCAAGATTCGTCCGAGATAAAGTAACCGTGCGCAAGTTGGATTGGGCCAAGTTACAGAAATTTCGAGAACGATTCCCAATCGTGATCGGTTCAGACATCGTCTACAATCCATCTCTATACCCCATCCTCGAGCCCTGCATGAGGCAGGTTCTCGCAGCCAATGGTGTGGTCTACCTCAGCGAACCACAACGACATACCGGAGATCGGTTCGAACATTGGATTCGTACCGCAGGTTGGAAATGCGATTCCGAATTGGTTGATCTGAACGACGGACAGCGCGAGATTCGTATTTTTAAGTGCCGGTTGCCTTGAGAGACTCAAGCCATGGACCCAAGCTCCCCTTCGACCTGCAATCGCCACTCCGCTACGCCCTGCATCGCTCGGTTTCTCAGGGCTCTTTACCTCGTATGTCTGGCACTTCTCGCGATAAACCTCGGTTGCAATCGCTCTGAAAAACCTCAGAACGCGGAGGTTACGAAAAGCGAAAAAGCAACTCCGACAAAAGAGAGCGCCGGAAATACTACTGGCGAAAATGGGAAACGCTCAAGCTCCCTACGTGCACTGAAGTTGCTGGAAGCCAGTCGCTTTGACGAAGCTTGGGATGAATGTCAACGAGTTCTGCTAACAAATGGTAACGACGTCCGAGCACTCTATGTTTCAGCCCAAGTTCTGCAGCAACGAGGCAAATTTGAACAAGCGATGGCGATGGTTGACCGTATAGAACTCTCCGATCCCGAATACGGTATCAAAGCACATCGCGATGTGCTGACATGGGCTTGGAACAAGTCCCTTCTGCGGACTACTGAAGAGCGTGCACTGAAAATTCTCTCGCAATACCCCGATGATTACGAGTCGCTCAAACTCTACGCAGCACTGCTGGACCTCGAAGGACGTCGCTACGAAGCATCGCTAGCTATGCAGCGATTGCTCAGGTTGGGAAATCGAGACATCACTACCATGGCACTTGCAATCGATACCGTCAAACCAGTTGAAAGCGATGCAATCGTTAAGCAAAAACTTCAAGAAGCCCCCCAAGAAATCCGCTTGAAGAGCTCTCTGGCTTTTGGTGCTTTATACGAAAAGAATCCACAAGCCGCAGAGACGTTATTCCGAGAAATCCTCGATGCAAAACAAGGCACTGACGCTCTTTGGGTTGGCCTCGGACTGAGTCTAGCAGAACAAGAAGATTGGCATCGTATCCCCGAGTGGTTCGCGAACCGACCAACTAGAAACAGCGATGAACTACAAACAACCATCACCAATGCAAATAATAGAAATCCCAATTCCAGCTCAGAAACTCTCTTGGGAACGAAACGAGCTGAAGAACTTCCGGAGTACTGGCGACTACTAGGTTTATGGCTGCAATCGCAAGGAATGTTTACCGAAGCCGCTCAGTGCTTCACGAAAAGCCTTGAAATAGACCCGATGAACTATCTCTCCGCTGCACCACTAGCCCAATGCTACACACTGCTCAACGAGACGGAACTAGCGAAACAAGCCGAAGCACTCTTTCAGACAACTCAATTGGCAAATCGCAATCTCAATTACTGCCGAGATGGGCATCGCCGCGAAGAGTGGATGAATCAACTCGCCTCCACTCTGGAAACTCACGGCCGACGATTCGAAGCGATCCTTTGGCGTGAAGTGATGGAAAAATACCATCGGCCTAATGGAGACCAACTCGTTGCACTTGAGAATGCAAAGAAAGAGGCACTCAACACAACTAAGCTCGGACAAATCAACACAGGCTTGAGCCGCAATTCAGATTCATTCCCTGAATTGGACCTGAAAAAACTCCTCGAAACGAGTCAAGTACAGTCACCGAGAATACCAGGAGTTAATCGCCCAAAAGAGATGGGCCAAGTAGCTACCAAATTGCGTTGGACCGATGTCGCAAAAGAGATTGGCGGTCAAATCCCCTATCGTAATGGAGATGACCCAAACCAGATCGGAATGCAAACTTACCAAAGCAACGGTGCTGGCGCCGGTACCGTCGACTTCGATCGCGATGGATGGCCAGACCTGTTCGTTTTACAGGGAGGCGGTGACCCTCGCGTCCCTTCCTCAAACGATCCGAGCGTGTTGCTGCGAAACATACGCGGGCAGTCCATGCAATCGGTTGCAGACCAAGCCAAAGTTGCGAATCGGGCATACGGCCAGGGTGTCGCGGTCGGCGATATGGACCAAGACGGTTTCCCCGATTTGTTCGTGCTGAACTTCGGACAGAATCTGCTACTTCGAAACCAAGGTGATGGTACCTTTGAACTCATCGAGATCTCATTGATGCGCCGCGATGTTCAGAAAAATCCCGTATGGAGTGTCAGCGCAGCAATTGCCGACCTCAACGGAGATCATTTACCTGATCTAGTTGAAATCAACTATGCCTCAGGAATCGACGTAATCACTCACTTGTGCGTCACCAAGGAAAACATTCCCCAAGTCTGCCGCCCCACTGAATTCCCAGCATCCCCTGATGCAATCTACCTCTCTGATGGATCTGGGAACTTTGTCTCCGGAAACGATCGATGGAATCTAGCCATGGACGATGGAAGAGGACTCGGAGTCATCGTGGGAAATCTTGATGGCAAGCATGGTAATGACATTTACATTGCCAATGACATGTCCGCCAATAACCTCTATCTCAGCGGCCCGTCAGAAGCCAATGCAAAACGATGGATGTTAGCCGATGAAGCGGTTCGTAGAGGCTGTGCAGTGGACATTCAAGGCAAACCGCAAGCTAGCATGGGAGTCGGCTGCGCAGACGTCGATCGCAACGGAACCTTAGACCTTTTCATGACCAACTTCATCGATGAGTACAATGCCCTCTACACCCAGAGCGATCAAGGATTTTTTCAAGATGCTTCACGTCGCTATCGACTTATCGACCCCAAGAAAAAAACACTAGGATTTGGAACCCAATTGATCGATCTAGATTGCGATGGCTGGCAAGACATGCTCGTTGTCAACGGACATGTCGATGATTATCGTTCGAAAGGTCAACCCTATACCATGCGACCTCAAGTCTTCCTGCAGCGTGAAGGTGGCTTCGCGGAACAAACCGGAGAATCGCTCGGGCCATTTTTCCAAACGGAATACCTATCACGTAGCCTAGGCATATGGGACTTCAATCGCGACGGAAAACTCGACAGCTATGTTACACACCTCGATCACCCTCTTTCGATTTTACGCAATGACAGCACCGATCAAGGAAATTGGATCGCACTAGAACTCGTGGGAGTGCAATCGGAACGCGATGCAATAGGCGCAGAGATTCACCTGCAAGCCGGCGACGAACGCTGGGTCCACCAACGACTTGCTGGCAATGGATTTGAGTGCAGTAACGAACCGCTGATCCACTTGGGACTCGGTGATGTAACCAAGTTAGACTCCATCGAAATCCACTGGCCAAGCGGTCTGATAACTCGCTACAACAACGTACCGACAAACCAACGTATCCTCTGCGTTGAAGCAGAACCAGAATGGGTCGAGGTGAATCTTGAACGCCGCGGACCCTAATGTCCTACCCCTCGAACCGCATAATGGCAACACGAATTCCAATACGAGGATCACGTCGCTTGATCAATTTCGAGGATACGCCGTGGCCGGAATGGTGTTGGTGAACTTCTTAGGTAACTACGCTTGTGCACCAAGAATCCTTCGACACACCAACGACTACTGTAGCTATGCAGACACGATTATGCCAAACTTCTTGTTTGCCGTGGGTTTCTCCATCGCGGTCGTCTGGGCTCGGGCTTTAGCGAAAGAAGCACAAGGACTAGGCATCTCGCCAAAATCACTCAATACTCAAGCCCGAAGAAAAGCGGCAAGGCCTCTACAACTCAAACTCGCTAGACGCTCGATGTCGCTGATGGCCTTCGCTTTTCTTCTATACTTTCCCTGGGGACAGTCCGAACTAGGACAGCGAATCGGAACCATCGATTTTTGGTTTGCTATAGCCAAACGGGATTGGTTTCAAACCCTAACACACATCGCTTGCACCACCCTTTGGCTTCTACCAATCCTGAATTGGACGTGGTTCGGAAGATTGCTTTGGATCGAGTTCGGTGTATCCCTTCATGTCGCCGTCTCAGAGTTGCGATACTTCCACTGGGTTCACGAAAGTCCTGGTGGCATCGATGGTGGACCGCTCGGTTTTCTTACTTGGTCCCTACCTGCATGCGCCGGACTTTGGGCTGGAGAAGAGTTCCTTAATTATAGAAAACAGCTTAGCAATTCACCTTTGAACCCTTATTCAGAGGTCCGCTGGTATGCTAGATGGCTAATAATCGCTTGCTCATGGATGCTACTTGGTTGGTTGTTGTCCTGCCTATCTAGATCCTATGACGTCGAGGTTCTGCGTACTCAAAATACAACAGACAGCAACAACACTCCGCAACGACTCGCAAACTCGCCTGTTGTACTTGGCGTACAGGTCTTCGCTCAAGGAACACATCGAAGATGGGCAGAACCACCCTTTGTCCCTCCACCTCCTTGGCAAGAACGCACCTGGAACTATTGGATGATGAGCCAAAAAGCTGGCACAATCTCATACTTGGTCTTTGCCGCTGGATTCTCGCTGGCGTTATTTGTGGTGTGGGACTGGCTAGTGATGCGATACTCCATCGAGATTCCAATTCTGAGGAGTTTCGGCAGAAACGCTCTAGTCTGCTATGCCGTACACGGGTTTCTCATCGATGCCATCGGAACTTATGTCCCCCGAGACGCATCCCCTTGGCTGGTAATAGCAAGCTTGACAGGACTATTGTTCACTCTCTTTGCGTTGGTCTGGATCCTCGAGCGGCGAAGAATCTTCATTCGCCTTTAACTCCGCCCGTTGCTTCGCAGGCGATTCTTCTCGGTTCCAGAATCCATAGGCACCAGTAGCAAGCTGCAGATCGCAGTCCGCAAGGTGCCATTCCAGCCATCGCTCCAACTCTTGCGAACGAGCACGATATATCTCCAGCTTGGTCGTGACCTGCTTCGCCAACGTCCCTTGAACCTCTTCCAATGCAATCAGTTGTTCAAGCCGTGTCTGCCAAGTGTTTGTGGTTTCAACAGCAAGACTCCATCGCTCTGCCGCCAATTCCCTTGCATGAAAGGCCTTCGCTACTGCAACCTCAATCTCCGTAGACTTCGCGCGGTATAGCTGATTCAAAATCGCAACCCGCCGCTGCGGTGTTGCGGTATCCCCACGCTGGTTCCAGGGCCATGGAAGTAATCGCCCAGGAATCACTTTGTTCGCTCCCGTAGTTCCCGAGTTGGCTATCAGTCTTGCAACTGCCGGCGCAGAAGCAACCTGGCTAGCTGAGTTCAATGCGATCTCCCAAGCTACATCGCTCGCATCAGGCAGAGTATGCACTGCATAGTGAATAGCCTGCAGATCGGCTCGTTGTCGCAAAGCTACCTCTTGAACGTCACATACCGTGTCAAGCGAAGAATGGGGTGTAACAATGAGCTCCGGGGAATACTCGCAAGCAACCGCTGGATCGATGAGCGAGGCAAGTTCTTCACGCAACGTCGATAGCTTTGAATTGAGAATCAAACGGCTATCCTCGCAAGCGATTTTCGCTCGTTCCAATGCGGTTGAATCCTCGATAGCTAACCCCTTATCGATCAACAGTTTTTGGTCTTCGAGAAATAAATCAACTTCCCTGCCTAATTGCGTATTGTCTTTTTGTGCTTGTAAACATGCGGCAATCGCATAGTGCAATCGTACGGCGTTGACTGCTGTTTCGAATCGTAAATGCTTCTCAACACGCGCAGAAAGATTGCAGAGAACAGTGCGCTCTTGTTCGCTGATTTTCGGCTTGGCGAGCAAATGTTTCTTCGCCGGTGCCGCTAATGCTTCAGACCGCACACGAACAAGCAATTGAGCAACGTCACTGCGCTGGTAGGCTTGCTCAGCCACCGCTACCAAGTTCCCGTCTGCTTCTACCTGTTTACTACTAAGGCTGGTCCATAGGATCAGACACAGCAACACCGTTCTCAGCACACACCCGGCGCGGGGCATTTGGTCCGCGATGCTAAAACAGCCCCCACTCACAGCGCAGTTTCTTGCGCGCGCTACATATCGCTCGATGCAAATCGAGGATCGCTCAGATGCTACGTGGGCCTTTGCCGGCATGGAATTCCATGGGCTGGAACGGTAGTTGGCTAGCATTTCCCCACGATAGAGAAATGCGCACACTTTGGGTTAGAATCGAAGTCTGGTGGTAAGGGACTGAACGGTTCTTCGTTATTTTCGAGTTAGGCAATTTAGGAAGAATGTAGGGACAGTGCGACGGTCTGCTATACGGGAACAGGGAAGGCTGAACGAAGCACCGTTTCCGCTCGTAGGGGATGGAATATACTGACGCGGAACTAGAAGTGGGATAAAAGGCGAGACGAGCAGGAGAGTAGGCCATTGGTTACGAACCGTGTAGCAGGGGACGAAAAATCCGAGACAGCGTCAACTCGCCCGTTCATTTATTACGGACAGCCCGATCCTTTTGGGATGGGCCAAATCCGAGAGGCTTGGGCTGGCCGCGAGCTTCTCCTGAGTTTTTTCCAACGAGATCTTTTGATTCGATACCGGCAAGTTTTTGTTGGGGTTGTCTGGGTTCTGGTTCAGCCGTTGCTCGGGACTTTGATCTTTCTAATGCTCTTTCATTTTTTAGGAGCGGACCAAGGCACAAACGAAGCCCCCCGAAGTCGATGGCGGGACGCGTCGGTCATCTTGATCGGCATGCTATTTTGGCAACTGGTTAACAACAGTTTGCGCGATGCGACAGGCTCCTTAGTCAACTACCGCCATGTGATCACCAAGATCTACTTCCCACGAATGCTGTTACCATTATCGAGTTTGCTTTGCGCTTTGTTCGATCTTCTAGTGGGACTGATCCTGCTCGTTCCTGTCGTTTGGTTTTCCAGCACTGGGTTTTCCAACACTGGGGTAGAATGGTGGCGTGTGCTCTTCGCATTACCTGCACTTGCTTGGTTAGTCGTGTTTTGCTTTGGAGCAATCCTTTGGCTCAGTTCGCTCAATGCACAATACCGTGATGTTGGATACGCGCTTCCTTTTGTACTGCAGATCGGAATGTTTCTCAGTCCAGTCGTCTACGGATATGAGCGAGTTTTAAAGGCTCTGTCGCCAACTTGGCAGATTCTCTACTCTGCAAATCCTGTCGCTAGTTGTATAGGCATTGCGAGATGGGCCATTCTCGGTGCCCCCTTGCCTCCATTACTCGGAATTCTCTTCGCAGGATTCCTAACCGTCGTACTTGTACTCTCTGGGCTTGTTTGGTTTCAGAGATCAAACCAATGGATGGCCGATAGGATCTAACGATGATGGAAGCAATCCATGCCGATCGCATCTCGAAAAGGTTCCGACTTGGAACGCTCGGCGAGCACCAACGATTGACCGAAGCATTGAGCAAGAGTGTGCGGCGTTGGATCTCGCGCAGCGGTAGTACGACCTCCGAGACCAAAGAATTTTGGGCGCTGAAGGAAGTCAATTTCCGAATCGCTCAAGGAGAAGTAGTTGGAATTATCGGCCATAATGGGGCGGGGAAAAGCACGCTCCTGAAAATCTTGTCGCGGATTGTCACCCCTACTTCGGGACGCGTTGGAGTCCGCGGTCGCGTAGGTAGCCTACTTGAAGTCGGCACAGGATTTCACCCCGAACTAACCGGCCGCGAAAATATCTTTCTTAACGGAGCGATTCTCGGAATGAAACGCTCCGAAATCCGGCAGCGATTCGATCAAATTGTTGCCTTCGCTGAAGTGGAGAAATTTCTAGATACCCCCGTAAAGAGATACTCTAGCGGAATGACGGTACGGCTAGGATTCTCAGTCGCTGCCCACATGGAACCTGATGTTCTGATCATCGACGAAGTCTTAAGCGTGGGGGATCAAGCATTCCAGAATCGATGCATGGGGAAAGCCAGTGAATTAGGTAGCCAGGGAAGAACCATTTTGGTGGTTTCACATAATCTGGCCGCTATCTCAAATATTTGCACCCGCGCAATGCTGCTCGATCACGGTACCATCTCAATCGATGGTACGCCACAACAAGCCATCGAGCGCTACCTACAAGGAATGCGAGCCGATACAGGAATCGCCCAATGGGACTCAACGTCAGCACCTGGATCAAATGAAATACAACTCCGTAGCGTTGCCGTTCGCAACACAGGAACCGAAAGGGCAACAAATTCGGTCGCGATCGATCAACCTATCCGCATCGAAATCACCTACGATGTTTTGCAAGACCAAATAGTCAATGCAGTACAAATTCATCTGAAGGACGAAAACGGTGTCTTCATCCTATCCTCAGGAAACGCCCCTTCGATGTCCCTCTCTGCCGACCCCACTTTCGGCACACCTATCCGACGAGGGACCTACACCACCACCTGCGAACTGCCTGCCAATTTTCTCAATGACTCTCGCTACGTCGTCAGTGTCCTCCTAGGACCAGAACTTGGCAAACCATCGGTAGCCTGCGAATCGGTATTGGCCTTTTCTGTAACCGATACCGGCGCAATGCGCAAAGAATTCCTTGGGTCTTGGTATGGACCTGTCATTCGACCTCGTCTCGGATGGGAAACTCACAAAATTGAAAACGAAGACGATGAACGACATAAACAACGCTAATCGGCATGAGCACATTGGACCCAAAGGACTCGGTACGTCAGAATGCCGCATTGATCTAGTCTGATTCACATTGCAAATTCATGGCATTTCAGAGACATTTCCTCCTCACGATCATTCGACTCTTCGGACGGTTATGATACCATCCAAACCGGGCTTGCTCCGAAGATGAAACGGTTCGGAGGAAATGCGGGCATCTTCTCAAAAGATTAGTAAGTTGTTACGGCACCGTTATCGGTTGCTTGTAGAGTTTGTTTAAATGAAGTTCTCGATCATCATCCCAGTCTACAACACCTCCGCATACCTCGAGCGTTGTATAAGTGCGGTGAAATCGATGGATTTTCCTGCCAATGAGTATGAAATCCTCGCCGTCGACAACAACTCTACAGACGGATCGCTCGAACTCCTGTCGAAGTTCGAAGGCATACGTGTGCTGCGGGAAAACAAGCAAGGATCTTATGCTGCTCGCAACCATGCAGTGAGAGAATCAAAAGGTGAGTTTTTAGCGTTTACTGATTCCGACTGTATGCCATTGCCAAACTGGCTCAAGTCGATTGAAAGTGCCTTACAAGACCCATCGCGACAGATTGTGATGGGGCCGCGCATTGCCGACAGTATACGGCGATCGGTTCAGTTGCTTGCTGCGTACGAGTCCAAAAAGGACGAATTAGTTTTTGAATCGACATCCCCAGATCTCTATTACGGATTTACAAACAACATGGGGGTGCGCAAGTCAGCGTACGATCGATGCGGCCCCTTCGAAGAGCGACCAAGAGGTGCGGACACCATTTTTGTTCGACGTGTAGTCAATGAGTTTGGATGCCACGCTGTCTGCTACAACAAACAGATGCTAGTCCGTCACGCAGAGCTCGACAGCATCAGTTCCTACTACAACAAAATGTACACGTATGGTCGAAGTCACCAACTATACCAACGCATCATAAAGACAAGACCACTAACCTCTAATGAACGTCTTTCAGCCTTTCGCTCTTGCGTACGGGAAGGCAATTTCTCTTGGTATGATTCGTTCTTGTTCGGATCGCTCTTGGTGGGGGGCCTACTCGCCTGGAATATCGGCGCTATCGCCGGAAAATCACTTGCGGAACGCCAACAAAGATCCGGTTGATCAGCAAACTGCCCATCCAATCCTTAAAGCGGAATCCGATACTTTTCCTTCGCAGACGGATCGTTACCAAGAATTGCGATACCGATGTCGTACAAATCTACCGTCACCAAGACACGCGAATCATTTTCGATCTCTTCCCATGCCTGCCTCATGCCGGATGACCAAGAAACATCGTCGAAAACAATTACGGCGTCCTCAGCAAGATAGGGAAGCGAAAGATTGAAATACTGAAGTACCGCAGTGCGATCGTGATGACCATCATTAAAAAAGAAATCGACAGGTTTCGCTGTCTCAAGTTCGCCTGGAAGTGTCTTATGGAAGGGCCCGGTGATTACCGATCCATTCTCAAGTCCCAAACCCTCCAACGATTCTCTGGCGATTTCTGCAGTCGCAGGCGAACCTTCTAGTGTCCTTAACGCCCCTTGGCCATTCAGTTTGCAGGCGGCACTCAAGTAGGATGCAGAAATACCAACACATGAACCCAACTCAATACAAGACTCAGGCTTTAACGAGCGTACCATCTTAAACAGCAACGTCGCCCAAAACTCTGGCTTGCTTTACATACATTCCGGACATGTCCAGTGGTCTCATGTCCTGCATTCATCTCTTCCATGGTTTTCTTTGAGCCAGGCTTTCCCGCTCCGTAAGCAATCACAGTAATCGATTTGTCCGAATGCAAGAGAGAGGTTCGACGCTGCTCTATTCGCTGAATCCAAGCCCGTTCTTCCGGCGATAGGACACTTGTCAGCGTCTCCAACAACGCTGCTCCGACCGCGCGGATATTGGCTAGGGCTTCTCCGCACCAACATTAGGTACTACGCAGCACAGTCGAAGCGCATGGTATGCAACCTAATTGGACGAAGCTGATCGAACAATTAAGTAGCGGGTCTTTGCTGTGTCATCGCCTTACTAAAGACTGCCAGACTAAGGCTTCTTTACCTCAGAAGGCTTGGCGTCGGACTCTTTTCCCGCTTCCTCTTTCTTAGGTGATTCTGCGTCGCCGCTTTCCTTGATGTCCTTCTCCTTACTGGCCTCGTCCGACTTCTTGCTCGTAATGACAGGTGGCAACTCTTTGCTCTTCGGAACGAACTTAATTGAAATACTGTTCACGCAGTGACGCGTGTTCTTCTTGGTCATCTGCTCGCCATTAAAAACGTGCCCAAGATGCCCACCGCAGTTTTTGCACATGATCTCAACTCGAGATCCGTCGGCATCTACCTCGCGAAGAATGGATCCCTTGATCTCGTCATCAAAGGCCGGCCAACCACATCCACTGTGGAACTTGTCGTCGGATTTGTACAAAGGCGCATTGCAACGCTTGCAAATATAGGTTCCCTCGACAAAGTGATCCGTGTACTTGCCAGTAAACGCATATTCGGTCCCTTTGTTCAATAGCACCCAGCGCTCTTCAGCGGTCAGTTTGTTGTACTCTGGTTCGTCCATTTTCTTTCCTTTAGCAGAAGCGTTCCTGCCTGCATTGCCGTTGCTCGCACCTCGACCAACCACCACCTTGGCCGTTTCTTTACCTTCATCCTTGTCTTTATCTTCCGACTTGCCCGTTGGCTTCTTCGACTCACCGGAGGGCGGAGGAGCAAACGCCGACGCATCGGTGTTGCGAGCGAACAGAGCCAAGGATACGACCGCTAGTAAAACCGACGGAACGAGCCAAGGGTATTTCGCCATGAGGCAGCAGTTGGGATTTTGCGTCATAGTAACCTCGCGGAAAGGGGCTAACGGATGCGAATAGAAAATGGGAGTGAGACCCTGATTCGCTTGATTATACGGGATCAGGCAAGGTTCGACCACGCGGAGAGTCTCACAGCCGAGGATCCAATCGGTTATAGCTTGCACATGAATCCGATGTCGCTCAGGACTTCCGCCAAAAGCTCTTGCCGACGTGAACTACACGGAAACGAAAGGCAAATACGCATGTACCGCACCACAATTGGGCCAGCTGCGGGATTCTCCCGTCCTACAAAACCCTCCTTCCGATGCCGACTGACCTCGATCGGGCTTCTTGCCTACATGGCCCTTTTTCCCCTCCCAGTGGGAAATCCAATGGCATACGCTCAGGAAAAAACTTCCGCAAATAACGCAGCAGGACAAAACGGAGCAGCCGACCAAGAGTCCAAAGAAAGCGGACAAGCCAACGTTGTTTTCCAAGAGGACTTTTCTAAGGGAGCAGACCGCTGGGAAACGACCGATTCAGGTTCTTGGGAACTGACGCAAGAAGGGGATAACAAAATCTTTGGCCTGAACAAGCGAATCAGCAAGTATGAACCAAAGGTGCGCAGCCCACATAATATCGCTTTAATCCGTGATTTAACCGTAGAAGACTTTGCGATCGAATTCTCCGTGCGAAGCACCAACGATACCGGGAATCATCGAGATTGCTGCGTTTTTTTTGGCTATCAAGACCCAGAACACTTTTATTATGTCCACCTCGGTGCCAAACCCGATCCAGCAAGCGGACAAATCATGATCGTCGATGGGGCTCCCCGAAGACCCCTTACTCAAAACACCCGTCCTGTGCCCTGGGATGATCAATGGCATCGAGTTCGTCTGGAACGTCGCTTCAGTAGCGGCAAAATCGCCGTGTACTTCGATTCCATGGATGAACCGCTGATGCAAGTCGAAGACAAGAGCTTCGGAAAAGGGAGAATCGGAATCGGGTCGTTCGACGATCAAAACGCATTCGATGACATCAAAGTCATCGCATTGAATCAAAAATCATCGAATGGAGCACCATCCAAGCCAGCAACAAACGGGAATAGTAAAGCGGAGAACAAGAAGGTCGCAGGAGCAAAATCAACAACACAGGCTCAGGGTACAAAAGCGCCACCAGCCAGGCCCGAACCGACCTTCTCGGATTACGTCTACGCACAAGACTCACCCCGTCAACGATTCGATTTTTGGAAAGCCAAATCCGAAAGTCCAACCCCTCTGGTCTTGCTCATTCACGGCGGGGGTTGGAAAGGTGGGGATAAAACAAACTATGGCAACGATCCGATCAAGAAATACCTAAACGCAGGAATTTCGGTAGCGGCAATCAACTACCGATTCATCGACCAAGCGATGGAGCAAGGAGTTGAGCCACCGGTACGAGCTCCATTGCACGATGCAGCCAGGGCATTGCAAACATTGCGATTCAAAGCTGTCGAATGGAACATCGACCCGAATAAAGTCGGAGCAACAGGTAGCTCCGCCGGTGCCTGTACGTCTCTGTGGCTCGCTTTCCATGACGATTTGGCAGATCCAAACAGCACGGACCCTGTCGCAAGACAATCAACGCGGTTGTCTTGCGCCGCCGTCGTTGGTGCTCAGACATCGCTAGATCCCATCCAACTCCGACAATGGATTAGCAACTCGATCTACGGAGGACACGCCTTCGGCTTTGCGGCAAAAGGAAGATCAAGGGAAGCCGAATTCGAGCTGCTTATCGAGAACCGCGAAAAGGTACTACCTTGGATCCGCGAATACTCTCCGATCGAACTGGTTAATGCTGGCGATCCACCAGTGTTTCTGGAGTATCCAAAACAGACCAAAGCCCCCACGCTCGGTGGTAAAGAAGCTGACCCGACCCATTCGGCAATGTACGGGATAGGATTGCAGAAACGCTGCCGTGAAGTAGGAGTTGATTGTCAACTGGTGTATCCAGCGATGGAAAAGTCTGGAGAATCCACGAGCCTCAGCTCCAATAGTCAAGAGTTTCTGATTCGGCACTTGACCGGCCGCTAGAAATCCATCAGCTTACAAAAGCAGCTTGAGCAATTCGTCGCAATCTAGCGATTGAAAAAAGCACTATTGAAAAAAGCACTAAGGAGTCGATTCAGGTTAACAATGGCAACGGAAAACAAACGAACTGCTTTGTACGAATGGCATGCATCTCATGGCGGACGCATGGCTCCCTTCGCAGGATACGAAATGCCGATTCAATACCAAGGAATCGTCGCGGAACACACAGCCACTCGTCAATCGGTCGGTCTGTTTGATATTTCTCACATGGGACGACTACGATTCGACGGCCCAAGGGCCGATCAAGTTCTTGACCACCTGCTGACCCGTCGCGTTCTGGATATGCAACCCGGGCAAGTCCGCTACTCGTTGATGTGCAATGCCACCGGAGGAATCCTTGACGATGTCCTTGTAAGCTGTCTGGAAAGCCCGAGCGGAAAGATTTACTTCCTGTTGGTTGTCAACGCTAGTAACAAGGAGAAGATCGTTCGATGGATGCAGCCC
Source organism: Pirellula sp. (assembly GCA_040373655.1). Classification (GTDB taxonomy): domain Bacteria; phylum Planctomycetota; class Planctomycetia; order Pirellulales; family Pirellulaceae; genus JBKCUI01. Next base: position 6,019 of record JBEICB010000065.1, on the reverse strand, counting down.
CATTTGGCGGATTTCCCAGATGTTGAATTCAATGACGTGACCGATTCGACCGCGATGATCGCAATACAGGGCCCCCGAAGCGTCGAACTTTGCAAAAAACTCATCCCCGCCTCTGCCCTAAACCTGGGGTATTACAAAGCCAAAGTTTCCGAGCAGATGTCTAAACCCTGTATCGTTTCGAGAACTGGATACACAGGAGAAGATGGATTCGAGTGGATCGTTCGAGCAGAAGATGCTCCGCGAGTTTGGGAGAACCTGATGCTAGCAGGACGCGAAATGGGAATCTCCGCAGTAGGACTCGGTGCACGCGACACCCTGCGACTCGAAGCCGGAATGCCGCTTTACGGGCACGAACTAGATGAATCCGTTGATCCCTATACCGCGGGACTCGGGTTCGCAGTACAAACGAAAGATCGTAACTTTATAGGCCGCGACACTCTCGTAGAATTCTCAAACCGAGCACCGACTCGCAAACGAGTTGGACTGGTTCTCGAAGGACGCCGACCTGCCCGCGAACAATCCGAATGCTTCGACTTGAAAGGCAATTCCATTGGAATCGTCTCAAGCGGAACTTTTTCCCCAACACTCCAACAGCCGATCGCCATGGCTTACCTCTCGGCAACCTCGGCCAACACCGAAGAGAGCATCGAAGTGGACATCCGTGGATCACGCTCAAAAGCAACGATCCGTACGCTTCCCTTTTACAAGCGGCCAAATCCAGAATAATCTCAGCCGGGCAGTCGCCGCTTTGAATCAACATCCCTTTGGAGTTGCGGAGTAGCAAGCTACAATACAAGCAGACTCCCAGGGAACGTCGCCTGAATAGCAATCGAGCACCTAATCAATCAACCAAACATCAGGGATTACCAGAAATGACCATACGACCCGAAGGTTTGAAGTACTGCCCGTCTCATGAATGGGTTCACGTTCCTCAGGATGGCAGCGGAATTGCAACGATCGGTATCTCCGCCTTTGCGGTCGCTGAACTCAACGACCTAGTCTTCATGGCATTGCCCAAAGTTGGTCAGAGTGTACAAGCCGGAGAAGAGTTTGGAGAAGTAGAGAGCGTAAAAGCCGTCTCGCCTATGTACAGCCCTGTTAGCGGTGAAATCGTCGAAGTCCACGACGAAGTCGTCGATCGCTTGGAATCTCTCGGAACCGACCCTTACGATGGTGGTTGGCTGATCAAGGTAAAGATGAGCGATACAACGGAACTCGACAAATTGCTTAACTTTACTGACTACCAGAAGTCGATCGCACAATAAGCCAAAGCGGCAAACCATCGCAAGAAATAAACCAAGGTGCTCCGATGCGCCTTGCGTTTCACGAATCGCTACAGCGGAGTGATGTTTTGGAAAAAGCCCCCATGATGGCTTCGAATGTCGCAGTGTTCCTTTTCGATCTGCCTCGCAGCGGTGATGCAAACATGCAGGTCGATGCTCGGCTTCTCGAACATGCCACTCAGCAACGACTTCCCCAGGGAACGTACCTAAGCGACCAGGGAAAGCTCGTCGGCAACGATGCCCTACCCGCCGCCCCGATCGTCGTGCGCATCTACCGCTGGCAAGAACCAACACTGAGCCTTGGGCATTTCCAGTCGATCGACCAACTGACGACCTCTTGGGACACCAAAGATGCCCCCGCGCTCCAAAACTACCCTGGGTGAAACGGCGGACAGGTGGCGGCGCGATCTTGCACGACTGCGAATGGACCTACAGCATCACCATTCCAACGACAAACCAATCAAGTCCATCTGACAAAGGGCATCAGAACGCAATTCCCGGTAGTAAGGGTGCTTCGGAAATCCTCTACCGTGCTGTCCATCGTTCCATCGCGCTAGGCTTGAGAGAAATTGGTGCACACGCCGAATTCTCCGAGGAATGCACTTGCCCCATCAAAAAATCTGAACAAACGAGCAAATCCGAGGAAGGATTCCTGTGCTTCCACCGACGCTCGCCACTGGACTTAGTTATCGGAGCATCCAAAATTCTAGGCAGCGCCCAGCGACGCGGACACTCAGGGCTCTTACAGCACGGAAGCCTGCTGATGAGAGCCAGCGAAGCCTACCCCTCCATCTTGGGGATCAAAGACTGTAACCCAGATGCATCCCTACAACCAGCGTGGAAAAATGGGAAAGATAGCGAAGCATGGGATGAATGGCTTGCAAACCGAATATTCCAAGCGATTCTTGAGTTGGGGCCTGCTTCCCGTTGGGATTCCCGATTGAAACCTGATTCGTGGCAGGATACCATTGAAGAACGTCCGTGTGTCCTCTCTGTTAATGTCTGATTAAAACGCCCACAGGAATTCGCCCCGTCGCCTAGCACGCATTTGCACTTTGTTCGACCACTTGATGAAATTGTCCTCCACAAACCGGTTGGGCAAAACTTCGAAGCGGTTGATCTTTGAGCTTATGTTCCTGGGTAGGGTTTGTAGCTGTGCGAGGAATGCTTATGAAGATTTCGCTCAAGGTGTTGTCAGGAAACCACGAAGGCAAGTTGATACCCATCAAGGACGAAAAGTTCTTCATCGGACGTGGTGACGATTGCCAATTGCGGCCCAAGAGCGAATCGGTCAGCCGGCGGCACTGTGCTTTGGTGCAAAAAGACGGCAGATTGCTGTTGATGGATTTGAAAAGTCGCAATGGCACTTATGTCAACGAAAAACAACTCTCTCCCGACAAAGCAAAGATTCTAAAGACCGGCGATCGATTGAAAGTAGGCCAACTGGAATTTGAAGTGGTCATCGAAATCGGAATCGCCAACACCAAGAAACCCGAAGTTACAACCACCCAAGAGATCGCGGAGCGAATTGCCGCGCAAGCTGAAGCGAAGATGACCGATTCTCGCGAGAGCTTTGACATTAGCACCTGGTTACTCGAAGCCGATCAGATCGACCGACGCTCACCGCCGTCCGAACCCGATACCAGGCAAATGAAGATGGAAGAAACTGCACAGCTCGATACCGAGTTGATACAGGAAGCATCTCAAGACGAATCTTCGCCTGAGTCAGAAACTGGACAAAGTGCGAATCCGGAAAGCACTAGCGGCTCCTCAGATGAGGGTAGCAAACACAAGCGTCCAGAGAAGCGAGCGCCAATTAAGTTGCCTAAGCAACAGGGCGGTCCAACCACCAAAAACACCAAAGACGCTGCCTCAGAAACCCTGAAACGATACTTTGGCGGACGATAACACCAGACCAGCAGAGGCGTAATGGAAACCGTGCAATCCCCCCGACGCGATCGCTTGATCTGCTTCCTCGGGTTCCAGATTCTCGCACGGTCCTTGCTTGCACTTTCCCTGTTCGTCTTCGCTGTATCTCCAACGCAAGTCTCAGCGCAGCAGCAAACCCTCATTCTCGATAATGGCTTTGCGATTGGCCCAGGTATTCTTCGGGCGCAGCCACGACTAGACAAAAAAGGTTACGCCGGAAGCAACGAAACGCAGTCGGCTGCCAGAATCGCAGTTATCGACGACGGACTTCGAATGACATACGTAAGCACGAAACGTGCAGACCGCATGCCTGTAGAGACCCCAGTCCCGTTCAAGATCACTCTTAAAGTTAATGCCGACGAAGTCTGTCGCAACGATTCAGTCATTCAGGGTGGACTTGGAAGCGCGTTCTCCGCCACTCCGTTCGATCCGTTCGGACGTCGCATTTACATGTTCCAAAACCCCAACAAGCAGATCGTGCAAGGGATCACAGAAATATCCCCGCAATATGTAAGAATCCAAGCCCTTCAAGGTGAGCTACAACAAACCTCCGTCACCTGGGACATGCGAGTCGCGCTCTCAGCGATTCCTCCACAAGCACTTCGACAGATCCTGTTGCGCAACGCCGATCCAAATCGAGCGCAGGATTTCCTCGATATCGTTACCGTCTACCTCGCAGCCAAACGATACTTCGAAGCACGAGAACTCTTGGTCTACGCGATCCAGCGATTTCCAGAATTACAGGACAAACGAACAGAACTCAAGCGCATTGATCAGCTTATGGCTGATCAAATGTTCGAAGCTGCGGTGGTTGCCCAAGGAGCCGGCCAATTTGAACTCGCACAGCAAATCTTTCGCGGCTTTCGCGCAAACACCGTGTCGGTCGAAACGCAACTGAAAATCGATCGACGGCTAGAAGCAATAGCGCAAAGCAAAAAGGACTGCGACCAGATCCTCTCCTGGCTCCGAGAAGACCTTGCCAAAGTCTCAGACCCCACCATCCAGCAAGAGTTAGCGCCCGTACTAGAAGAGATCGCCCAATACCTAAACGAAGACACCCGCGTACGTTTTGCAGATTACATCAATTCAAGGCAAGACAACACACTGAGCAACGACCAACGCGCTGCGATCGGATTTGCAGGTTGGATCTACGGAGCGGGACTCGCAGAGCAAAACCTCTCAGTAGTGCGATCCGGCTATATCGCCCGTCGAATGATCAGTGAACTACTCGCAAGTCGGCGACGCAACGATGCTCTGATCCAAGGGATCATCAAACTCGAATCGGGCACACCACGATACGTCACCCGAATCCTCTCCAATATGGCCCCTCCAGTCCCAACCGATCCTCAATCTCAAGTCACCGTGGACTTCATCTCCGAAACTGCCGAGCCAATTTCGGAAGATAACCAACAGGCCGAAACGAATTCCGTCATTAAGAAAGTTGCAGTGCCCGGCAGATACTTGCTCGAAGTGCCAATGAGCCGCGAACTGGGTGGCAAATTAGTCAGATACTTGGTCCAACTACCCTCCGAATACAACCCCTATCGCAAGTATCCTTGTATCCTTGCCCTGCCCAGCGAAGAGATCTCGTTCGAAGACACATTGGACTGGTGGACTTCTCTCAATCGTTCCGATGAAAGAATGCGATGCTACGGGGAAGCTGCACGGTACGGATACATCGTGATTTCTCCCGAGTGGAACGAAGACAAACAGCCCGTTTACAACTACACCGAGAATGAACACCAAAAAATACTAAAGCCCTTTCGTGATGCCTTGCGAAGATTCAGCATCGATACCGATCGCGTGTTCATCGCAGGTCACTTTATGGGAGCTGATGCCGCTTGGGATCTAGCCCTTGCACACCCGGATATCTGGGCTGGTGCCGTTATGGTCGGCGCAATTGCGAAAAAATACATCATCCAATATTGGCACAACGGAAAATATGTCCCCTCCTATTTCGTCAATGGAGAATTCGACGGCGAGAACCCTATGTTTCTCAACGCCTCTACTTGGGATAGCCTCTTGGACGATCGCAAGATCGATACAATGATCGCGTTGTACCAAGGACGCGGACACGATCACTTCCAAGAAGAACTGCCTCGCATCATCGAATGGATGCAACTTCCATCGCGGCGACGCGTTATGCCTGATAAGTTTGATGTCGTGACCAGCCGCGCCGGGGATCGATATTTCTGGTGGTTTGAAACCGGGCAATTAAACCCGGACAAGTTAGTGCATCCACTTTTAGAACCGGAACGGTGGGACCGCTACGAAATCGAAGCTGCCCTCAATCGCGACACCAACGCAGTAAAAATTCTCAAGGCCGCCGCGAAGGAATACAGCATTTGGCTCAATGATTCCATGGTCGATTTCTCCAAGAAAATCACCATCGAATCCAAAGGAAATTCCCGGAAACTTGATATCACTGGGAGCACACAAGTCATTCTCGAAGACGTCCTTGGACGCGCGGACCGCCAGCATCCCTATTGGGCCAGAGTCGACCTCCCACTACGGCAGTAGCCCTTCGATCATTCCTTGATCATCCGCTACACTACTGGCCTACCTACCTTACCTTCCGCACCTCTTTTTGGGCTTACCATGCACCAAGATCCTTGCCGCGTGCTCGTTTTCGGAGCGCACCCCGACGATGCAGAGTTCTTCGCCGGTGGTCTCCTTCATAACCATGTTGCACTAGGAAACGCAGTTCGAATCATTAGCGTAACAAACGGCCAATCAGGACACCACTTACTACCCCCGGACACCTTGGTCCAACGCCGCCGCAATGAAGCCAACGCGTCGGCGGCAGT
>JBEICB010000274.1:0-5693 GCA_040373655.1 Pirellula sp. | reverse complement strand
TCACCGCAGACCTTCCGACCGCACCGCTTGTTCGAATGCACAGCAGTTGCTTCACCGGCGATCTCATTTCTTCTTTGCGATGCGATTGCGGAGATCAACTTCACTTAGCACTCGAGGCGATTGCGAAAGAAGGGCGAGGAGTCCTGGTTTATCTTCCCCAAGAAGGGCGTGGAATCGGATTGGCCCAAAAAATCCGTGCTTATGCCTTGCAAGACGACGGGCTCGATACCGTGGAGGCCAACCATCGCCTCGGCTTTAAAGCTGATATGCGTGACTACGGTGTCGGGCTGCAGATTCTCAAGGACTTAGGACTACGAGAAATACGTCTTCTTACGAATAACCCCAAAAAAACCGAAGCATTTAATCTTCGAGGGTTCGACTTGAAGGTAGTGGACCAAGTTCCAATCATCCCTCCCGTAAACGAACATAACGCGAACTACCTAGCAGCAAAAAGGGATAAAATGGGGCATCTACTCCCCTAAGCCCGAGTTTTTTGGAACCGGGCACTTCTATAAATCCTCGGATGTTTTCACGAGGTTAACCCACACGCACCACTCGAAATCGACTACGATTATTCCAAGCGTCGTGTGAGGCTTCGCAATCTGCGATCTCTTCATGATGATACTCTTCTCATCAAATATCCTTTTCAAATATCCTTCTCATTCTCACACCATGAATCGCGATATCCTTCTCGTTTCAGCGTTCGAAATCGACCGATGGGGCCTCTGTGCACTGAGCAATCCGGTAAGACGGTGTCGTTTTCATTCGGTGTATTCGCTTCAGGCGATTTCAGAGTTACTTCAGAATTCAACTCCCGATCTCGCTTTGATCGATCTCGAATTCATTCCACATCAACCACTGGATTGCATTCATGATCTGCGAACTCGCCATCCGAATCTCCCCACATTGCTCCTATCGCGCATCGAACATCCACAAATTTTTCTTCGCGCTGCGAAACTCGGAGTACTAGGTGCGATTAGCAAAACCGAGAAGCCGGAGGAGATTTGGAAGAAGTTCGAAATTGGCTTTCGTGGAGAGGTCTTATGGACACGCGACGAACTACGTCGACTTGCCGTCTGCACCGCTGCCCTTCCTCCAGAGAGAGCTTGTTGCATCCCATTAACGATCCGTGAACGAGATGTACTTACCCGGTTAGCGAATGGCTACAGCAATCGGATGATCGCCGATGAATTGAAAATCAGCTATGAAACAGTCAAAGAGCATGTACAGCATATCCTACGCAAACTAAGCGTAACGGATCGGACGCAAGCTGCGGTGTGGGCGGTACGCAATAAAATCGTGACGAATGACTCCAGCCCAACACAACTTCTCGGAAACGTTCGTAACAATTAGATTGTCAAGCTACCTCAGCCTCCCACGTCATCGGCTCGGAAGTGCTCAATTCCTTCTTGCCACAATCGTATTGCATTATCCTGTAACCGAGCACCCACTTGACTGATAACTTTAGAGCAAAGGAAGTTTGCGCCTCTTGCTGCTACCGTTGGATCGTAACCGTGAGTGATACCATAGAGGAATGCACCCGCGAACATATCCCCTGCCCCAGTTAGATCTTTTGGTTGACAAGCGAAGGCCGGTACATGGGACTCTTCCCCTGCATATCTAACAAAAGCCCCGTTCGGTCCGTCGGTTACTACACAGTTTGGAACCATGGCTCGAAGAGCTTCGAAAGCTGCGGTTGTACTTTCCGTGTTGGTCACGGCCATCGATTCCGGAGCGTTGCAGAATAGGAGATCGGTGTGCCGGAGAGCTTCATGGAACGGTTCAGAAAAAGCAGCGGGAACGAATGCTTCTGAACAAGTCACAGCTATTTTTGTCCCGTGTCGCTTTGCAATCTCGATCGCCTTTCGAATTGCATGCTGGCCAGTTTCCGGATTCGCGAATACATAACCTTCGATGAATAACCAAGTTGCCTTTGCAATACGGTCTTCATCCACATGGCGATCCGTAAGCTGGCTTGCAACACCAAGACAGGTTCGCATCGTCCTCTCCGCATCGGGTGTGATGATAACGACACTCGTGCCGGTACTCTCACCAACCATTACAGGGTTGCCGATGTGGATCTTTAGATCATTGAATTCCTCGGTGTAATGAAGGCCATATCGATCATCCCCCACACATCCAATGAATGCTGCACTTCCACCGAGTTGCGAGACCGCAATGGTCGAGTTAGCCACTGAGCCACCGCTGACGAGTTGCAGATCGTGTCTCCCGTCAGCAAACTGAGCGAACAGCGATTTTTGGTCCGCAAGCTCGACCAAACGCATCGTCCCGCGCTCGTACTGAAGCTTGGCAAAATCGTCATCAGAGAGCTGAAGGAAAATATCAACAATGGCATTTCCTAGGCCGCACACATCGTATTGTTTCATGATACTTCGGTCACTTTCTCGTCTTAAATCGCTCGATTTCGCCAATTGCGATGCTGTTGATACCTCATTCTCCGTATCCGTCAACCTCCGATCTGATACATCGCCCGTTCCGGAGGCTGAAATCCTGTCTTGGAAATACCGTGGGAATGGTGTTTTTCGATCACACAGCGTCGTACAAGTTGATAAATCGCTTCATCGCGGTCACTCCCTTGCACGTTTTCCAACACGCTTTTCACGTCCCATTCTTCCTGTCCGAACAAGCAATTACGGAATTTTCCGTCCGCTGTCAGCCGCAAGCGGTTGCATTGAGAACAAAACGGTTTCGAGACAGGATCGATAAACCCAATACCTCCAATACGATCCTTGAATAAGTAGTCTCGAGCGGGCTGAGACGGATCTGTACCGGTTGTGGAGACCAAAGGACCGAACTCCTGTTCGACGAGGCGACGCAATTCTTCCCCGGTGACAACTTGATCCCCGCTCCAGTTCCGATTCGCATCCAACGGCATAAATTCGATGAAGCGGATCACCACTCCTAGATTTCGTGCGTAATGAACAAGAGGGATACAATCCTCCAAGTTGATTCCCCGAAGCACTAGGGCATTGATGCGAACTTGGAGTGGACTATGAACTGCTGACTCAATTCCCTCAAGGACTTTATTCAACCCTTCTCGTCTTGAAATCACTTGAAATGCAGGCTCGCGTAACGTGTCCAGCGAGATATTCACATGAGTCAATCCCGCCCGCACTAGCGCATCGATTTGATCGCTGAGCATCATCCCATTGGTTGTCATCGCAATTTGAGTTAAACCCGGAACGCTTTTGAGCTTCTGAACGAGCAAATCCAGATTGGGTCGCATCAACGGCTCGCCGCCAGTTAATCGTACCTTCCGTATCCCTGCTTTTGCCAAAACCCCAACTACATCCGCAATAGACTCATACGAAAGAAGCTTGCCCTGCGGCAAAAATCCTTTTACGACCGCCGGCATGCAGTATTGGCATCGAATATTACACGCATCTGTGACGCTAACGCGTAGCGATGTATGCCGGCGTCCGAATCGATCGACCAACTCCCAGGGTTGGGTGGATGCGTTGGAGTCGCAGGACAAATCAACAGCAGAGTTCTCAAGAGGCATCGCAACTATTTCGCGGGAAGGAAAACCTACAGCATGTGCTTGGCTTTAACTTCAAGATAACGATTAACCATGGCAGACGTCAATTGATCTGGGAACGCATCTACCACAAGGGCGCCGGAATCCTTGACTTTTTGAAGTAATTCGTGCCTCCAGAGGAGGATTTGCGCTGCGGCAGCACTTGGATAAAGAATGTCGTCTTCCAAGGCCGGATTGTCGGCCAATTCAAAAACGCGGCGATCCCTCAATAGACACAAAACGGGCAAGTGCCTCGGCTTGAGCATCGACAGATATCCCGTCATTTGAGAAGCAGTGGTATCGTCGATCACATTTGTGATCAAGACCACCAAGGTTCGGCGGCGAATCGACGTGGAGAATTGCAAGAAAGCCTCTTCAAAGTTGGACTGAACCATGCTGGGGAACCGGTCAAAGAGACCGTGCAAAAGCTGATTCATCTGCCGCGGCCCGCCCCGCAATGGCACCACCTTTTCAACACGATTCGAAAAACAGACCATCCCGACCGAGTCTCCCTGCTGAAGGGCAACATAACTCATCATCAGAATCGAATTCATTGCATAATCAAGTAGACTCAGACCGCGATATTGATTGGTCATGAGTCTCCCGCAATCGAGCAAAAATACGATCCGCTGACTTTTATCCTGTTGGAATTGTTTTACGGTCAACTTGCCTCGCCGAGCCGTGGCACGCCAATCCATGTGTTTGTAGTTATCGTCCAACGAATAGTCACGCAGTCTTTCGAAATTGTTGTCCTGGCCAATCTGCCTCGTCGATCGAACTCCGATAAGACTCAGGCGGTTGGTCTTCGCTAATAACGCATATTCGCGAAGCTGCTGCATGTTCGGATAAACGGCTAGCGAGTTCTCGCATTCCAAATCGATATACCGTTTCCAAAAACCAAGCAAACTGCATAACTGAAAGTAGATACGTTCAAGCCGAAACGCTCCTCGACGATTGAGCCGCAATTGATAATGCAATTCAGCCCGTTTGCCTGAAGCCAGCGTAATTTCTTGATCGCTCGGATTCGCCTGCATGTCAACAGGTAAATCATCCCGAACAATCATGCGTAGGGGCCGCTTTCCCCAATTCTCAATCTCTAGTGTCACCTTGTGCATAGCCCCTAAGGATCCGCTGCCGAGCATCTGTCGACGAACCTTCACTCCGAAAGGCATCGCAATCGATACCAAATCTATGCCGAACAGCACGAGCACGATAAGGTCTAAAACGCCAACAAATGGAACAATCAGATCAGGTTTAGATTGCAACATCGTTACCCAACCAGGACGATTTGCTGGAGTCCCCCAAGCACATGCTAGGGGTATCAAGACGATAGATAGTGATGCTAAAGATAATCCGATTATCGTCCAAATCATCCGCTGTGTTGGGAAGATCTTGCGGAGCAACCCAAGTAGCAGCAATGGGATTAAAATCGCCAGAAGCCCTAACCAAGGAGCCCAAAATAACCATTTTGCTAAAGCATCGACAGATGGCATTTATGGAATCTCCTCTAGCCTTCTACATTCGCGGCACATCTATAGTCTTCAGAAGGCTCTGCAATTCTTGGTCCACTTCAATCCCCTCCACCTCAGCTTCTGCGGCCAAGACAACACGATGCCTTAGCGCTGGCATCACAATCTCTATCACATCATCCGGGATTGCATAGCCTCGCCCCCTGAACGCCGCTAATGCCCTTGCGCCCTGCACCAGTGCTAATCCAGCACGGGGCGAGGCACCAAGATGAAACATCGGCCATTTTCGTGTCGTTCGTACGATACGATTGATGTAGCCCAATAACTTTTCCTCCACACGTACCGAGGCAACTTCATTCATCATGCGAACAATACTACCTGCGTCTGAAACGTTGTTGACCTGCGACTCGAGAAGCTTGTCAACATCCACGCGTCGCGAATGCATGTCCAAGACTCGTACTTCTTCTTCCTCCGAGGGATACCCAACCAACGCCTTGAACATGAAGCGATCCAGTTGTGCTTCGGGTAGTGAATAAGTTCCTTCGCTCTCCAAAGGGTTCTGCGTCGCAAAAACCAGAAAAGGTTGAGGTACCGAATGTGTTACTCCGTCGATGGTTACCCGTGACTCTTGCATGATCTCTAAAAGTGCCGCATGCGTCTTCGCAGGCGATCGATTAATCTCGTCC
>JBEICB010000167.1:0-10284 GCA_040373655.1 Pirellula sp. | reverse complement strand
ATGGGCATGGCGATTGCCTCGCTGACCGCCGGTGCTCCCTGGACGGCGTTTGGCGGAGATCGCGAGATCGCTGATGCCATTATTGCCACTGTCAAGAAGGCCCAAGTAGACCTCAAGGGGTTTGACGTTGACCTGACTGTCGAAAACGGAAACGTGTCGGTTTCCGGTGTCGCTGCAAGCCAACTGCAACTCGATAAGGTCTTGGCAGCCGCTCGCGAAACCGAGGGAGTCAAGTCGGTCGACTGCAAAGTCTCGCTCGCTGCGGATACCGCAAAGAGTGAAGCCGCAACCGCTGTTGTGCCAGCCTCGGCTAGCCAACCACCCGCTCTACTAACCGATGTCGCAGAAGATGCAGACACCTCGGCCGGTAGCGTACCTGTCGCCGACGCTTCGGTCGACTCGGCCATCACCAATGAGATCCTCGGGAAACTCGGTGCAGCCAAGAAAGCTGGCCAGCTCAAAGGCTTCGACCTCGACGTCTCGACTATGAACGGCGAAGTTTGGGTTCGTGGCTATGTTTCCTCACCAGAACAAAAAGCGATGGTCCTCGGAACCGCTCAACGCTGTGCCGGTGTCCAACGTGTTGTCGACGAAGTCACCGTTAACCGAGTCCAGCAAGCTAGCAGCCAGATTCCAGGCGTGCCCGACGTGGCCGTCCCAGGTATCTCCGCTGTCCCAGGTGTGCCTGCAGTGTCAGGTGTCACAGGAGCAAGCCCACGACCGTTCGCTCCAAGCGGAATCAACGGTGGTTCTGTAGCCGGCACCTACACAGGTAACGTTGTTGCTCCACAAGCTCCAATGCCAATGCAAGGTGGCCCAAGCTATGGTGGTGGTGTTCCTCGCTACGACCAACCCTATATGCCAAACTACGCTTGGCCTAGCTACGCAGCATATCCAAACTACGCTGCTGTAACCTATCCTAAGCAATACAGCGCATCGGCTTGGCCTTACATCGGACCGTTCTATCCTTACCCACAAGTTCCTCTCGGATGGCGACGCGTCTCCCTCGAATGGGATGACGGACTGTGGTACCTCGACTTTACCCACAAGTAAGTCGGCAGGACGAAAGTCCTACATCAATCTACAACCCAGAGGGCCTTGGTCACACGATCAGGGCTCTCTGCGTTTTCCCACCTAAAGAACCGCCTCGCAAATATTGGCATGAAAATGGAGGCATGAAAATAGAAAACCAAAAGTCATCGAATCGCGGAATCAAAAACGGAATCTCTGTATCCGACAGCCTCATAAATTCGCGTTAATCACATCCGTCCGCCCCATCTTCTTGCCCACATCTTCTTGCCCACGCTATCGCTCTGCCCTCACCCGTCGCTGACGATAGTACTTCAACCCCGGCACAAAGAAACACAGCCCAGCAACCAACCCAAAAATCAAATGTGCCACATCTGGCCACACCAACATCGCCGCCGAAGCAATAAACAGACTACCCGCCTGAACGTAAAACGCCCCGCTGAGTATCCCTGCCTTGATCATAAACATCATGCCAGTGATCACAGCCAATAATGGTGTCAAAGTTAACGGAGCCAACTTTAATCCCCACTCCACCGGAAACAACGCTCCGATCCCGATCATTGCAGCACCCCAGACGTGAGCAATCTGACGCTCAACAAATGTCACCGGCCCCATTCTTCGTCGCAACGCCCAGAACACTGCCGCCCAAGCACCCAACCCCAAGGTCCATAGCAACGCGTAAGCCAATCGATCGGCGCGGTTCCATTGCAATACCTCTGTCAAAACACTCGCTATCACCAATACCAACGAGTGCCACATCCACAACAGCCCCCAATTCTCCAGAATCGGGGCGTGATGCGTCTCCCGAAACCAACGCGCTACGACTTGAGCAAATTGACCCGAACGAGCACTGATCGGCTCATCTCGCAAATAGGCCAACAGATCATCCGCCATCGATTCGGCAGACCAATACCTCAAATCGGGTGGCTTCTGCAAACATCGAATCAAAATCATCTCCAAATCGCGATCAATCTTCGGATTGAGCAACCTTGGACTCGGAGGATCCTGCTCCAATACCTGCAACAACATGTCCATCGTCGACTTAGCAACAAACGGTGGACGGCCCGTTAACGCATGGTACAAAACCGACCCAAGGCTGTAGACATCCGAAGCCGGACTGATCGGCCCCATCTTGCCGCTCGCCTGTTCAGGACTCATGTAACTCGGAGTCCCTAGGACAACTCCAGTACGAGTCAACGATTCACCCGCATCGGTCTGCTTCGCAAGACCGAAATCGGTTAGGCGAGCGTGACCAATCTCATCGATCAAAATATTCGATGGCTTCAAGTCGCGATGCAACACGCCGTTCTCGTGCGCAAAATGAACTGCCCTTGCAATCGACTCAACAATCCGCACCGACTGTCGCTCATCTAATCCACCACTGTTAATCAAATCCTGTAGCGTTCGCCCTTGGATATATTGCATCGCAAAATAAGGACGACCATCGATCTCTCCTACATCGTAAACCGGCACAATCCCCGGGTGCTGCAACTGCGCCGTCGCGCGTGCTTCGGCAAAGAAACGGTCCCGCTCAGAATCAGACGCTAGAGTGTCCTTAAGGATCATCTTTACCGCGACGGTCCGATGAAGACTGATCTGCTCCGCGCGATAAACCACCCCCATCCCACCTCGTCCGACTTCCTCAAGCAACTGATAGTCACCGAACTGGCAAGGTAACGCGAGCCGCCATGCATTCGCATCCGAGGACCCAAAAGCGGACGGAAACAAGGTCGAGCCAATCGACTTCGCTTCATTCGCTCCAACTGCATCGGTGACAAGCACCATTCCCCAAATCGCTTGGAGATCCTTTGCATACTGCGGATACTCCAAACAGACCGATTGCAAATCCACCGGCTCGCCTCGCTGGATGCGATCGGTCAAATCGCTCACCAGCAGCGCAAGCTCCTCTTCTTCGGCGCTCAACGGTTCATCGTCATACAAAGAATTAGAGCTCGAATCGATTGCATTGGCAGGTTTCGCAGAAGTCGCATTGCGGGCCGAAGCATCTTTCATCGCTGCGCACCTCTAATCGCGTAGTTCATTATGTAAATCAGGAAGACTCTCGATCAACTCCCGCAACCGCTTGATCGCACGCAAATATCGCATACTCGCCGCAGGCTCGCTCAATCCTAATGTCTGTGCAATCTCTTGATTGTTCAACTGCTCGTAGTGACGCATCAAGATCACTTCGCGATCCCCTTCCTTGAGCTGACCGATCGCACGTTCGATGTGCTGGGCAAGCTCCCTTTGGGTCGCGGCCGCGGCAGGTGTTAAACCCTGATCCTGAAATTGATTCGCTAAGTCAATTGCCGACTGATCGTTCGACAACGGACCAATCGCCGCCTGCTCCCGATCCACACTCCGCTTTGCCGAGAGTCGATGGCGACGGTGCGCATCGATAATCCGATCCTTCGCAATCTGACGGATCCAAAGATGGAACGGAATCGTCGGAGTATTCACGTACTCCACCAAACGACGATTCGCTTCGATCAAAACGTCTTGAACAATGTCGCTGACATCTACCCGCTGCGCTAATCGCTGATCTAATCGCATCGCGATCATACGACGCAATGCATCCCGGTGACGGTCGAGCAACTCTTCGACCGCCCTTGGTTCACCATCCTTGATGTGAACGAGCAACTCGGCGGTAGCTTGGCCCTCCGGCCAAATCGATTGTGTCATGAAGTCCCCGGAATCGTTATTTTTCTTTACAATGCTATGGTATTCTAGCTACTCGGCGAGCGGTATGCCCAATCCCCCCTTTTCCCCGCTTTCCTGGCCAACAGAAACCCAAAACTTCACAGGAGCCTGCCGGTTTGATTCCTGAACTGCAACCCACCAGCTCCATGATCCGGATCTCCCCGGAACTCGACGTCCCCATCACTCCACGCGTTCGGCGACTGATCGATACCCCCCCTTTCCGACGACTCGCCGGAGTAACCCAACTTGGACTCGTCTCCCTGATCTACCCAGGAGCAACTCACTCTCGCTTCGAACACTCCCTGGGCGTTTATCGAAATGCCATCGAAGTCCTAAAACAACTCGCCAACGATCCCAATCAACCAATGGCCTTCGGTGATCGTCACACCTCCCTTCTCCTCGTGGCGGCTCTCTTTCATGACCTTGGCCACTGGCCCTTTTGCCACCTCCTCGAAGACCTCGACCTAGTCGGTTGCCCGAGACACGAAATTCTCGCCCAACGAATGCTTGAACTACCCGTCATCGCTAACCTTCTTAAATCCGATTGGGATCTCGATCCACACGATGTCGCGGACTTCCTACACCCAACGGAATCTCATTCCATCGAACCAAATCAGTCTATACTGCGATCTATACTCAGCGGACCAATCGATATCGATAAACTCGATTACCTTGAAAGAGATTCACTTCACGCAGGTGTACCCTACGGCAGAAACTTCGATCGCAACCGCTTGATCCAATCGCTGTGCATCGATTCCCCACGCAATCGACTCGCAATCTCCGATAAAGGACGCACCGCTGCGGAAATGATGGTGTTCGCAAGATACGTTATGTTCAGCGAAGTCTATTGGCATCACGCCGTACGCAGCGCAACAGCCATGCTCCAACGCGCTGTCTTCGTCCTCCGCGATCAAACAGATTTAACCCTCTCCTGGATTGATATGGACGACAGCTCCTTTAAACACTCTCTGCTTGCTCATTCTAAAAACAATCCTGTGCAACCTTGCGTCGAAGGTCTATTTGGACAAACAAGGTCACTCTACAAACGCGTTGCGCAATTCGATTCCTTCTGCGAACCCGATCTGCATCGAGCAATTTCAAAACTCCCCTACCCAAAACTGGTTCTACTCTCACGAGAACTCAGCCGCTGGATCCAACGCGAACTCTCACTACCAATCGATCCACACGACGTACTTATCGATGCCCCTCCAGCCTCGTGCGAAGTCCAATTCGATCTGCGAGTCCGACAAAAATCAGGGCAGTTTCGAGACCTGTTTGAACTCTCACCCGTGGTGCAATCCCTCGCTACCCGACAATTTGATGAAATGGTCAAACGCGTCCGCGTCTTCGTCCACCCCAAACTCCAACCAAACATCAAAAAAGTCGATATTGCCAGTATGCTCCACGATATTCAGGCACGAACAGATCTATAGAACGGAATATTCATCCCGAAATACGTTGACAACTACCACCATTTGGAACAACAATACGAAGATTCAAGTGCTCCACAGACGGGATCAATCATGACGAATTCACCCTCCATCCGCGAGATTATTAGCCCCGAGCGCCGGTAGGCCTTGGGGAATCGTCTTCGTCTGTCCACTTAGCGAAACGCACACCAAACCCCTGAAGCCTACCGCTTCAGGGGTTTTTTTGTTGAATCCATTCCATCCCCACACCATCTCATGAACGCGAAACGATCACTCCACATCTACGACACCACCCTCCGCGATGGCACCCAAGGCGAAGGAGTCAGCTTGTCCCTCCAAGACAAACTTAATATCGCAAGCCGACTCGCTGAAATCGGTGTCGATATGATCGAAGGTGGATATCCCCTCTCCAATGAGAAGGACGCAATGTTCTTCCAAAAAGCCAAACAGCTTCCACTCGGATCGAGCCTGCTGAGCGCCTTCGGGATGACTCGACGACGAGGCATGAAAGCTGCAGACGATCCCGGCATCGCCGCACTCCTCGCCGCAAACACTCCAGTGATTACCATTGTCGGCAAGTCTTGGGACTTTCATGCCACCGAAGTCCTCGGGGTGAGCCTCCAAGAAAATATCGACATGATTGCCGAAACCGTTGAGTACCTATCTAAATACGCACAAATCGTCTACGACGCTGAACACTTCTTCGATGGCTATCGCGCAAACTCTCAATACGCCCTCTCAGCCGTCGAAGCCGCCGCTAAAGCTGGCGCAAAGTGGATCGTGTTCTGCGATACCAACGGCGGCTCACTACCAGAACAAGTCGCAGCAGTCGTAAACAATGCAAAATCACGACTACACCCCCTCGGCGTAAAACTCGGTATCCACTGCCATAACGATGGTGACCTCGCCACCGCAAACTCGCTCGCTGCAATCGATGCAGGTTGCGATCAAATCCAAGGTACCATCAACGGTATCGGAGAACGCTGCGGAAACGCTGACCTCGTGTGCGTAATCTCCAATCTGCAATTCAAAAAACAAGGATACGAAGTCTTCGGCGGACGACCCCTCGATCACCTCACCGAACTCTCCCGCTTCGTCTACGAAACCGCAAACCTCGTACCTAGAAATAGCCAACCCTTCGTCGGACGAAGCGCCTTCGCACACAAAGGCGGTATGCACGTACATGCCGTGAACAAGTTCGCTCATACCTACGAACATATGAACCCTGAACTCGTCGGCAACGAACGCCGAATCCTCGTAAGCGAACTCTCTGGCAGATCCAATATCGCTGCACTCGTACAAGCCGACGGAACCTCGGTCGATCGAAATCTCCAAGACCAAATCCTCGCCCAAGTCGTCAAGCTAGAAAACCAAGGCTACCAGTACGAAGCCGCAGAAGCATCCTTCGACCTGCTCGTCAAACGCTGCTCGAATACCTACAAAAAATACTTCGAACCAATCAAATACCAAATCTTGGCCGGTGATCTCGATACCGCCAACAATCGCCAATTCGCCGAAGCAATCCTGAAGCTAAGAATTGGCGAACAAGTCTGCGTCGAAGCAGCAGAAGGTCACGGACCGGTCAACGCTATGGACGCCGCGCTGCGAAAAGCACTTGCACCCTTCTACCCATGCGTCGAATCGATGCAACTCGTCGACTACAAAGTACGAGTCGTCAACGGCGAAGCCGGAACTGCCGCTCGTATCCGAGTAAACATCGAAAGTACCGATGAACATCACTCCTGGCACACCATCGGTGTAAGCGAAAACATCATCGAAGCTAGCTGGGCCGCACTCGTCGATGCTGTCGAATACCACCTCCACAAAAACGCCCCCCCCATACAAGCCTCCGCCTGCCAAACCCCATAATCCCAACCAAAGAAACTCCCAAAAACTTAGGGAATTCCCAAGGATCTCACTAGAATCCTAACGGCAAAACCAAGAAATTATTCCCTGGAACGAATACAGTTCCGGTACCCGTATTCAAAACACGCCAACGGAACAACCATACCAGCAACTCTCGTCGCAACTTCTACAACCACCCCGGGATCAGGCAACAAAGTTAAGAATATGAAATCCATCAAGATTCCGCTAACAACCGCTTTACTGACTCTTCTTCTCTCGCCGCTCGCTCTGGCACAACGCCCAACCGCTCCACGCTTATTCCCCACCAAAACACTTGCCTACGTCCGCGTCGACGACACCCGTGACCTCAAAGCCAAAATGGGTGAAACCGGCATGGGCAAAATGATGGCCGATCCTCAAATCGCTCCCATCCTCGGAACCTTCTACACAACCTTCGTCGGTCAACTCCAAGGCATGCAAGATGCCATCGGCCTAAATCTCGACGAACTTCTCTCCGTCCCCAACGGGGAACTTGCATTCGGCGTCGTCGCAACCAAAGCCAACCCCGCATTCGTGATAATGCTCGAGGCCGCCGACGAAATGCCTGCACTGGAAGTCCTCCTCGACCGTGGCCGCCAAGCCGCTGAAAATAACGGCGGATCCTACGCAGAAAAAGAAGTAGGCAAAATCTCCATCCGTAGCCTCGGTGGACGCCGAAACGGTGAAGGCCTCCACTACTTCATCGACTCAGGCGTCATGGTTGGATCCAACAGCGCTGAATACGCCGAACAACTCGCGATGGTATGGACCGGAAACGGCATCGATCACAAACCCCTCGCCGATAACCGAGACTTTACCACCATCATGTCTCGCTGCGTTGGCACCGCAGGAGAACGCCCCCAAATCTCCTTCTTCGTCGATCCACTTGCAATCGTTCGCGAAGCCGGAAAAAACTCCTCCGGTAGCATCGCACTGCTCGCCGGTCTGAAAACCTTCGGTGTCGATGGCATCAAAGGAATCGGCGGCAGCGCAATCATCGCTCCAAATGAATTTGACTCCATCATTCACGGCCACCTACTCCTCAACGCCAATCGGCAAGGAATCATGAAAGTCCTTCGACCAAAGGCTGGGAACACTGATCCGGAAAGCTGGGTCAGCGAACAAGTCAACAGCTACTTCACCGCAAACTGGGAACTGGAAAAGACCTTCAACGCAATCGAAAACCTCGTCGATACCTTCGCCGGTGAAGGTACCGTCGAAAACAACTTCGTCAAAGAAACCAACAAACGATTCGATATCGACTTCCGCAATGACATCCTAGC
The DNA here is from genome assembly GCA_040373655.1 of Pirellula sp. Classification (GTDB taxonomy): domain Bacteria; phylum Planctomycetota; class Planctomycetia; order Pirellulales; family Pirellulaceae; genus JBKCUI01. The sequence continues at coordinate 1,958 of JBEICB010000167.1, read as the reverse complement.
TTTGCTCAACGACCGACTGACCCTCGTTCAACTGATCGTTCCACCAAAGAAAATTAATAGTCAATCGAATGTCTACGCAATCCACGTAAAAAATCCCTCCAGGATGAAAACAGAGATCCTGCCAAAGATCGTCGAAAAGATCAAAGGCAACGGCGGCCCCGAAATGAAGAGCAAACTCTTCGGTGATGCAACTATCTACTACTTGGATATCCAAGTCGAGAACGCGGAAGAACGCAACATCAGAATCCCAAGCCCATGCTTCTGTATACTCGATGATCAATTCATCGCAAGCGATTCCGTCAATGCACTTGAAGAAGTCATCAAATTCAATTCGAGTGGCGACAGCCTGCTGGGGGATTCAATCGAGTTCAAACTCGTACGAGATCGCATCAAAGCCCAACTCAAAAACAGCGAAATGTCTATCCTCGCTTACCAACGCCCCGAAGAGGCAATGCGTTTAATGTACGACCTAGCGACCGATCCAAACAATATCGATAACCTGGAACGCATCGCTGAAAACAACCCGTTTCTTCTCTCCCTCGTCACCGCAGTTCGAAGCAAAAAACTTCCTCCGTTCGAAGTCATTGCCAAGTATCTTGCACCAGGCGGCGCATTCATCGTCGACGAGGAAAACGGTATTCACTACACCGGTTTCTCTATGCGGCGAGAATAACCCCGATAGAGGTTGCCAACAACCGTTTCTCCTCAACCGCTATTTCATGTAAAATAAGGCAGAGTTGTCGACGACATCCGCAGAGATCGAGTCAGGTTTACAAAAGCTCCCTGACCAGTGCTCCCCCGCGTTTTCCTTCCTCAAGCCTTCCCTTCCCGAAAGCAATCCTTCCCATGAACAATCCATTCCAATCCACGACAACAAACTCCAACCGTCGCGGCTTTCTCTCCACATCCATCGCAACCAGCGCCGCACTTGTCGCATCTACTCATCAACTCGCCTCCGGGAATACACTCCCCCAAGAACAATCTAAACCTTCTCTCGCTCCACTGATCACTCCGCCGGAAAAACGAATCCTCTTGTCCTGCAAGCTCTCCATGATCAAAGGAGACATCGACGGCAAACCTATCACCCTCGCACAACGACTCGGTTTGGCTAAACAAGCAGGATTCGACGGAGTCGACTTCGATGAGGCCGGACGCTTCACCGTCGACGAAGCCCGAGCTGCAGTCTTAGAATCTGGCGTCTTCTGCCACAACGCCATCAACCATGCACACTGGGACAAACGCCTTACAAGCGCAGATCCGGAAGTCCGAAAAGCCGGCGTTGCTAACATCACCCATTGCTTGCGAGTCGCACACGCTATCGGTGGTAGCGGTGTTCTCATCGTCGTCGGACGAGGAGATGACGGCACAGAAGCCGAAGTCAACGCACGAGCTCAAGAAGAAATCAAGAAGCTACTCCCGCTGGCAGCATCCCTAGGACAGCCGATCCTCATTGAAAATGTATGGAACAAGCTTCACTACGATCACGATGCCCCACCCGAACAAAAGCCAACCAAGTTCATCGAGTTCGTCGATAGCTTCAAGAGCCCTTGGGTCGGAATGTACTACGACATTGGAAATCACTGGAAGTATGGTCAACCTCGCGAATGGCTAAACGCATTCGGACACCGCACGGTAAAACTCGATGTCAAAGGCTTTTCACGCGCGATGAACAAATTCGTCGACATCACCTCTCCAGAAGATGATGTGCCTTGGGGTGATGTTCGAAAAGGCCTTGATGATATCGGCTGGAGCGGATGGACGACCGCCGAAGTCGGCGGTGGAGGTGTCGAACGACTCACCACAATCCGTCAGCAAATGCAAAAAGCATTCGGCGTCTAAAGTCCGACTCCACCATCTAGCGATCGGTGGATACGGTATGCACAGCCCTCGAGGTAGCCACCCGCTGCCATGCGGTGGACGTTGCCAGGAAGACCTCCACCATCTGGCGATCGGTGGCT
>JBEICB010000100.1:0-17978 GCA_040373655.1 Pirellula sp. | reverse complement strand
TCGTTAGGCCCCGGTGACCTGCTGAATAAACATCTTCAGGCCTAGAAGGCCGACACAACCTCTGCCGGGGTCGTAAGGCCCCGGTGACCTAATAAAAAAAGGTGCGCAAGGCCTGGAAGGCCGACACAACCTTTGCCGAGGTCGTAAGCCCCCGGTATCTACTCTCCACTTTCTCCTTTCCACTCTCTCGCGCCGGCACCTTAACAAGTGCCACGCTTCTTACAGTTCAACAGATTTCAAAGCTCGAAGCACCTGCTTAAGTTCGACGTGTCGGAAATAGATTCCCCCAAGTGTCGATCCGGGGAGCCATCCGAGGAGAAACCCTCCGATCCCGCTTGAAGCGGTCGCAAAATGAATCGTGTTGAGATTTAGCCAGCGGTCGATCACCCCTGAATTGATCGAGATCTCTTGGATGTTTTTTACCCAAGCAATTTTGATTGCTCGGTTAAAAATTCCAGCCCGGATCACAATCTTATCGCGAGTGATCACATAGTACGTGTTTTTCCAAGAGAGATTCAGTATATAAAAAGGGATTAGCACAACGATCAACTCGATGAAAATTGCGACCAAGGTCAGAATCGACGTACCGCCCGTGAGCAGCAGGTAGAGTTGAACGATGATAATCAGGAATACGGGACTCATAGCGATCAGAAGCAACACCCTTGAAAGAGCTTTTGCTGTTTTCGACGGATTGCTCGCGAAGATAATTTCTCTTGGGTCTAGTACCTCAGAGATATCGGTGGGAATCTCGCCGACGTTGGGGCGTACCGCTTCCATCACTTCTTTGGCAAACCCCTTTGTTCGAGCCGCAAAAGGGGTTTCATGGTCGAAATTCCCCGCACCTAGTTCATTCTCGGTTGTTTCATCTAGAGTGGGTGGGACGCTCTGCGGCGGGGGAAGGCCATCAAAGAAGCTACTTGGAAAAGCCGTATCCTGCGGCGGCTCTTCGGACATATTGGGTTCGACAACGTGATCTTTCACTCGGCCCTGGGAGAGAGGAAAGCGGGTTTTGCAAGTGGAGCAACCGACTTGAGTACTGTCTGGCAATCGAACCGTTTTGGTTGAGACAAATTTTGCGGAGCAGTTCGGGCAAATCAGGCGTTCGGAATTCGGAGCGTTCGTCAAGGGAATCTCGCATCAAGGAATCAAGGTGTACAAGCATGTTGTGGCTCCCATCGAGCCAAACTTAGGAGGGTGGGAGTGTACGAAGGCTCGTGACACCTCTGGTCACAGCAAGCAAATTTCGGAAAAAATTTTTGAATGGTCCCAAGAGTGGGATGTGAAAGAGCTTTCGCATTCCCTGGCCGGAAGCGATTGGAATGCGAGCAGTTTGGTTTATGTTGTAAGAGAGCAGACGAAGTCTCAGGTAAGAGCCCCTGAGGTGATCACTTGGGGGCTTCCGGACGGACTTTCCAGGTGGCTAAACGGTTTACTATTGCTGCGGGGTGGTGTCATATACCACGTTTTTCTGAAGTCCGATCCGCAGCTTGGCGTGACGGTCATTTTCGCCGCACCGGGGAAGTCACCGGGGAAGTCACCGGGGAAGTTTCGCCGTATCATCGCGGTCATTGTCAGCGAAATGACCATCCCGACATACCGAGGCGCAGTAAACAGCCTTACTGCCCCCCGTTAAAGCACGAATCCTGGAACTCCGTTAATTTTGATCAATGCAAAGTTCTCGGATCGCAAAGCTTGCGACGAAGCGTATGCACATCTCAAGAAAAGCACGCCAACGACCTAGGTAATTGCTCGCTAGCACGATACTGGGGAATTCGTATTCAGCGAATTTGGTATTTTGCCGACAAAATTAGACGACGTGAAGCTAAATCGGCAGGATTTACGGCATCTGCGACGCTGTTATGTCGCTGTAAAATTTGATAAACTTACGCCCCACGTCGAGTTCCGATCCACTAGTGGGAACCTGTGCCTAAAACCATTGCGAAAAAGGACAGTCGCGGTTCCAACCGAAATCCTGGGAGTGTCCCAAGGAACGGTTCGAACCTGGGCTGCTGACGGCAAGATTCCAATGCGCCGGAATCCGGCCAATGGCTACCGGCTGTTCAAAAGGGAGGAACTCGAAAAGTTCCTGAAGAATATCGCCAAACCAATTACAACCTATTAACTTCCCACCAAATCAAGGTAAGAATGCCAAGAGTATTCGACAACATTGACCAAACACTTCTCCCAGCGTTGAAGCAAACGCTAACTGTCTCTGAACGCGCTGATTTCTGTGTTGGCTATTTCAATTTGCGTGGTTGGAAGTCACTGGACTCATTGGTTGATCAATGGAGTGGCAACGACGGCGAATGTTGCCGCCTTTTGGTTGGCATGCAGGCATTACCCCAAAAGGAACTCGAAGAGGCATTCAACGTCCGTCACAGTGAAGACGGAATCGACAATCAAACTGCCATTCAAAAGAAGCGTGAATTGGCAAAAGATTTTCGTGACCAATTGATGCTTGGCGCTCCAACTAATGAAGACGAAGCGGGGCTCAGGCGACTGAGCAATCAGCTTCGAACGGGAAAACTGAGAGTAAAGCTGTTTCTTCGCCACCGTCTCCACGCCAAGCTCTACCTGGCATTTCGGCAAGATCCAAATAACCCAATCATCGGATTCCTCGGTAGCAGCAACCTGACTTTCTCGGGATTGCAAAGCCAGGGAGAATTGAACATTGATGTGTTGGATCACGACGCATGTGAAAAACTTAGGAAATGGTTCGAAGATCGCTGGACCGATCGCTGGTGCATCGACATCTCTAAAGAACTCGCTGACATCATTGATGAAAGTTGGGCTAGTCCTGCGGACCGACTGCCCTACCACATCTATCTGAAGATTGCATTCCATCTAGCTGAAGAAGCTCGTAGTGGTCTGAAAGAGTTCAGCTTACCACCCGAGTTCGAGTCAATCCTCTTCGATTTCCAGACCGCTGCAGTCAAGATCGCGGCTCATCACCTCAATAAACGAGGTGGTGTGATGATTGGTGACGTCGTCGGCCTGGGAAAAACGATGATGGCAACCGCGTTGGCTCGGATGATTGAGGATGAACAAGGGATTGAAACACTGATTCTATGTCCCAAGAACCTTGAGCCCATGTGGCACGACTATCGCGAGCGGTTCGGGCTTCGTGGCAAGGTCATGTCGACAAGTCGGGTGCAACGCGATCTCCCCCACGAGCGTCGATACAAGCTAGTGATGATTGACGAGAGTCACAACCTTCGCAATCGAGAAGGAAAGAGATTCGCGACCATCAATGACTACATCTCAACGAACGAGTGCAAGGTCGTCCTACTTACAGCGACGCCATACAACAAGAATTATCTTGACCTATCGAACCAGCTTCGTCTCTTTCTGAAGGAAGACGCCGATCTTGGCGTTCGGCCAGAAGAGTACATTCGAACCATCGGTGAGACCGAGTTCATTCGACGTCATCAATGCAGTCCTAAATCGCTGGCAGCGTTTGAGAAGAGTAGCTTCCCAGATGACTGGCGCGAGCTGATGCGTCTGTATATGGTCAGGCGAACCCGAACCTTTGTGAAAGAGAATTACGCCGATGTAGATTGCGGTAAGTGCGGTACTCGCATCTTGGCTTCTGAAACGAAGTGCTCTTCATGCGATTCAGTACGAACAGGAAACGCTCGGCCGTACCTGACCTTCAGCGATGGTACACGAGCACCATTTCCAACTCGTGTACCGAAGACCGTACGATTTGAACTCGACGACGACAACCCTGCGGACCAATACGCTTCACTGTATTCAGCGGCAGTGGTTCGACGCATCAACCAGCTTGAGCTACCTCGCTATGGATTAGGCAATTACATCCATGAGACTCCAAGGAAACCACCAAAGCCCGCAGATGCCAAAATCATCAACGATCTATCCCGAGCGGGTAAACGATTGATGGGGTTCTGCAGGACTAACTTGTTCAAGAGACTAGAGAGCAGTGGCCAAGCCTTCTTGCAATCCATCGAACGCCACATTCTGCGCAATTTCGTTTATCTGCATGCATTAGATAACCAACTAGAAATCCCGATCGGATCGCAGGACGCATCGTTACTGGACTCCAGCTTCCATGATGAAGAGCTGGAGTTATTCGATGACGACTCAGAAATCAGTGATTCGACAGATGTCGGCAAGATCTCTTCTCACAGCGAGAGTGACTACACCGAAGCAGCAAGAATTGTCTATGGGCTATATGCTGGCAAATTTAGGAACAGATTTAAGTGGCTGCCAGCTGATCGATTCGTTCCAGAATTAGCACGTGACTTAAGAAGTGATGCGTTGTCGCTGGTCGGGCTGTTAAAAGATTGCGGCGCATGGAAAGCAGAGTCTGACGCCAAACTGAATGCACTTTTTGAATTGGTGTCACAAAGACACTTTACCGAAAAGGTGTTGGTTTTCACCCAGTTTGCCGACACGGCTTACTACCTGAAGGAGCAACTCGAGCTTCGAAGTGTCGACGGTGTCGGCGTCGTCACCGGTCAGACCTCCGACCCAACGACTGTGGCGTGGAAATTCAGTCCGATCAGCAATGATAAAGCAAATCGAATCTCCCCCAACGAGGAGCTTCGTATCCTTATTGCAACGGATGTGTTGAGCGAAGGTCAAAACCTCCAAGACTCGGGAATTGTTGTAAACTTTGATATTCCCTGGGCGATTATCCGTCTAATTCAGCGTGCCGGCCGTGTGGACCGAATTGGACAGAAATGTGAAGAGATTCTCTGCTACACCTTCCTGCCAGCTGCAGGAGTTGAACGCATCATTAACCTCCGAGGTCGTGTGCGACAGCGGCTTCAGGAAAACGCTGAAGTTGTTGGAACAGACGAAGCCTTCTTCGAAGATGATCCTGCACAACCAAGTTTGGTTGATCTCTACAATGAACAGGCCGGCATTTTAGACGGTGAAGACGACACACAAATCGATTTGTCGTCCTACGCCTTTCAGATTTGGGACAACGCGATCAAGGCCGATCCGTCGCTTGCAAACATTATCCCGAACCTCCCGAGTGTTGTTTACGCAACTAAGCCGCACGAAGCAAGCGACTTACGCCCGGATGGGGTCTTGGTCTATGCACGTACGTCGGAACGCACTAACGCGCTAGCTTGGCTCAATCAAAAAGGTGAGGCAATATCCGAGTCGCAGTACGCCATTCTAAAGGCTGCTGTATGCGACCCAGATACCCCCGCATTGCCCCGACAAGAAAGGCACCACGAACTTGTTCGAAAAGCCGTTGAACTCATCGCCAATGAAGAGAAACAAGCCGGTGGGCAGCTTGGTCGCCCTTCAGGAGCTCGCTTTCGCGTCTACGAGCGTATGAAGCGATTTGTTGACGACGTAAAAGTTGACCAGCCACTGTTCCCCGTGAAGGACCTGGAGAGAGCTATTGGTGACATCTATGGCAATCCTCTCCGGCCGCTTGCTGTCGACATTTTGAACAGGCTTCTAAAGGCAGGCATCACAGATGAAGACTTGGCTCACCGAGTATTGGAGCTGAGAGCTGAAGGCCGCCTATGCATTTTGAGCGGTGACGAAGACAACCAACAAGAGACACAAATCATCTGCTCGATGGGATTGAGTGCAACATGATCGATATCGCAAGAATTCGTCGACTAATCAAAGGCTTTGACTTTGACGGTCTGTTTGAAGAATTGGGCTGGGATCGCTTTCGCCGAGTACTTCCTGTCGTTGTCGACGAAGTTGAGTATCGACTAACTGGAATTCGGGAGAAACGTGGTTTCCAAGTTTTTCATTACTTGGTGCCAAGCGGAAGTGCGTTTCCAACGTCGGAAGTAATGACAAAGGTCCAACGAGCCGTTGCAAAGAGCGCCCATGAAAACATCGTCGTCTTTTCTGATGAAGCCAAGACCAGGCAATGTTACCGTATCGCGAAACGCGAAGATAGAAAGTTGTTGCGAAGTACGGGCTTGGATTTCCATGAGACGCATTCCGGCGAAGCACTTGCACAACGGCTGTCCAAGTTAGCAATCTCGTTGGACGAAGAAGAGAACATCGAGCTCGTCGATGTAGCAAAACGAGCAAGCGAACTCTTCGCCGAACGCGCAACAAAGAGGTTCTTCACCGAGTTTCAGCGGCAACGCGAAGCGTTTCTGACGTTTATCAAAGGTATCAAGGATGTACAGCAGCGAGAATGGTATTCATCGCTGATGCTGAACCGCTTGATGTTCGTCTATTTTGTTCAGAAGAAGGGCTTTCTGGATCACGATTTGGATTACTTGCGCAATCGATTGAAGCGTACACAGGAATCCAAGAAGGCATTCCATGAATTCTACCGCTACTTCTTGATTCGTCTTTTTCATGATGGACTCAACAAACGAGAGGCCGACCGAACGGATCCTGAGCTAGAGACACTGCTCGGTAAAGTCCCATACTTAAACGGCGGGATTTTCGACCAGCATCAAATTGAGATCGAGAATACGGAGATTAAGATCCCCGATAAAGCCTTCGAGGGGCTCTTCGATTTCTTTGACCAATACACCTGGCACTTAGACGACCGGCCATTGCGCAACGACCAGGAAATCAATCCGGATGTGCTTGGTTATATCTTTGAAAAGTACATCAATCAAAAGCAGATGGGGGCATACTACACCAAGGAAGACATCACCGAATACATCTCCAAAAACACTATCATTCCCTATTTGTTCGAAGAGGCTGCTCGCCGAAATACCGAACCCTTCCGCCCCGAACGAGAAGTCTGGCAACTGCTTCGCGATGATCCTGATCGTTACATCTACAACGCGGTTGGTCACGGTGTCTTCGTCAACGTTCATTCAGGCGCAGAACTTGAGACGCCGATTGCCCTCCCAGAAAACATCTATGCTGGCATCAATGATGTCTCCAAGCGGACTGAATGGAACTCGGCTGCGCCGGCCGAGGTAGCACTCCCTACGGAAACATGGCGCGAACACATTGCACGACGACAGCGATGCATCGACCTGCGAAAGAAACTCGCTAGCGGCGAAGTCACCTCGATCAATGACATGATCACGTACAACCTAGACATTCGTCAGTTTGCACAGGATGTGATCGACAACTGTGAGAGCGCGGACCTACTACGGGCGATCTACTACACAATTGCTGGGCGAATGGCGCAGGTCGGGAGCAACCACAAGGCTCAGCTTCCACTCAGCGTTCTGGACCCGACGTGTGGTAGCGGTGCTTTCTTATTCGCGGCACTAAATGTCTTGCAACCACTCTACGAGGCATGTCTGACAAAGATGGAGCAATTCGTCATCGAGGTTGATCAGGCACACCCGGTAACAGTGGACGACGAAGTCGCAGCACTGATCGAAATGGGCGAGAGCAGTATGCTCGAATTCAAGTCTACAGCGAGATTCTGTATTAAGCTTTCTAAAATGATCGATCAGGTACCAGCAGATAAGCAGGACGAAAAATGGAAGGTGGCTGACAAAGATCGCCAGCATGACATCCTAAAAGCCGTGTCCGCTCTGCTGAATACGAATGGAGGCGATCTTGTCATTGGAGTCGATGATAGCGGTGCGGGGTTCGGTATCCATCATGATTACAAATTTCTAGGTTCTCAAGCCAAGCAGAATCGTGATGGATACGAGCTTTGGATGAAGGATTTGTTCATCAATCAATTCGGCAAAGTTGCAGCTGGTTGCATCGAGCCTGTGTTTGCAAGGCGAGATGGAGTTGATGTCGTTTGGCTAAAGATTACGCCATCGCCAGACCCCGTAATGGTTAGCAAGCAAGATGGAACAAAAGTTTTCTATCGTCGGATTGCAAATTCTTCCGAGACGCTCGACATGATAGAGTTCGCGAAATATCGTGACCAGCGATTCAAGGGTGATCCGCCAGCCAGAAAGGAGCCGAGGCTCAAGATCGCGTCTGCTAAAAAGACTGAAAGCAAAAAGCTCAAAGAATTTCGAGACATATTGGCGGAAGTTGCAAAGCATCCAAGCCGGACCTACTTCGTTCTTAAGTCGATCATCATCAACAATCTCTTCGGTGTGGACATCATGCCGGAGGCAGTTGAGATCTGCAAGTTGCGGTTATTCCTAAAGTTGATGTCGACTGTCGAACCGCACTACTCAAAAGCCAATCTCGGTGTCGAAGCGCTCCCTGACATTGATTTCAACATCCGATCTGGTAACACACTCGTTGGGTACACAACCCTTCAGCAGATTGAACGTTCGATTGCGCAGACGCTTGGTTTTGATAAGGACAAACTTAAATCAATACAAAAGCAAGTAAAAATCGTTTCCCTCAACTTCGAAATGTTCCGACGCCAACAAACCGAGTTGGATGGACAAGTTAAAGAAACCGACAAGAAATCACTACGTCAAGAGCTTCGCACTCTTACTGAAGAGCTTAACGAGTTCCTAGCAGAAGATTTCGGCTTGGATGTACGAAGTCAGAAGAAATACACCGATTGGAAGAAGTCCCATCGACCGTTCCATTGGTTTGCAGAGTTCTTTGCGATAATGGATCATGGAGGTTTTGACGTAATTATTGGAAATCCGCCATACATCGAGAACAAGCAAGTAAAGGAATACTCCTTACTGGGATTCAATTGTGAGAGAGCTGGCAATTTATACGCAGTAGTCATGGAACGTTGCGAAGGTCTTACCGATGCTGATTCGCAACTCGGCTTCATCGTTCCCGTTTCTTCGATTTCAACTGATCGGTACGAGTGCTTGCAGCAGCTATTGTCGCAACGGCTCTTGAATTACAGTTCATTTGACGACAGGCCATCACGTCTTTTTGACGGACTGCAACATATTAGATTGACGATTCATTTACTAGGACGTCGGCAGAACGCCGAAGTTTGTCTTCCCTCTTCGACCAGATACAACAAGTGGAACGCGGTAGCGCGTGGGACGCTGTTCTCTACGTTGCAGTTTGCTAAGGCAAAAAAAGCTTTTGTTTCCAACACATTACCAAAACTATCTTCATTGGAGGAAATACGAGTTGTTGATGCCCTACTAAATGAAAAAGCTAACCTCAGCAACTTCTATGCCCGTTCCAGTTCGCACAAGATTTTCTACTCGCGAAAGGTTGGGTATTTTCTGCAAGTTCTTGATTTCGAGCCACGAGTTTTGGACGGTAAGGGGATGCTGCGGCCGCCTTCAGAATTCAAGTCGCTTTTCTTCAGGAACTCTACTCACAGTAAGCTTGCGTTAGGTGCATTGAACTCGAGTCTTTTCTACTGGTTCATAACCGTATTTTCCGATTGCCGCCACTTAAACAAGCGAGAGGTAGACTCATTCCCTTTGAATCTAGAGAATCTGGAACAGAGCTCACACGGCAGTAAAATTCGTGATTTAGCCGATGCGTTGATGACCAATATTCAAGAGCATTCTGAGGACCGTGTGATGAAATTCGCACACGACAAATTAACTGTTCAGTGTATTATCCCAAGGCACAGCAAAAGCATTATTGATGCCATAGATGATGAACTTGGGAACTACCTCGGTTTAACTGATGCGGAATGTGACTTCATCAAATCATACGATCTTAAGTTTCGCATTGGAGCGGATGAACTAGATGACTGAATGTACTCTTGTGATTCGGCGTAATTTGGAGGCGGTTCGAAAGAACTTGATATCGCTGTCCGATGAGATCTGGCTCTCTTTCGATCATGACGATACCGATAGGCTGGAGGATTGTCCCACTGTAAATCTCGATGACTTCTTTTCTAACCTGATTGGAAAAGAACTTGACGGAACGCCGTAAACCCACGATGCGTATTCTCTTGTTTCCCCTAACACCTTATTCCCTTTACTTTGGCAGACGCGCATGACCGAGCGAACGCTTCAAATTCTGCGAGACTTAGAGGCGGTCCAAGAGAATCTCTTGGCACTGTCAGACGAGATCTGGCTTTCGATCGACCACAACGATTCCGATGCATTGGAAGAGGGTGTCGAGTTCAAGCGTGCGTACAACTCCAAGCTTGCTGCGTTTGATGCTTTATCCTCAGAACTTTCCCAGATCGTTCAGAAGTTCACCCGAGTAGACTTGGCGGTTGAAGAGGAGTCGGGCGATGACGATTCTCAAAGCAACCAACGAATCATTGAGCAGCTCAATCGTGAGCAGCCGCATTCGATCGACGAAGACTTCACATTCAAACGCCCTCACGGATTTATCCTTGACGGCGCTGCGACCACCGGAATCACCACTTGGCGTCGACTATACGAAATAGTCTGCGTGGCGTTGGTTAGGCGTAATGGTGAGTTGTTTCGCGGCTTATTCGATCACGATAAGTTTGTTTCAAGTCGCGGGCATCGACAGTTTACAGCCGATCCTAGCGAGCTACGCAGTCCGAGTCGGTTGAAGGAAGGAATCTATACGGAGATCAACTTGTCGGCGAATGGTCTCCGCGATGTGATTCGCAACTTATTGGATGCCTACGAAATCCCACGTGATCGACTACTGGTTTTCCTAAGGGAAGACCGTCATGCCGGCCGGGATGATGCACAGTCATAGATTTGGTCTCAAGTCATAAACAAGATATAAGGTAGCCGTCGTGTGAAAACGCCCAAATCCAGCAACCGATTACCGACCACTGATGAGTCAGCATCGTACTTTGACTGTTGCCGACTTCTGCCAAGCGATCGCAAGTGGCCTCTACGATTGGCTTCGGGTAACGATGTTTTTTTGGATGTCGTTGGCAACACCTCGCTTCTGTCCTGTTCCGTGACGGCCATTTTCTGTTCATCGCGATGCACTGGCGATGCGATCTTAAGAGCGACGAAATGGATAGGTGATCTAGCGGAGGACCCGAATCGGGTGATCATAAGCGGCTTTCATTCCGCTATGGAAAAGGGCTTTCTCGAGATTCTACTTGATGGGAAATGCAGAATCTGTTTATGTCCAGCACGTAGCCTTGCTCGCTATCGCATCCCTCGAATGTTCAAGTCAGCGATTGAATCTGGACGCCTAGCGATAGTGTCTTCATTGCCACCAGCGATTCGTTCCAACTCATCCAGCTCCAGTCAACAACGTAATCAGTTAGTCGCAGATCTCGCAGAGCATATTATTGTCACTCATGCGGCCGAGGGTAGCCGAACCGAGGAGTTTGCTCTGTCGCTTCTACGAAACGGAAGAGTGGTTGATTGCTTGGACGTTGGATGTAAGCGACTTGTCGCCAGCGGCGCGAGAATCATCCAGATCGATTCAGTCACGGGGAGGGTGAGTGAGTGATCTCCCTAAACCTCGAAGAGTGCATCAAACAGCATCGATTCAAAGAGATGTTCATTGATGATCTTGGCTGGGACAACTTCAGTTCATCGCAAGAGCTGGAGATTCAGGACCAGCGTATTCAGCTCGAGTCGGTCGCCGAAAAGCGTGGCCTGCGAGTATTCAGCTGCAAATTACATCGCACTTCCTTAGCAAACCGCGGTCTTCTTCGCCGCATTCAGAAGCAGCTCATTCGCCAGCACCACGAGCACATTATTGTTTACCACTCGGAAGAACCGCAAAAGCAAGTGTGGCAATGGGCAATTCATCAGATCGACGGACGAAAGATTCGACATCGAGAGCATCCTTTCCTCTCGTTTCAGCCACCAAGGCCATTACTCGAACGGATAAGTAACCTTCGGTTTACATTGGATGATGAAGAGAATGCAACACTTGTAAATGCTATGGAGCGAACGCGTCTCGCTCTCGACGTAGTGCCCGAGCAAGAGATGTTTGCTCGACTGCCTTTCTACGCAAAGCAATCTGATGAACTTGCGGTTGCGATGCGAGCAGGCGAGCCTGGAGCGTTTGACCGTTTTTGTGAGTTTCATTTGCGTTTGGCCAAGCGAGCATCTCGAATGCTATTCCACTGGTTTGGGATGGAAGAAGATGATGCGTTTCAAATCGCCTGTATTGGGCTCATACAGGCTGCGAAGCGATACGATCCCGTTCGTGGCTTGCAGTTTTCGACTATTGCAAGTTATTGGCTACGAGCTTGTTGCCAGCGCCATGGTTTAAATACTGCATATCTTGTCCGTTTCCCGGTGCATGTGTTCTGGCCGCTATACAAAATGCAGTTTACGGAGCGGCGTCTTCTGGCATCGTTTGGATTGCCCGCTGCGCGCGATCGACTCTATCGGTCCTGTAAGAATAATAATGTCTCCGTCCGCGATTGGATTACTTATCAACGAGTCAGGGAATTAAAAACGTTTAGCGACCTCGAGTTGGACGAATGGGATTCGCTGGTTTCAATTCGGGAAAAGCGGAATTCTCCGGTCGACGAACTCCTATCAAAAGAGCTTCGACAACTTGTTGGTGCGGGCATTGCACGCCTGAATCAGCGCGAGCAAGAGATATTGCACTATCGCTATGGAATTGATTGTCAGGAGCATACGCTTGAAGAAGTGGCCGGGTTATTTGGCGTTACAAGAGAGCGAATTCGGCAAATACAAGCTCGAGCCGAGGAGAAACTGCAGGTTTTCTTATCGCGATTGGATCCTAATCAGGATTCAGAGTTGGACGCGGAACTAAGGGAAAATCTCCCGGATATGGTCGAAGAGCACGAGGTCGCTGAAGAAATCCACGCCATTGCTGATCCTGAAGACATTCCGCAAACGGAGTATGTTGAACCTCCCCCTGAATGTGATCAAAATACAACCCCTTTTGAGTGAATCCAACCGAGCCTAGGATAGCATGACAACTTGGATATTCTCACCTGTATCGGCGGCGTCAGTGCGACGCGATCCAAATGAAACAGAGCTTTTCAAAACAGAGCAAGCTGGCGAAGGTGAGTACGCCGGAACAGATGCTCTTGTTCGCGAGGTAATTCAGAACTCGCTTGACGCTGGGCATCGGGAAGAGCCCGTGCGAGTGAGATTTGCATTGCACTCGAACAGTGAATTGCCGGCCCGAGAACGTCAAGCTCACTACTTCTCGAGATTAGAGCCTGCGTTGGAGTTTAGGGAAGTCGGTTTCTCGGAGGGTGTGCCTGAACTACCAAACGGGTTCTTGGTTTGCGAAGATTTTGGTACCAGTGGACTGGCAGGCGATCCCAACCTTATAACGGATCCACCCAAGGGGCTAAAAGAACGACAGGACTTCTTCTGGTTTTGGCGCAACATTGGTCGCAGTGGCAAGACCGGCGATGATCTCGGACGTTGGGGGTTGGGAAAAACTGTTTATCGCGCCGCAAGTCGCGTCGGATGTATGTTCGGCCTTACCGTTCGCAAAATCGACAATCGCGAATTGCTAATGGGCCAAGCTGTACTCAAGATCCACCGCCATCAAGACGGCGAGTATGCACCAGAAGGATTTTGGTGTTCTGGGGCCGGAAATGCTGGAACGCCGCTTGCGATTGAAAATTCGAATGAACTAAAGAAGTTTCGCCGCGAATGGAAACTCACTCGAAACCAAGAACCGGGCTTGTCGGTCGTCGTGCCGTATGTAGCCGATGAACTTCGAGCCGAAAGTCTCTTGCGCTTGGTGGTAGTAAACTTCTTTCTGCCAATCATCAATGGAGAGTTGGTCGTTGATGTATCAGGACCGGCACCCTCAGGACAACGTCAAGAATGGCGAGTCGACTCCACTACGATTGTTTCGATTTGTGATGAGCTCAGATGGAATGGCAAAGTCACCCTAAAATTGGCGTCTGCTCCCCCGATCAAGTTTGCCAAGGATTGCCTTAAAGAGATCCCAAATTGTCATGTGACCAAATTGCTGGGACAGTCACGATTACCGACTCTTGATGAATCGAGCTTCGATACAGAGACGATGGATATCATTCGACGAAAGTATCTGGCAGAAAAGATTGTTGCTGTACGGGTTAAATCGTTGCTGCCACGCAAATCGGGCAGCGCTGAAACTGGCGAGCTCCTAGCGTTTCTGCAACGCACTGGCACTTCGGATCGTTACGAAAGCTATTACGTCCGAGAGGGCATGACGATCACCAAACTCAATACCAAACGGTCCGTTCGCGGAGTCAGAGGGTTGGTTGTAGTTGAACCAGGGGCGCTTGCATCACTGCTTGGCGATACGGAGGGACCGGCGCATACGACTTGGGATACTTCGAATGACGAGCGTCCAAACCGTGTCTGGAAAACATGGAAGGGGCGGGTGACTTTCTTCAGCAATATTCTCGATTCACTCAATGAACTTTTAACCCCGAAATCGAACGCCCCCGACTTCGATTTGCTGAGCGACTTTTTCTCAATCGACCAAACACTAGCGCCGCAAGGCAATAGGCGTCCTAAGAAGCCAGGAGAACCAGGTGATAAGCCAACGTTTACTCCACCACCGCCGACACCGCGTTGGTATCGACTGAACGGCAAACCTGGTGGCTTTACGATCGCCGACTCAGGAACTCCACCGACGGAAGTCGGAAGTGTTCTTCGAGTTTCCGTTGCATACGATCTTCCGAGTGGGAATCCACTTAAAGCATGGAGCAAATTCGATTTTGATTTCAGGGAAAATAACAGCCGCCTGCAGTTCACGGGGAACGGGGTAAACGTAAAGGCACGGACAGGAAACATCATGGAGATTGAAGTCATCAAGCCAGATTTTCAAGTGACGGCAACGGGATTCGATATCAATCGAGATCTGTTCGTTCGAATAGATGAGACTAATGGAGAAGAGGAAAACGGTGACGCATGATTAAGCGTATCAATTCACTAGGCAGAAAACGAATTGCTCGAGACTGCGTTGCGATTTCGGTCCAAGATGGGCAACCTCGGCGTTTTTCCGCAAGTATAGAACTTTCAGAGACTGGCTGGCCGCAAGATGCAATTGTCGTCATGGAGGCCATGTGCGCCGGGTCGCCTGTCGTGAAGAGATTTGGTTGTGGCACCGTTGGTAGTTTATCGCTGCCACGTGATATTCCGCTGGACGGCATTATTGGTCAGAACGTGTTCTTCTCACTGAAGGTGATTGATCCTTCGGAGAAGATTGGTCGGTTACTTGGCGTAGCCGAGAACATACGACCAATTGAAACCGGAAAACAGACCGAAACTGGCAGACGTGGAATATTGCCAGTCGAGTCAGTTCCTCTTGGACAACAACTTTGGCAACTCGACTTCCGAGAGCATGACGTATACCTCTTGGTAAACGAATCTGTCGACGGTCTGTCAGAGCGAATGCGATCTGATCCGATGATCTATTCGCTAGTCTATCCAGAGGTTATTCGGCAGATACTTGCAAGAGCAATTGAGCAGAACATCGATATGGAAGAGGCCGACGACAGATGGCCATACCTTTGGCTGGCATTCGGGAAAAATCTACACCCTGCACGTGAAAAGCCACCATCCCCAGATGACGAAGAAACGAAGGATGATTGGATCGAGCAAGTTGTCGCAGGTTTCTGCCAAATGCATTCGCTGCGAGACAAATATGCTCTGGCTGTAACACGATCAGATTCGGCAGGTGACTAGTATGGAACTTCGAAGATTTAACAACAAAGGAATCGAAACGTTTCGCGAAGCACTTGCAATTTGCAGGGAAGGTCCCAAGTCAGATATTTCGACCGATCTACTTACGAACAGCGAGTTTACTTATGTTCACTCGCCGAAAATCGACATTGATTTGATAAGCTTTGCGACCAAAAGAGAGGCCGCCGTTTACCTCAACAAGTTGTTCGGTGGTCTCTCAAAGCAGGACTTACTTAACGATGCTGGTTTATGGAGCTGGCTTTCGCTTTTCTACTTTGATGTTGTTTGCCCTAAGCAATCAGGTGAAAGGAAAGTCCGAAACGACTACACGTACATCTTCGAACCGAAGAGTAGCCGACACTTCTACCGTCACCTCTTGTTTGTGTCGTGGCGAATCCTAGATATTGCGCCGAGCCACAACCGACTAATGCTCGACAGCAGCATTTCGTCACTGGATAAATTTACGTCCGAAGTCATCAAGCGCCTTTATTTGACACGTATCCCCTGCTTTTTTGAGGTACTTGATCGCTTGTATTGGGACGAATCGATAGGGCGAGCTAGACCGGGAGTAACGAATTTCGCCAAAGTCACCGCAGGAAACCTTGCTCATCGATTGCCGGTGCGCATACGACAACTTGAAAAGACCTATGACTTACAGTCGCTAACTGCGGACCAGCTTATCGAGCTACTGGGTGAAGAATTCCAGTTCGATGGCGGCGTCGTCAAGCAGATGCATTTGTCACTCCCGAAAGAATAATAAGGATATCCATGTTCACTTGGCGACCAATCCTATCAGAGATCGTGCAGAAACTCTCAGAGTTTCAGTTCACCAATTCGTCCCTAGTGGAGCTTATGGTTCGGATGAAGAGAGAGGAATTGAAGGTCTCTGCGTACCTTGACCAGGATGCAAATGGCAATGAATTCCAACTCGAAGAATTGGACCCGTTTACATTTCTTGGGATTTTTAATCGAAGCGTTACGGTAGCGAATCGAGTTGCGCTCTTCGGTTTTCTGAAACAAGAATGGAACTTGGCTGCACCGTTGCCCACAGACTTTGCGGGCCTGCCACTGGTCAATTCCCAGAAAAGCTGGTTCATGCCGTTCAAGTTCCATCGTGAGTCTCAGCACGTCCCTACACTTTGGAAGTTCTTCGTTCATGTACTAAACCTCTCCGAGGCGGAGCAACTTAGCGTCGAGCAATTCGACCAATGTAAAGCGTTACGCGGTATTGGCCTGGCTTACCTCACGATGGGCATGTTCTGGACTCGCCCCGAGCGATGGCTTTCGTTCGATAAGAAGAACGCGAGCCTTATCAAGGAAAATGGGGTTACGCTAAATCCAGCAGATGGGGCGAGCTATGTTGAATGGCTTGAAGCGGCTAAGTCTACGTTTGACGTTCCGATATGGGAGTTTTCACACAAGGCACATTTAGAAAGCCTGGGCGGTGGCGAAGTAGCCCCTCCAGATGACACAGAAGATGACGATAGCGGGCTCGCTTCCCCGTTTAATCGACTTTTCTCAGATGAAACGCAAGCCAATCAGATTCTTGACTACTTTCGCGATACGATCGCGTTTCTGAGTGCCGAAGCAAATGACCCTTGCCTCGTGCTTAGTTTTTCGGAGCGCGGCAAAACTGGCGGAGTGCTGAGATTATGCTACGGCCGATGGGCGGTGTTCAGCTTTCGAAAACGCAAATTTGATACGAGCGTCCAAGTACTTGTGCCGGAGACCCATTCTGCTGTTGTAAGCATAGATCGCTCGTATACTTTTTCCGATCCAGAGAACAACTCGAAATACTGCCTTGGTTGGGTGTCTCTGGAATGGTTTAAATCAAACTATGAGTCGCTGATTTCCGATTTGGAGAAATCTGCATCGCGAGTATCCGAGATCTTCAGTACTTGGGAAGCTAGTCCTTATTCCGACAGCAATTTGCCATCACTTTTCGAAGTGGTCATGGACCTACGAGCTAGGAAACGCTCGCTACGAATGGGGTTGGCAGAACGCGCCGCAAGTGATATCGCTTATTGGCTTTTCGCTCCCGGGGAGAAGGCATCACTTTGGGACGAATCGTTTCAGGGTGGCATCGCTCCGATCGGTTGGGACGAAGTCGGCGATCTTAACAACTATTCAACTTACGACGAACTTTGCGAACGGATTGGAAAGACCTACCCAGGGATATCGCCGAAGTCAGTCGCGAACATGCTCTGGAATTTTTCCTACAGTATGAAGCCAGGTGACGTTGTCTTTGCAAAAAAGGGGCTTTACAAGGTTTGCGGCTGGGGAATTGTCGGTGGCGATTACTCCTTCGATGACTCCCGTGAGTTCTTTAAGCACGTATTACCGGTGAAGTGGGAATGCAGGGATGAGGTCACAGTACCGGAGGGCATTCAGTTGCCATTGCAGACTCTAACAAACATGTCGAGTAAAGCCGAGTTTATCGAGCTTGTTACTAGTTTTTATCCGGGAGTGCCTGGTCTTAGCGAAGACGAGCCAGGGCCAGGACCGACTCCACCCAAGCGGATTGAATACACCAAGCAGCATGCGCTCAAAGACCTGTTCATGTCCGAGCCCAAGCTTGACCGCATAATTAGGCAGCTGAAACGCAAGAAGAACATTGTGCTA